>JBCDEB010000048.1:0-41522 GCA_039180005.1 Cyanobacteria bacterium P01_G01_bin.54 | reverse complement strand
TAGACAATGTTAATACTCTTGCACCAAGTAAATGAAGCTAGCGAGATCCCCCCGGCTACGCCGACCCCCTTGGTAAGGGGGTTTTCATCGTTGGGGGTGATAACCCGTCATGACTCGTTACTTTGAAAATAGACAATGTTAATACTCTTGCACCAAGTAAATGAAGCTAGCGAGATCCCCCCGGCTACGCCGACCCCCTTGGTAAGGGGGTTTTCATCGTTGGGGGTGATAACCCGTCATGACTCGTTGGTATGATTTTTTTATCACCATCCAAAATCACAAAGATTTCCGACTCATACACGACGTCGTTTTGTCGCCCTGCTTGAATGGCAGTCGCTAGACCCACCCACGTCTTCTATGGCTTCGAGGTTGTGGTTGCCCTGGTGTGTTGCGCGGCGGTGGGTGCTATTAACCCAACAGCCGTCGCCGCCGCGCCTGATCTGCCCGACGATCGCACCCCACTTCCAGCAACCGCACTCCCGCCTGGGGCAATGAACTCAGTAACTCGATCAATTGTTCCCAGGTTTCAATCCGGCAATATTCCACCCCATAAGCTGCACAAAGCGGCTGCAATGTCACCGCCTGCGGCAGGGCCACAAACTCCGTAAACGGCGGCTCAAACTGAGCAATGGGCAACATCTCAAAAATGCCGCCACCCTGATTGTTAATCACAATAATCGTCAGATGACCGTGCAGTTTGCCACAACTCAAGAGCCCATTGGTATCATGCAACAACGCCAGATCTCCCGTCAGTAAAACCGTAGGCTGGTTATGATGCGCCAAACCCAACGCCGTCGAGAGCGTGCCATCAATGCCATTCGCTCCCCGGTTAAAGTACAGTCGCAGATAACGATCGCCCCCCTGCCAAAAATACGCCACATCCCGCACCGGCATACTGTTGGCAACCATCACGGGGGTCTCCGGGGGCAGATGCCGGGAGAGTAGCCAGGCCACCTTGCCCTCAAAGCGATCGCCCATTGCCGTCAATTCCCGAGCCAAATCTTGGCTCAACCGCCGCTCCAACGTCTGCCATTGGATGAGATAGGACTTATCTCCCGGTTCCTGAGGGTGAATTGGATCGGTCTCAAACTGCACCCCCTGCTCGATCGCCCCCATAAACAATTGACTGGGCCCGTGCAACGGGTCAAAATTCTCTGGCTGGGGCGCAATGATCCAGCGGGGAACTTGATGCGCGGCCAACCATTGCTGGAGCACTTTGCTGGTGGGTAACTCTCCCAGTTGAATCACGAGTTGCGGCGTGAGCTGATTAGGCAGGGTGCGATCGCGCAAAATCCTCTCATATTGCGTCACCAGCGCCGGATTCAACGCAGTCCAGTTCCGCAGGGGCGAAAGACCCGCCGCCAGAACAGGATATTGCGTCTGCTCGGCCAGTTGCGCCACCGCTTGGCCATAGGCGGCGGGGTCATCCGGTTGAGCGAGTCCAGCAATAATCAAGCCCCGAGTGGTGGGCAAGGTTGGCAAAGTCAGGGGCGCTGCGCGGGGAACTTGCAGGGGTTGGCAAGGGGCAAAAAAGGTCTGGGGGTCGATTTGGGCTTGCAAATCCGCAAGTTTAGCCTGGGTCAAGGGGGGTGGGGCGATCGGTTCGAGGGGCTTACGAAACGGACAGTTGAGATGCACCACACCCCGGTGGGGCAAGTGGCATCTGCGCCAGGCCTGCAGGGCCATCTGTCGCCAGTAGCTCGCCGCGCTCAGGGTCGCCTCGGGCAATGCCAGCTCAGCCTGCCAATTGGGATAGTGACCATAGAGCTTGAGCTGGTCAATGGTTTGGCCCGCATGGCAATGGTGCAGTTCCGGGGGGCGATCGCCTGTCAAAACCAACAGCGGCACCTGGGCATGGTGGGCTTCAATAATCGCCGGGTAAAAATTTGCCCCTGCCGTACCGGAGGTACAGACCAACACCACAGGAGCTCCTGTTTGCTTGGCCTGACCCAGAGCAAAAAACGCCGCCGATCGCTCATCCAAGATGGCGATCGCTTCAATATCGGGGTGAGCGGCAAAGGCGACGGTCAATGGCGTGCAGCGGTAGCCAGGGCAGAGTACCGCCAGCTTGAGCCCGATTTGAGCCAGCGTCTGAACAAAAACCGAGGTACAGAGGGTGTTGGTGTTGCGAAAATCTAGGGGCATTGTGGTCAACCGGGAGTACTCCAAGCAAAAATGCACCAGAAATGATTCTCATTGGTGGCGGGCAAGATGCCCGCGCTACGGGTACAGGAGCAGATAAACGTAGCGCAGGCGGTCGCTGAGCGGAGTCGAAGTGCGTCTTGCCTGCCAGGGGTTAAATATTTTTGAGAAACACCCCTAAAGCCACTTCAGCCCCACAGCCGCCAAAATCACCACACCAAACACCAGCCGATACCAGACAAAGACCCAGGTATTTTGCTTCTGGAGATATTTGATCAACCAGGCGATCGCCAAATAGGAAAAAATCGCCGAAGAGACCGTACCAATCAGCAGTGGCAACCAAGCAGCAGCCTCTACGCCTGCATCGAGCACATTGGTTTTAAGCTGCACTAGACCTGCTAGCGTGATCGCGGGAATCCCTAGCAAAAAGGAAAAGCGGGCAGCCGTGGCTCGCTCTAGGCCCATAAACAGGCCAGCGGTAATGGTGGAGCCGGAGCGCGAGACGCCTGGCACAAGGGCCAAGGCTTGAGCCAAACCCATGATGATACCATCGGACATCTTGAGTTGTTCAAAAGTGCGAACTCGTTTCCCAAACTGTTCGGCGGCGGCCAGGAGCAGGGCCATGACGATCGAGGCGATCGCGATCGCGGGCAAACTACGGATCGGCGACTCATCCAAATTGGGCACCAGCGCCTTGAGCAAAAGCCCACAGACGAGAATCGGCAAAGTTCCCACTACAATACCCAGAGCCATACGAAATTCGGTCGCCTGCCAGTCCGACTGGCGAACGGCTCGCCAAGCACCCTGGCTTAAATCCACAATGTCTTGCCAGAAATACCAGAGCACCGCGCCGATGCTGCCCAGTTGAATGACTGCTGTGAAGGTCACGCCAGGATCACCCCAGCCCAGCACCACAGGCACGACCTTGAGGTGAGCAGTACTGCTAATCGGGATAAATTCAGTCAGTCCTTGAACCATGCCGAGAATAATCGCTTCAAACCAGTTGACTTGGGCGATCGCCGGGGTGTCGGTGACGGTTGCGAGCAGGGGGGCGGCCTGAACCTGATGGTGGAGGGCAGTGAGGGCGATCGCCCAGCCAATGCCCAAAAGAATTTCTGCCAAGCGGTTCAGATGTTGGGATGTGGGGCGATTTGGGGGCATAGAGATAAAGGGGATCAGCGCAAAAAATGATCAAGGGCAGCTTTGAGCTCTTCGAGCTCCGCTTCAATATTGCCCTGCTCAGCAGCCCGCCCCACACAGGCACTCAAATGTTCATCCAAAATCATTCGGGCGACGCGATCGAGTGCACCCCGCACCGCCGCAATTTGAATCAGCACCTCCGGGCAATGACGATCTTCGCTCAACATGGTCTTAATGCCACGAATATGACCCTCAATCCGAGAGAGACGATTGATAATTTTGCGCTGGGTTTGGGCGTCATGCACATGCCCATGAGCAACAGGATTATTCTGGGCAGCACGGGACGGGGATTGGGCAGCTTGAGGATTGACCATAGTACCGCAGGGGGTCGTTCAAAGTGCAGAGTGCGAGTAATACCAATCAATCCTGACGGAGCATCATCCCTAAGGATGAAACTCTATTTTCAGAGCAATCACAGGCTGTATCCCCCAAAATACAATCCACTATAGGGGAGGGTTTTATGAAAGTTAAGGAATTAATCCGGTAATTGCAAAATGCGCTAAACCCTTGGCAGGCGGGACGTCTGCGCTACGGGATTCCCGATTCATTCATTTTCTAAACTCTCATGAAACCCTCCCAAACGGGATAATTCTTGGCGTTTACGATGTTGCACGTGATGCCGTCAGTTTGAGTCTATTCTTCTTCAGTGCCATTTTCCGTGAGCAAGAAGGTCGCTGGGGATGCGGGCTGAGTATCAGCGGCTGGATCAGCCGCTGGCTGGGTATTATCGAGCTGGTAAGCCCGGGCGGTTTGATCGTCCAAGACCATATTTTCATCCAGAGTTGCACCCTGATTGAAATCCCCATTGGTGCTGGGATAGACCAAATCATCGGTAACCCCATTGGCACGATTGCCAAAGCCGCCAGTCCCCATCTCAAAGGGTGCATCACTCGACTCCACGCTCCCCGCTAAGGGCAGCTCTTCAGGGGTAGAAAAGCCTGTCCCCGCTGGAATCAAGCGCCCAATAATCACATTTTCCTTAAGACCCCGGAGCCAGTCCGACTTACCTTCGATCGCCGCTTCCGTTAACACCCGCGTGGTCTCCTGGAAAGAAGCCGCCGAAATGAAACTGTCTGTGTTCAAAGAGGCTTTGGTAATGCCGAGCAACACCGGCGTATAACGGGCGGGTGCCAGACCGGTAATCCCCATGGCATCGTTGACCTGCTCCACCTGACGTAGTTCGACCAACTCACCCGGTAGCATGGTGGTATCCCCGCCATCGTCAATTCGAACCTTGGAGGTCATTTGGCGGACAATCACCTCAATATGTTTGTCGGAAATGGTAATCCCCTGGGCCTGATAAACGCCTTGGACGCTATCGACGAGGAAGGCTTGGGCCTTTTGCAAGGCGACGAGGGCCGCTTCATAGTCACCCAATTCATCCTGATAATATTCAAAGAAAATTTCCAGAATTTCATGGGGGTTGGACGGGCCATCGGTCAGGGGATCTGCTATGGCAACCGCTTGATCATCCCCCACCAAGATGCTCTGCCCAGGGCTGAGGGGATAATCGGTGACCACCCCATCATTTTCAATCACCTTGACATCAATACTCTCATCGGCTTCAAAGACCACCTGTGCCGTGCCGGGGCGACGGGCTAAGGTGCAGGCCTCGCGAGGACGGCGGGCTTCCAGAAGCTCCTCAATTCGGGGTAGACCCTGAATAATATCGCCAGTTTTTGAGCGCTCAAAGACGAGCAAGACCAAACTATCCCCCCGCTGCACTAGGTCATGATCATTGACTTGGAGGAGTGCTCCGGTGGAAACCCGGTAGGGCCGACCAAGACGGAGCACCACCTCTTTTTTGGTGATCTTTAGCACACAGCCCGATTCGGTTGCCGTGACGCCTGGGGCAATTTCCTGCCCTGCCACCACCAAATCTCCAACTGTAACGGTAGCCGCCTCACTAATTGTCAGGCGGCTGACATCACTATCACGTACCACCAGCAAGCGTCGCATGGCTTCAGCTTCGGCTTGAATGCCCTGGATTTCACCACCCTCTTTACATTTGATTTCCGTGCGGGCGACCACCGCCCCTTTGGGAATTTCATCACCATCCTTGACGACCACATGGGTTTGGGTACCGCCGCTAGTGGTATCGGCGTCAATATCCCGCCGAATCACCAGGGATTCCAAAATCACGATTTGCAGGCGGTAGTCGGTGTCTTCGTCGTCTGGGTCAGTGGGGAGCAGTTCAATGTCGGCACTGAGACTCTCGACATCGTGGCTCTCTTCGTCGGTAATGTGGAGCACCAGTTGGGTGCTCAGCAACTCCACACCATTGACGGACTTGACCCGTTCACCATCTTTGTAAAAGAGGCGTTGTACCGCACGTAGGGAAATGCTTTGGCCGCCGTCTTCGTTAATCGAGTCTTGGGAGGGAACATTCGGGGTATCGGCGATCGTAAACTCTTGAACCGGACGCAACAGCAGGGCGAGACCTTCGGGCGTATCGACATATTCACCGTAGCGGAGCTCTTCTAGGGTCAAGTCAGGGAAAACTGTTGTGCCCGGTTGGAGCAGTTGACCATCGGCCTCGATCGCGGGCGGCTCGTCCATCAGGTGCAGATCGCCGGGTTTGATCACCATCTCCCGCAGGATGTCGTTTTTCTGGGTAATCTCCACAATGCCGGAGGACTGGCAGAAAATATCTTTGACCACTTCGGTGCCCGCTTCAACATATTGCCCCTCTTCTACCATCAGCAGGGAGATGTCCTTATTCACCTCGTGGCATTCTTCCGGAATCCAGAGCAATGAGCCCCCTTGGGTCACTTCATAGCCCTGCTTTTTACCCCGGGACTTGCCCGTTTCTACGCCCGCGTATTTAACAATGCCGCCGGTATGAGTTTGGTAGCGATCGTCATTAAGCTCGGCAATCACCTGATGGTTGAGCACCTTGGTGCCGGGGGCGGCTTTGAGGAAGAACTCTTGACCGTGGGCGGTCTGGATCAAGTACTGCTCTCGCGTGCCCGATGCAGAGCGCGTGACCTGAGCTTGGTCAAGCTGCACCGAAGCCGTAATAATCTCAATTTCGCGGCCCTGTTCGGCGCGGCGAACGACCCCGCCATGGGCAGTGCGGAGCTGAGTTTCGGCGAGCACATTGCCCTCGGTAACAGTGTCACCGTCCTGCACCACGGGCTCTGCACCGGGGAGCAGATTATAGACACCGCCTGAGAGCACCCAGAGCAAGCCTCCACGCTGGGCAATGTAGGTGATGTTACCCTGACGATCGGTCTTTTCTTCGGCGACCAGGCGATCGAAGCGCACCTCGCCCGCCAGATCGGTGGCAACGTCTTTGGTGGCTTTTTCGGTGGATTTTTGGCGCTTGACCGCTTCGACCTGGGCCAGTAGTTCCCCCTTGGTGACGACATCGCCCTTTTTGACGATGAGCAGCGTTCCGGCGGTCAGACCATAGCGATATTTCTTACCCTTGACGCTGACTACGATCAAATCACCGGGGACATCCACCTGCTCGCGATCGTCCCCGTGACGGGTGCGGACGGGTCGGGTACGCAATTTTTTGCCAAACTCAACAGTGCCAGCGACTTCGGCCTTAACCGTCCGAGCCACCTCACCTGTGAAGACCCCCCCGGTATGGAAAGTCCGCATAGTGAGCTGGGTTCCCGGTTCGCCAATCGACTGAGCGGCAATAATCCCGATCGCCTCACCCAGATCCACCAGATGACCGTGGGCCAAGCTCCAACCATAGCAATGTTGGCAGACGGAGCGGGCAGCTTCACAGGTCAGGGGCGATCGCACCTTGATTTCCTCAAAGGTCTGCTCCAAACGCTTGCCAAGGGGCTCATCGACCGTGTCATTCCGTTTGGCAACCATCTCGCCCGTTTCTGGATCGACCATGTCTTCGGCAATGGTACGGCCCAACAGTCGAGTGGAGAGGGGAATCAAGACCCGGTTGCCATCCTTCATAGCCGTCAGGGTGACGCCCCGATGCGTACCACAGTCCACCTCCCGCACAATCACATCTTGGCTCACATCCACCAGACGGCGGGTGAGATAGCCTGAATCCGCCGTGCGCAGGGCAGTATCCACCAGCCCTTTGCGCGCCCCATAGGAGGAGATGATGTATTCCGTTACCGTCAAGCCCTCCCGGAAGTTGGTCTTGATCGGTTGGTCAATGATTTCCCCCTGGGGATCGGCCATCAGGCCCCGCATCCCCACCAACTGCCGAACCTGGGAGAGATTCCCCCGTGCCCCGCTAAAGGCCATCATGTAGACGCTATTCAACGGGTTGGTGGAGCGGAAGTTCGTGACCACCTCCTCTTTAAGGGATTCGGAGGTGACATTCCAGGTGTCAATGACCTTCTGGAAGCGCTCCACCTCAGTAATCTCTCCAGTGCGATAGCGGTTCTCGGTGGTTTCAATCGTCGTCTCCGCTTCAGCCAGCATCGCCTTCTTGACCGGCGGCACTTGCAAATCATCGACGCTGATCGAGACGCCCGCGCGGGTGGCATAGCGGAAGCCCATGCCCTTGAGTTCATCAGCAACTTGGGAAGAGCGGGCACTGCCGTAGTTGGTATAGGCCCAAGCAATCAGCTTTTTGAGTTGCCCTTTATCGACAATATGGTTAAAGAAGACGGGTTTTTGTGCGGCCATGGGTCTCGGTTAAGCAAGTAGGACAGAAGAGAAAGGCAGAGGAATGAAGACAGAATTCGGAGTTCGGAATTCTGAATTCCGCGTTCCGAATTCCGAAGGGGGCAACGGTTAAACCAATGCGCCCTGAATGGTTTTGTTGTAGATAATGCGCCCGGGAGTGGTATAAATATATTGAAAGGTTTCGCCTGTTTCAGTTTCGCGCACAAAGCGCGTGGGTAAGAATTGTGACTCACCGCGCGGCTGGGCGTAGTAACGGGTAATGCTGCCATCGGTTTGGGTCTCTTCATGGAAGACGGTTTCCGCCTCACCTTTGTCAATAGATTCCACCGCGCCGTTATAGCGCAACCAGAGGTAGTTGTGGATATTGAGCTGCTCCTGCTCAAAGGCCTTGATCGCATCCTCCATCGAGGCAAAGCGGCGTTCAACGCCCCGACGCAGGCGATCGAGTAGCTCTTCGGGGCTCTGGACAAATTCCTGGAGCCGGGGATTTTCGGCGGTGAGATAGTAGCAGCCCAAGACCATATCTTGGGAGGGGGCCACGATCGGCTTACCGGTGGCGGGAGAGAGAATATTGTGGCAAGCCAGCATTAGCAAGCGTGCCTCGGCTTGGGCCTCCAGGGAGAGGGGCACATGCACCGCCATTTGGTCGCCATCAAAGTCAGCGTTGAAGGCCGGACAGACCAGGGGATGCAGTTGAATGGCTCGACCATCCACCAAAATCGGCTCAAAGGCCTGAATCCCGAGGCGGTGCAGGGTGGGTGCCCGGTTGAGCATTACCGGATGGCCGGCGATCACCTCCTCCAGCACATCCCAAACCGAGCTATCGCCGCGCTGGATCAGCTTTTTGGCGGCCTTAATGTTGTTAACCAAACCGCTCTTAATTAGACGGTGGATCACAAAGGGCTGAAACAGCTCGATCGCCATCTCACGGGGCAAGCCACATTGATAGATCTTGAGCTTGGGCCCAACCACGATCACCGAACGACCAGAATAGTCTACCCGTTTGCCGAGGAGGTTCTGGCGGAAGCGCCCCTGCTTTCCTTCAATAATATCGGAGAGGGATTTTAAGGGGCGATTATTCGCGCCCACGACCGTGCGACCGCGTCGTCCATTATCAATCAGGGCGTCCACGGCTTCTTGGAGCATCCGTTTCTCGTTACGAACGATGATCTCAGGAGCGAGAATTTCTTGGAGGCGAGCCAGACGGTTATTGCGGTTGATCACCCGACGGTAGAGGTCATTGAGGTCGGAGGTGGCAAAGCGACCGCCGTCGAGTTGCACCATCGGCCGCAGATCGGGGGGAATCACCGGGATGTAGGTCAGCACCATCCACTCGGGGTGGGCCCCGGTGGCGACAAAATTATCAATGACGCGCAGGCGCTTGATCAGCTTGGCACGTTTTTGTCCCTTAGCATTGGCGATCGCCTCCCGCAGCTTCTCGGCTTCTTCTTCGAGGTTGATATCTTCAAGCAGGCGCTGGACGGCCTCCGCGCCAATACCCACCTCAATGCCTTCAATTTGGGCATCTTCCTCGTAGAGTTGCTCCTCAATTTCTAGCCATTGATCTTCGGTGAGCAGTTGCCGGTAGCTGAGGTTGCTGGCATTGCCGGGGTCAAGCACCACATAGGCGTTGAAATAGACGATCTGCTCCACATCCCGCAGGGCCATATCCAGCAAAATACTCAGATAGCTGGGGATGCCCTTGAGATACCAGACATGGGTTACTGGGGCGGCCAGTTTGATGTAGCCCATGCGGTGGCGGCGCACCCGCGACTCCGTTACCTCGACACCACAGCGCTCACAGACAATACCCCGATGGCGTACCCGTTTGTACTTGCCACAATGGCATTCCCAGTCTTTAGCGGGGCCAAAGATGCGCTCACAAAAGAGCCCATCCATTTCCGGTTTGAGGGTGCGGTAGTTGATCGTCTCAGGCTTGGTCACCTCGCCGACCACTTGACCATTGGGCAGGGTACGCTCACCCCATTGACGGATGCGATCGGGCGAAGCAATGCCGATCTTGACATAGTCGAAACGTTGTTCGGTTTGTTTGTTACTCATTGTGCTGGAGGCTCGGGATGGGGGTCAGAGTTCAGAGTTCAAGGTTCAAGGTTCAAGGTTCAAAGTTCAGATCTTAAAGTCTGCCCTTGACAGACAGAACGGCCAAAGAAACTTGCTCTAAAAAGCGAAGTTGGCCGACCCACCTCCCCCCTCCGGGGTACTCCTCCCAGTCGGAGATTTCAAGGCAGAATATCCCCTCTTGGGAGGGGCGATCTCGCACAGCGATGACCGGGGTGGGTTCGGGATGTGGCCCACAATGCAGCATGTGTTTCTTCGTCGTTCCAAACTTTTAACTTTGAACCTTGAACTTTGAACCCAAATTAGGTAGCAGCTTCTTCCTCATGGAGATCATCGGTAGTCAACGACTCATAGGTGGGGCGACTCGGGGTTCGACGCCGTTCGTGATCAGCCATCAAGTCCACTTCTGAGTCACTACTCATGCCGTCGGGGGTGGTGTCCACCTTATGTACGGCAATATCAAGGCCCAAGGACTGTAATTCCCGCATTAAGACCTTGAAGGATTCCGGCGTTCCGGGGCGAGGGATGGGTTTGCCCTTGACGATCGCATTGAGGGCCTCATTACGTCCCTGCATATCATCGGACTTCACCGTGAGCAATTCCTGCAGGATGTAGCCCGCGCCGTAGGCTTCCAGGGCCCAGACTTCCATTTCACCAAAGCGCTGACCGCCTTGCTGAGCTTTCCCGCCGAGGGGCTGCTGGGTAACGAGGGAATAGGGACCGGTGGAGCGAGCGTGAATCTTGTCATCGACAAGGTGAACCAGCTTGAGCATATAGGCAATGCCCACTGTGACCGGGCGATCGAAGGGTTCCCCGGTGCGACCGTCATAGACCTGAATTTTACCGGGGTTATCCGGGTCATAGGCCCAACCCTTACCGGGCTTTTTCCGTCCCTCAGCCAGCTTGCCATGCACCGAGAGGCGCGAGGCCTCTTCCCCATGCATCTCATCAAAGGGAGTGATTTTAAAGCGCACCCCGAGGTTTTCCCCCGCCCAACCCAGGAGACATTCAAACACTTGTCCGACATTCATCCGGGAGGGCACCCCCAAGGGGTTAAGGACAATATCTACCGGTCGGCCATCCGGGAGATAGGGCATGTCTTCCATCGCCATAATCCGCGAGATGATGCCCTTATTGCCGTGGCGTCCGGCCATCTTGTCACCCACCTGGATCTTCCGTTTCTGGGCGACATAGACCCGGACAACCATGTTGGCTCCTGGCGGCAGCTCATCGCCCTGCTCCCGCGTAAAGACCCGGACATCGACGACGCGGCCTTTTTCGCCATTGGGAACCCGCAGGGAGTTGTCCCGGACATCGCGGGCTTTTTCCCCAAAGATCGCCCGCAGCAGTTTCTCTTCTGGCGGTTGATCAGACTCACCTTTAGGCGTCACTTTACCCACCAAAATATCGCCCGCTTCGACCCAGGCACCAATACGAATAATGCCCCGCTCGTCTAGGTTGCGCAGGGAGTCTTCGCCCACGTTGGGAATCTCGCGGGTAATTTCCTCAGGGCCGAGCTTGGTTTGCCGCGCCTCAATCTCGAACTTCTCAACGTGGATTGAGGTATAGACATCGTCCATCACCAGCCGCTCGCTGATCAGGATCGCGTCTTCGTAGTTGTAGCCTTCCCAAGGCATATAGGAGACGAGAATATTCTGCCCCAACGCCAGTTCGCCTCCTTCAGTAGAAGACCCATCCGCCAGGACTTGACCGGGCACAACGGGTTCGCCTTCAAATACGAGCGGCCGCTGATTCAGGCAGGTGTCCTGGTTGGAACGTTGGTATTTCTGGAGTTCATATTCCACTTCCTCGGGCTGCTTGCCCAGAGTGTCCGGGTTGGCTTGAGACCAGTCCACCTTGATCCGCACCCGGTTGGCATCCACATAGCTCACCGTGCCGTGGTGCTTGGAAACCACCACCATCCCGGAGTCGCGAGCGGCTTGGGCCTCCAGTCCTGTACCCACCAGGGGACGTTCCGGACGCAAGAGGGGGACAGCTTGGCGCTGCATGTTAGAGCCCATCAGGGCCCGGTTGGCATCGTCATGCTCCAGGAAGGGTATCAAGGAGGTGGCAACGGAAACAATCTGTACCGGCGAAATCGCCACATAGTCCACTTGTTCTGGTGTAGTAGTGGAGAATTCCTGACGGTAGCGGACAGCGATGCGATCGCCTTTAATATATCCCTCCTCATCTGTTGCCACGTCTCCTGGCGCCACCCGCAGATCATCCTCTTGGTCAGCCGTGAGATATTCTGGCGCTCGATTGAGGTCAATCCGCCCCGCTTCGACCTTGTGATAGGGCGTTTCAATAAAGCCATACTCGTTGACCCGGGCATGGGTTGCCAGGGAGCCAATTAGGCCCGCATTGGGGCCTTCTGGCGTTTCCACTGGACAGATGCGCCCGTAGTGGGAAGGGTGAATATCCCGTACCGCAAAGCCTGCCCGCTCGCGGGTCAATCCCCCGGGGCCCAGAGCTGACAGACGCCGTTTGTGGGTCAGCTCGGCGAGCGGGTTGGTTTGATCCATAAACTGGGAGAGCTGGGAGGAGCCAAAAAACTCTTTGATTGCTGCTACCAGCGGCTTGGGGTTGACCAACGAAGCGGGGGTGAGGGAATCGGCTTCAGAAACGGTCATCCGCTCCCGAATAATGCGTTCCAGGCGATTGAGCCCCACCCGAACTTGGTTTTGCAGTAGTTCTCCGACCGAGCGCACCCGACGATTCCCCAGGTGGTCAATATCATCGGTATTGCCCGCGTCAAACTCCAGGTTAATCAGGTAATTAATCGAGGCGAGAATATCGTCGTTGGTCAAGACCCGTACGGTATCGGGGGTATTGAGGCGTAGCTTTTTATTGAGCTTATAGCGCCCAACCTTGCCCAGGTCATAGCGCTTGTTGTCAAAGAAGCGGGATTCCAAGAGTTGACGTCCGCCATTGACGGTGGGAGGTTCACCGGGACGCAGCTTCCGATAGAGTTCCATTAGGGCATCTTCTTCGCTGGGATTGCCTTCTTTTTCTAGGGTCTTTTGGAAGAAATCGGGGTGACGCAGGGCATCGAAGATTTCGTTGTCCCCGAGACCGATCGCCTTGAGCAAGACTTGCGCAGAAAGCTTACGGGTCTTGTCGATCCGCACCCAAACCAGGCTATTTTTATCGGTTTCAAATTTGAGCCAGGCCCCCCGGTTGGGAATCAACGACGCGGAATAGGTGCGCCGCCCATTTTTGTCAATTTCAGCTTTGTAGTAGACCCCTGGCGAGCGCACAATCTGATTGACGATCACCCGCTCTGCCCCGTTGATAATGAACGTCCCCCGCTCGGTCATCAGGGGTAAGTCCCCAATAAAGACTTTCTGTTCCTTGATTTCCCCCGTTTCTTTGTTGATCAGCCGGGTGGGCACATGCATCTGCACCGAATAACTGGCATCGCGGCGTTTGGCTTCGTCTACATCGTACTTGGGAGCATGGAGTTCATAATCATCGCCGATGAAATGCAACTCGAGCTTGCCGGTATAGTCGGTGATCGGCGAGAAGCTATTGAGTTCTTCGATTAAACCCGTCTCCAGGAACCAGCGGAAACTTGCCCGCTGAATCTCAATCAAATCGGGAAGCAGACTTTGGATGAGGTTGGTCATGGGTTCAGTAGGGGGTAGGGGGCCAGGGTTCAAAGTTCAGGATTCAAAATTCAGGGTTCAACCTTATCAAAGGCCAAAGAGACGCTGGGCATTGGCGGTGGTTTGCTGGGCGATCGTGTCTAGGGGCGTTTGGCGTAGCTCGGCCACGGCTTCAGCGACATGATGAACATAACTGGGTTCATTGCGCTTCCCTCGGTAGGGGACAGGTGCCAGAAAGGGGCAGTCCGTTTCAATCAACAGGCGATCGTCGGGCACAACGGCAACCGCAGCCTTGACTTGGTGGGCCGTTTTGAACGTAACAATGCCGCTAAAGCTGATATAAAACCCCAGATCCAAAAACCATCGGGTTTCTTCCGGAGAGCCCGTCCAGCAATGCATAACGCCTCGCACAGCTCGTCCCGTTTTCTCTTGAACCTGCTGCAAAAGTTCAACCATTGCTGGGGCCGCCTCTCGGCAGTGAACAATTACAGGTTTGCCCAATGCAACAGCGATTTGGAGCTGCTGCTCACAGATCTGCTGTTGCTGACTCAAGTTCTGGGCCTTGTAAAAATCCAGACCTAACTCGCCGATGGCAACCACACGCGGATCGGACTGCGCTAATGCAGTAATTTCTTCAGCCATCGTGGCTGTCCAACGATCGCTGTCCAACGGGTGCAGACCCACCGCAAAGGACAGCTCAGGAAAGCGATCGGCCAGCGCCTGGATCTCCGGAAACTCGCCGGGATGGACACAGGAATGCACAAGCTGAACGACGCCCATCGCTTGCCAGCGTGAGCGCAGTGCTACCATATCCGCTTGAAAGGTAGCAAAATTCAGATGTATATGCGTATCAATCAGTTGCATTCAACCCAGCGTGCGATGAGATGACGGAGACGTTTAGTAAGTCTCAGGGGTGAGGGAGCGACCCGCTGTTGATCCAACGTCTGTGGCTCTAAGTCGTAGACTGTTCCTCAAATCAGATGCAAGCACGGGTTTGATCAAGCAGAGGGTGCCTCCAAATGGGCAGTACTGCGACGCCAGTAACGAACTAGGCGTGACTTCTTGCGAGAGCCATTATTGGCGTGCAGAACCCCCCGTTTGACGGCTTTGTCAATTTTGCTGTAAGCCTGGGATTGGGCCTGATTCACTGCGCCGAGCAGTTCTTCATTCGGTGAGGCAACGTAGGCCTCAACCGTGTCAAAATACCGCTTCATTAAGGTTCTTACCGCTGATTTATAGGTTCGATTGCGCAGACGGTTGCGCTCGGCAATCTTAATCCGTTTAAGTGCAGATTTGGAGTTGGCCACAGTCGTTTCTGGGAGTTAGGATTAGGAGGGAAGATCAAGAGATCGCTTGTATGTAATGCTAATGCTTAGAAGCCGCACCACACAGGACACAGTAATATAACATTATAACTGGCAAAGCTGCAATTGGCATCTGGAAAAAAGGGGGCGGATGGGGGGCACTGCAATGGACAGACCTGAACTTTTTCTGAGGCAATCCCCCCCATTGCCTAGGTGATCCAAGTTAAGCTGTTAATCAAGCGGAACCGTGGTCAGTCGGTCAATTTCCTTGCCTGTTGGGCTGCTCGGTTCCGGTACTGCCAAGACAACTGGTGCTTGGGCCGCCCCGAGGATTTGTAAATCTATGCTGAGAATCGTAACTGAGCTTGCTGAAGCCCGCTTAGAATTAGAGCGGATTAGTGCACGGACACACGGGGGGGAAACGCATCGACAAGAGGCTGCTGTTCGTGCTGTGGTTCACGATGTTCAGCAGCAGGGAGATGCAGCGGTTTTACGCTACACTGAGCAGTTTGATCAATTACGCCTTGCCGCATCTGAGCTGAAGGTGACGGGCTCTGAAATTGATGCGGCCTATCAGCAAGTGTCTAAGGAACTGCTGGATGCCATTGTCCTGGCCCGTCAACAGATCGAAGCCTTCCACCGCCAACGCATTCCCCAGTCCTGGGTGCAGTTTGGTGCCAATGATATAGTGCTGGGGAAGCGCTACACGCCGGTCGATCGCGCTGGTTTGTATGTGCCAGGGGGGCGAGCCGCTTACCCCAGCACCGTCTTGATGAATGCGGTTCCGGCGATGGTAGCCCAGGTGCCTCGGGTGGTGATGACAACACCACCGGGGGCAGAGGGCAAAGTCAACCCGGTTGTTTTGGTGGCGGCCCAGGAAGCAGGGGTGAATGAGATTTATCGGGTGGGCGGTGCGCAGGCGATCGCCGCCCTTGCCTACGGCACCGCAACCCTGCCCAAAGTCGATGTTATTACCGGGCCCGGCAACATCTATGTCACCCTCGCCAAGAAACTGGTCTATGGCACCGTCGGGATTGATTCCCTCGCGGGGCCCTCAGAAGTCCTCGTGATTGCCGATAATCAAGCCAATCCGGTTCATGTAGCGGCAGACCTACTTGCCCAAGCCGAGCATGACCCCCTTGCGGCCGCCATTTTGCTCACGACCGACATCGATCTTGCCCAAGCGGCCTGTCAAGCGGTAGATCAGCAACTCGAGAACCATCCACGCCGGGTGCTAACTGAAAAGGCGATCGCCCATTATGGTCTCGTCGTCGTGGTTGAGAGTCTTGAGATGGCGGCAGAGCTTTCTAATCTCTTTGCTCCGGAACATCTGGAACTCGAAGTGGCAGACCCTTGGGAATTGAGCAAACAGATCCGCCACGCTGGTGCCATCTTTCTCGGCAACGCTACTCCCGAAGCAGTGGGAGACTACCTCGCTGGGCCCAACCATACCCTGCCCACCTCCGGTGCAGCACGCTATGCCTCGGCTTTGGGTGTCGAAACCTTCCTCAAACATTCGAGCCTGATCCAATATTCACCCACGGCTTTGCAGAAGATGGGTGCGGCGATCCAAACCTTGGCCCAAGCAGAAGGGCTCCACTCCCACGCTGAATCAGTACGCTTGCGCCTCAACGTACTAGAGCAGAATCCGACTTAAAACATTACATTTCGGGAGTCCTTCTAAACGCCAACCTCACTGGTGCTATCTTTCGGTTTTACCTGGCTGGCCACTTCATAAAAACCCGTTTCCGGTACTCCAGCAAAGAGGTGTTTCATCTCCTGCATTACCGCCTCATGAATCGCGGTGCGATTGGCTTCCATATCAGCAGCATCATCCCAAAAGATCACCGCAATCCCCTGATCAGTTCCTGGTTTTTGCAGCAAGTAGGCCCCGGCAAAGCCTTGGCTGTAGGATGAGACCGCTTTGACAAAAAGCTGCTCCGCTTCGTTAAAGCAACCGGGCTTAAATTCCCCGATCGCCACATAGGCATAGGGGTGCTTTAGAAAATCCAAAAATTCCGACATCGTCTTTCCCTGTGATCATTGAGTGGGACACAGGCATCCACCTGCGACTTCTCTCAGCTTGCCACTTCCCTGTCCTGGGCCAGAGGATTTGTCACTAAAATTTGTCACTCACGGTTGGGAATTTTCGAAACCCCGCCCTGATGTAACGGGTCGGGGTTGGAAATTTGCTGACAAACAGAGCATTGATGATAGAACAGCGATCGCTAAGTTCCTCTATTGTCGCTGGTTACACGTCTCTGGTCGTAAATGTGAGCAGCCCATGATGAAAAAATTGCTTGGGGATAGTAAACTAAGGGCTAATTCTGAACCCCCATTAAGGGCTCACTTGCCCAACCCCAAATAACTGTGTCAAATTACACCCCGTTTAACAATCCGGGGACAGCCTTGCCCCCAACGCCTCTACTACCAACCCAACCGATGCCCTCCTTACCCGAAGGAGAATTAGAAATGACAGAGATTATGCCCAGTAACGTTGCCAAAATCAAAGTGATTGGTGTGGGGGGGGGTGGCTGCAATGCCGTCAACCGCATGATTGCTAGTGGTGTGAGTGGGGTAGAGTTCTGGGCGATCAACACGGACTCCCAGGCGCTGGAAATGACCAGTGCACCCCATCGTCTCCAGATTGGTCAAAAATTAACTCGGGGGTTGGGAGCGGGCGGAAACCCTGCGATTGGCCAAAAGGCTGCTGAAGAGTCACGGGACGAAATTTCTCAAGCTTTAGAGGGCACAGATCTCGTGTTTATTACCTCCGGGATGGGAGGTGGTACGGGAACAGGTGCGTCTCCCATCGTGGCTGAGGTCGCCAAGGAGATGGGTTGCCTGACCGTGGGCATTGTCACCCGCCCTTTTACGTTTGAAGGGCGACGCCGCACCAGTCAATCGGAAGAAGGCATCGGTGCTCTGCAAAGTCGGGTTGATACCTTGATTGTGATTCCCAACAACAAGCTCTTGTCGGTGATCGCGCCGGAGACTCCGGTTCAACAGGCCTTCATGGTGGCCGATGATATTCTGCGCCAGGGCGTCCAAGGCGTCTCAGATATCATCCTCATTCCGGGGCTTGTCAATGTGGACTTTGCCGATGTGCGGGCCGTCATGGCCGATGCGGGGTCAGCCCTGATGGGCATTGGCATTGGCTCGGGCAAGTCGCGGGCCCGGGAAGCGGCTCAAATGGCGATTTCCTCACCGCTCCTAGAATCTTCGATTGAGGGAGCCAAAGGGGTGGTCTTCAACATTACCGGCAGCAGCGACCTTACCCTGCATGAGGTCAACACTGCCGCCGAAACGATCTACGAGGTGGTTGACCCCAATGCCAATATTATTTTTGGCTCGGTGATCGATGAGGAGATGCAAGGCGAGTTGAAGATTACGGTCATTGCCACAGGGTTTAATGGCGAAGGGACAAAAACCACCACGAGCAGCCGGAGTAAGCAGAGTAAAGCACCGGGTCTACGCCAACCTGTGATCAATCCGGCGGATGCCCTGCCAAAACCGCCTCAGCCCGAGCCGACACCGCCGGCCGAGGCCCAACCGACGGTGCAGAATCCCCAAGCTGCTGTGCCGCCTGCACCAACGATGGTACCGTCCCCCCTTTCTGAGCCGGCCCCAGCGGCCAATGGTTTGGATATTCCCGAATTTTTGCAGCGACGGCGGTTCCCGCGTCGTTAGCCTCACAGTTGACCTCAAATTCTTCTGATGACATTGGCACGAGCCCTGACGATCGCCGGCTCTGATAGTGGTGGCGGTGCAGGCATTCAGGCCGATTTGCGCACCTTTGCCATGCATTGTGTCCATGGCATGAGCGCCCTGACCTGTGTAACGGCCCAGAATACGATGGGCGTAGAGCGAGTGGAGGGGATTGCGCCAGCGATGGTCAAGGCTCAGCTCCAGGCAGTGCTTAGTGATATTGGGGTGGATGCGGCTAAAACGGGGATGCTGCTCAATGCCGAGATTATGACTGCCGTGATTGAGGTGCTGAATGCACAACCGATCGCCGCTTTGGTCGTCGATCCGGTGATGGTTTCTCGTACGGGGGCTGTGTTAATTGATCAGGATGCGATCGCTACCCTGCGCGATCATCTTCTGCCGAAGGCATTGATCGCAACGCCCAATCGTTATGAAGCCCAGATTCTTGCGGGGATGACGATCGACACCCTGGAGCAAATGCAGCAAGCCGCCCGGAGCATTCATCAGCAGGGACCCCAGTCTGTCTTGGTCAAGGGGGGGAGCCTCGCTGGGGAGTTGCAGGGCACGGATGTTTGGTTTGACGGCCAGCAGTTTGAGATTTTGCACACCGAACGGGTGGCAACGCCCCATACCCATGGCACCGGCTGTACCCTCGCGGCGGCGATCGCCGCCAACCTGGCTCGGGGAACTCCGCCGCTAGACGCGGTACAAAGCGCCAAGCAATACGTCACCCAAGCCCTGCATCATGCCCTGGCGATCGGTCAAGGCACCGGGCCAGTCGGGCATTTTTTCCCGTTGCTGGTTTAGCATAGATGCAATCCCTCCGATATCGGTCGGTCTTCCATTACGGGATTGCGACCTTGCGGCTCACCTTTGCGAATCTCCCTCCGTCACTATGTTTAAGTACCAAAGCGAACAACAGGATGACTCGGTGCTCAACTCCCGGCGGACCAAAGCACGATTCAAGTATCAACTGGAGCAGCAAGAATCCCAGGCGCGGAAAGCCCAGCAGCCGGCCAATCCGTTCGACAGCCAACCCGCAGCGCGATCGTCTCAAGAACTGCCGTCTACAGAATTGCTAACGGAACAACCCGCAAGGCACAATGCGCCTACCGAGCCCCAACCTGTTCAGCCCCCATCCTTCGAACAGATGGGACTTGATGAGTTGGAGTCCCCCCATCTCGAACAGCAACGCCTTGAGCAGCAACGCCTTGAGCAGCAACAATTAGCACAACAGCGACAAACGCAACAGCAACACCAAGCCCTGAAACAGAAACAATTAGAACAGCAGCAATTAGAACAACAGCGACAGGAACAACACCGTCTAGAACAGCAAAATCTCGCCAAGCAACGCCAAATCATCCAGCAACAGCGCCAGCAGCAGGCCATTGCTCAAGCCCAGCATCAGCAGCCTGCCCCCGTTGCCCAGACTCCCCTGCCTGTCCCAGCCCCCCCTCAACAAAAGCGCCAAACCAGCAAGAAACGTAAACCCAAGGGCTACCAGGCCGCCGTGCCGATTACGGTCTACCGGGAGCTGGCTCAGGAAACCCAAACCTTACGGGAAGAGATGGCGCAGCTCAGCCAGATGAATGCGGAACTCCAAGCAGAGAATCACCAGTTGCATCGCGCTTTGGCCAGTGTTGCAGCAGCGGTGCAGACGGTTACGAGCCTTGATGATGCCCCAGACGAGCCCGCCCGTTTGGCAGAGGACGACGCTCAGACGTCTATGGATTTTGCCGAACCTCAACCCCCCGATTTTCTGGCGATGCCTCCAGAAGCAACAGCAGAGGATTGGGTTGCATCCGTCGAAGCACCGGGTCAACAGCCGCTGCTAGAGCGGCTGCGCAAGGGGGACTTTAATGGGGGATTGATGTGGGTGGTGGTGGGTCTACTACTTGTGATGACGTTGGGTGGTAGCTTTGTGCTGATGCAGGCGCTTTTAGGGGGGGATGGCAATGATTGAAACGACGCTATTGGCTGCCTGAACTGGACGTGTTTCTGGGACTCTAGTTTGGCCAGGGTTTGGAACGTGAGGGGCATTGGTTGCGCTGGTGGGATTCAGACGGCAACTTGCTGTTGTGGAGTCAGGAGCAACGGGATGTGGCCGAGGCGCGGGCTGAGAAACTGTTGGCGCAGTTACGTGCAGCGGGCATTGAGCCTGCGGTGGATTGAAGCACATCAACCCAACGTGAGTTTTGATTAAGCGAAGCGATCGTATTCCTCAACACCTTGAAATCTTCTCAATGCCAAACCCAGTTGTCAGGGGTCCAGCCCCCCGACACCTCCCGCTGAGGGGGAGATTGCCCCCTCAGACTCCGGCAATACCGAAGCCAGTATGGTTGACTCTGCTGAGTTTCAGCGTCTTGCGCAGTGTCTGCTTATCCAGGACTCACGTTAAATACAACCGGGACGAGGGCTGAGCGGAGTCGTTCGCGCAGCGTCCCCAGAGGGGAGAGCCCGGCTGCTCTGCCTTCGCTATCTTGGTCTTTGCTATACAGATTTCCTATCAATATTGCGGATTCTGCTGAGTTGAAAAATCTTTCGCGATGTCTGCTAAACCAGAACTCAGGTTCGTTAGCTTTTTTTGCCTATCAAACTCTTCAGAAAAGACACAATTGAGTGACGGGCGCGTTTATCACCGAGGCGTTTGAGTTGATGGAGAGTGAAGCTAAAGGTTGTGCCTAGGAAGTCAAAAATATCCAATGGACTGGGCAAGGGACGTTTGAGTTCGTAGCCTGCGGCTTGCATGGATTGACGGGCGATCGCCTCGCAAATCGCCACTTCAGTATTCGTCAATTCCTTCGCTGACCCACCCGTAAACGAGGTATTCCCCTTTTCCAGCACCACATTGCCCACCACACGGGTATCCAGGAATTGAGCGAGGCGATCGGCCACCGCCTCGGGTGTTTTCACCAGATCTTCAAACTTCACCGTTTCAACAGGGGCTTTCCCCCGACGGATAAAGTCATTGACCCGTTCGTAGGCTTTATTCCAGTAGAGCGCATAGACGAGGGGATGATATTGCCCCGACTCCCCATCCTGCGTGCCGTGGGTTTTCACCTTGGGCAGGTTTTTAAAGGAGCGCATCATCTTGCGGGGATCACGCAGGATATAGATAAACTTCACCCCCGGAAAGAGCGTCATTAGTTCATCCATATTGAGAAAATCTTGGGGGGTTTTATAACCCCAGCGGCGTTGGCCGGCATGGAGCGCCAGACGCATCAGCCATTCTTCGAGCACCGCCATCCAGGTCAAGGGGCCCGGCTCAAAGGCATTGAGCAACTGCTCCTCCATTTCGAAGGTATCGTCCCAGGTGAGATCGGGGACTTGAAAGTTCTCTTCAAACTTGATCTTGGCTCGCAGTTGCCAGGTTAGGGAATGGATAAAACCCTTGAGCTGCTCTGGATGTTGGCTGAGATCCATGGTGGGCGACAGGCCGAATTCTTTGGACTTTTGGTAGGGGTAGAGATCATCAAAGACAAACCATCCCTCTAGACAGGAGAGCACATGGGTGATATAAGACGAGCCACTGCGAGGCAACCCCACCACAATTACAGGCGCAGTCGGGGTTTGGACAATGCGAGTCGGACTTTTAATAATAGAGTTGAGGGTGGAGGAGTCAGACATAAGCAGAAGCCAAGATCAGGGATAATAAGCCGCAACTTTACTCTACAGAATAGTGGTCTTGGATACGGGATTGTTTTGCAGTTAAAGTGCTCCTCAACAATAATTAGCCCAGGCAGGCGGGACGTCTGCGCTACGGTTGACCTCCTGTTGTGTCCGTAGCGCGGGCATCTTGCCCGCCACCAGTCTTATTTCTGGTGCATTTTCTTGATGGACGTTTAACGGCTTTCGGCTCGCAATTGATTATTTATGACAGTCTGGATCAACGGTGGTACGCGTAGTGGCAAAACCACACAACTCATTCATCATCTGCAAACCTGGCTCGAGGGACGACCGGCTCCGACGAAGGCGACCCTGATCCAGCCAGCGGTATTGGTGCTCGTGGCCAATGACGATAATCGCCGCGATCTGCAAGAACGCCTGCCCTTGCCTTGCCTCGGAAAATCCCCGGTTACATTTAAAACCCCCTTTGGTTTTATTGCCGATGAGGTGATGCTCTTTTGGCCCCTCTTGGCCGCCAAGCTGCAGATTCACGTGCCGTTCCCGATTCGGCTGCGCCCGGAAACAGAGCAGGTGCTGGCGACCCGACTCTGGCAGGCTCAAATTGAGTCGCAAAATGTTGCTCAGGCAGGGATTGTGGAATATCGTTTTATTCGGGATACCTTGGACTTGATGCAGTTGGCCGGGGCAGCAGGGTTTGAACTGGAGAAAATCGCGCCGATTCTGGCCATGGGTTTCACCGAGGAGCGCTGGGAACACCAGCCGGAGATCCATCGCTGGCGACAGGAGCTGTTGCGAATGTGGCGGGATTGGTGTCTGGAGCGGGGGCTATTGAGTTATGGACTGCTCTCGGGGCTCTATGGTCAGTTTCTGCTGGGCGATCGCACCTATCGCGATCAACTCCTACGCCGCTATCAGCATGTCTTTGCCGATGATGTGCAGGACTATCCGGCGATCGCCGGTCAACTCCTGGAAGTTCTGCTCGCAAACCATCGCGGCGGCACGCTCACCTATAACCCCGAGAGTTGTGTGCGGCTGGGCTTGAATGCCGACCCTGAGGCGCTGCTGCGGTTACGGGATGATTGCGAAACTCAGGAATCTCTCAGCGAGCAACAAGGTCTTGCAGCGGAACTAGCTGAAGTCTGTGTACCCATGGTGCTTGACCCCCTGGCGTTGGAGCGGTTGCCCGCCCAGGTGCAATGCTTAGAAACGGTGACGCGGTCGCAGCTCTTGCGTCAGACGGCCAACCAGATCGTCAAAGTGGTTAAAGCGCAACAGGTGGAGCCCCACGAGATTGCCGTGATTGCACCGGGTCTGGATGCGATCGCCCGCTACAGCCTGATGCAGATTTTGGACGATCGTGACATTCCCGTCACCCCCCTCAATGAACAGAACCCGCTGAATACTTCACCACTGGTACGAGCCCTGCTGACGCTGCTGCCCCTGATCTACGACGGCTTGGGTGACTTGCTCAATCGGGAGCAGGTGGCGGAGATGTTGATTGTGCTCAGTCAGGGCCTGCCGCGCACCTCTGCCTTAGTCTTGCCGGATGCCCCACCAGGCTCGGGAGCCATCGACCCAGTGCGGGCGGGCTTGCTGGCCGAGCATTGCTACTACGCCCACCCCCAAGCGCCCCAACTGCGAACCGCCACCACCTACAGCCGCTGGGATCGCCTCAGTCACTTGGTCGTCGAGCAATATACCGCCATCTGCGACTGGGTCAGCCAAACCCGCCAACAATGCCAAACCTTCGGCTGGCCGCCGCCCGTGGTGCTCGATCGCGCTATCAAAGCCTTTCTCTGGCAGGGCAGCCAAATCCCCTATGCCGACCTCTCGGCGCTACGGGGCATTATGGAGACGGCGCAGCATTTTTGGGCGGTGGAGCAGCGTCTCGGTGAGCACGGCAGTCCGACGGAAGCGCCGTTGCGGGCGTTTATTGAGCTGTTGCGCGATGGCACAATCACGGCGAATGCCTACCCCATCCAGCCGAATCAAGCCCCGCAAAACCAGGGGGTGATGTTGGCGACGATCTATCAATATCGGGCGCGGCGGTTGAGCCATCGTTGGCATTTTTGGCTGGATGCGGGCTCGGAGTTTTGGCTCTCGAAGGCGACGAAGTATCTCTTTGGAGCGCCGCTGTTTTTGGAGTCTTGGTCGG
This sequence comes from Cyanobacteria bacterium P01_G01_bin.54, assembly GCA_039180005.1. Lineage (GTDB taxonomy): Bacteria > Cyanobacteriota > Cyanobacteriia > Cyanobacteriales > Spirulinaceae > SIO3F2. The sequence goes on along the minus strand of JBCDEB010000048.1, from coordinate 17,085 downwards.
GGTTTCCGGTGGGGGAGATGGAGTTGGCGCAGGCGAATCGGCTGCAGTTGGAGCAGGTGTTGCGGGATTTGTTGGGGCGGGTGGAGGAGCGGCTGTATCTTTGCCATAGCGATCTGTCGGTGAATGGGCTGGAGCAGACGGGCCCGTTGATTAATTTGGTGCAATCGGCGATGGGAATGGAGGGAGGTTTGTAATTAAAAATCCCCTCTCGGGAGTAGGGCTGTTTTATATTCTGGAGAGAAAAAAGAACTCCGACGGTTCTATTGTAGGGGTCGGGAAACCCGACCCTGCGTTAGCCCGATACACCCTCCCTGCAACCCGTTGTCTAGGGGTTGGTTGGTTCAACAATGGGTCTGGGCGCGGAAACCGCGCCCCTACAGAAGACCGAGAATTTTCTCTGGTAAATATATAACAACCCTACCTCTCGGGAGGGGCAGGTCAAGCGCCGCGCCGACTGGGGTGGGTTTGGGTTTTTGGCACAGCTCCCGCAATGGTTGGGTAACGTGAGTTTCCGTTAAACGCAACTCAGGTTAGATTAAGCCGGAGAAATCCGCGATCGCGACTTGAGTTTGGCCATTGAATGTAATGCGCCCTCCATTCATCCCGCTGAGATCAATCTGTAGGCTATTGCCAACCAATAGGCTCAAGTTATCATCCCCATTGACCCAACCATCATTGGTGCTATCGAGCGCCCCGAGGGAGAGCAAACCATTGAAATGAGCTAAGTCGATGGTATCGATACCCCCTTCAAAATAATTGATCTGGTCAAAGCCAAAGTAATCCGTATCAAAGATAAACGTATCGGCATCGCCACCGCCATCGAGAATGTCGTCTCCGAGACCGCCATTGAGCGTATCCGTACCCCCATGACCCCAAAGTTGATCATTATCGTCGCCCCCGAGGAGGAGGTCATTGTGGTCATGGCCTTCGAGGATATCGTTGCCTGCACCACCCTCTAAGCGATCATGTCCCGATTCGCCCCGGAGATGATCATTGCCCGCATCGCCATAGAGCTCGTCTTCGTGATTGCCGCCCCAGAGCTGGTCTGCGCCGTCTCCGCCCCGGAGAAGGTCGTTGTGGTCATGGCCTTCGAGGGTGTCGTCACCGATCCCGCCGTCGAGCAGGTCGTGCCCCCATTCGCCCCGGAGGTGGTCATTGCCCGCATCACCGTAGAGTTCGTCTTCGCCATGGCCACCCCAGAATTGATCGCTGCCCTCCCCGCCCCGCAGGATGTCGTTGTGATCGTGACCTTCTAAGAGATCATCGCCAATCCCGCCGTCGAGCAGGTCATGGCCCGATTCACCCCGGAGGTGGTCATTGCCGGCATCGCCGTAGAGTTCGTCTCCGCCATTGCCGCCCCAAAGCTGGTCGTTGCCCTCCCCACCCCGCAGGATGTCGTCATGGTCGTGACCCTCTAGGGTGTCATCACCCGCGCCGCCTTCAAGCAGGTCATGGCCCGATTCGCCCCGGAGATGGTCATTACCCACATCACCGTAGAGTTCGTCTTCGCCATTGCCGCCCCAAAGCTGGTCGTTGTGGTTGCCGCCGAGCAGAACATCATTGTGGTCACCGCCTTCGAGAGTGTCGATGCCATCACCGCCGACAAGGCGATCGTCGCCCGCTTCGCCCCGAAGATGGTCGTTGTCTTCGTTGCCATAGAGCCGATCATTGCCATTGCCGCCCCAGAGTTGGTCATTATTGCTACCGCCGAAGAGGATATCATCGCCGTCCTGGCCCCTTAGGCTGTCATTGCCGTCGTCACCGGAAAGGCGATCGTTGCCATGACCCCCCCAGAGTTGGTCATTATTGCTACCGCCGGAGAGGGTGTCGTTGTCGTTATCACCATAGAGATGATCGTCGCCGGCATCCCCTTGGAGGATGTCGATACCGTTGCCGCCATGAAGATGGTCGTTGTGGTTGCCGCCGTAGAGTTCATCGTCGCCTTCGTGGCCTTCCAGGGTGTCGTACCCATCATCACCGTGGAGGATGTCGTTACCGGTTTCACCCCGGAGGTGGTCATTATTGCTGCCCCCATAGAGCCGATCATGACCTGTGCCACCGTGGAGATGGTCGTTGTGGTTGCCGCCGTAGAGTTCATCGTCGCCGTCGTGACCTTCGAGAGTGTCGTAGCCATCGTTGCCTTCGAGGCGATCGTTGCCCGCCTCACCCCGGAGGTGGTCATTACTGTTGCCGCCATAGAGTCGGTCGTGCCCCGGTCCGCCCCAGAGCTGATCGTTGTGGGGGCCGCCATCGAGCAGATCGTCGTTGTCGCCGCCAATGAGGGCATCCTGACCATCGTTGCCCACGAGGCGATCGTTGCCCGCCTCACCCCGGAGTTGATCATCCCCACCCAGACCGGCGATCGTGTCATCACCCACCGCACCGATCAGGGTATCGGCTTGGGGGGTGCCATTGAGCGGTGGGTTGGTGGTTTCGACAACATCCATCACCGTAACGGCGATCTCTTGGGTGGCGCTGAGCCCGTCGGCATCGGCAACCTGGACTTGCACCGTATAGGTGTTGCCGCTGGGGCTTTCAAAGTCGGGGGCGGTGAGGAAGTCGAGTTGACCCGTGACCGGATCGATGACAAAGAGCGTCGCATCCTCGCCCCCAGTGATGCTAAAGGTGAGCCCTGCCCCTTCGGCATGGGTATCATCGGTGGCGTTCACATCCAGCACGCTGGTCTGATTTTCGAAGGGGGTGGCGGTGATGGGGCTGGTGAGAATGGGCGGAGCATTGACCGGTTCACTATCGGCGATCGTGATGGTGTAAGGCGCAAAGAAGGGACTAACGGTGTAGCCGGGCCCATCGAGTAGGGTAATGGTGACCGTTTCGGGGCTCTCCACAAGGGTGTCACTCAAGGGTTGGACGGTGATCAAGGCGGATTCTTGACCTGCCGGAATGGTTAATGTGGCGGGCAGGCTATAGTCTGTGCCCTGGTTGGCGCTGCCGGAGAGGGTGTAGTTGACCGTTAAGGGCTCATCCAGGCTCAGGCCGGCTCGCACAATCACAAACTGACCGGGCGTTCCGCCTTCGGTGGCGTTGGCGGCGACGGGAGCGAGGATCACGGTGGCCGTGGGCAGAGGGGCAGCAATCACCTCAGCGGTGATTGTCACGGGCGTGGAGCTGTCTTGTCCGTCGTTGGCGCTGACGGTAAAGGCGGAGACGGCCTCGCCACTGCTGTTGGGGGTCCAGAGTAATGCTTGGCCGGGGGCGACGGCGATCGGCAGGCTGGTGAGGGTAGTGCCAGACTGGAGGCTCTCGATCGTAAAAGTGATCGGGTCGCCTTCGATGTCGGTGGCGTGGGTGAGGGCCAGAAGATCGGTGTAGGTGATGGCGGTGGTCTGGCCCACGACGGGGGTTTGACTGAGGTGGCCGCCATTGAGTTCGGGGGCGTCGTTGACGGGGAGACCGGCGAGGTCGATTGCGCCATACAAGGGCGAGGCCATTTCGGTATCCATCACCGATGTTGTTATCGTCACATCACTGTTGTAGTGAGCCGTCGGGATAAACTGCACATTGGCCAGTGCTGTGCTGACCTGCTCCGGTGTGCCTGTTATCTGCCAAAGACCTTGGGCATCGGAGTGGATCGTGCCATTGCTAAGCTGCCCAGCACCTGCGTCTGCTAGTTTGAGGGTTACGGTTACGGTGTCTCCCTCAGCATCGGTGACGATGATTGGCGTTAGAGTCAGGGGTTGGTCTTCGGTGTAGATGTGGGCTTGGTTGAAGGGGGTCGCCTCAGGGTGCTGGTTGGGGTTAATGGGGTCAGTGGGTTCAGTCCCATATAAGTTGAGGTGCCAAGACTCAATCAGACCATGGTTTGGATATTTTTCATTTTTAACGTGTAGTTTCCAGACGCCACGTTCGTTTGGGGGTAATGTATCTGCTCCTAAGGAAGATTCTCCCCAGTGACGCAAGGATGTAAATGTCCAATGGTAATCACTCAAATGAGGGTACGGATAATTGTGGGGCTGCGAGAGCACAGATTGGTTTCCTGACGGGGACTCCAGAATAATCTCTAGATCGCCAGGATCATCTTCTGTCGCATCAAAAATCACTTCTACTGATTCTAAAGTGATGTCTTCAGTGATTGTGAAGGTCAGTGTATTGTCATTGAGCAGTTCATTGAGGGCTTCTCTGTGTTCAACCCGGATTTCTGGAGCAAGGGGTTGCCACGTTTTAGCTGCCTCCACTGCGGCCAATGCATCAACGAGTCCAAAACCATAATGATGGTGGTGCTGAATCCCCTGTTCACCTTGAGGACTGGTCCAACCGCTGGCGGCTGCATCTAGGGTTGGATTCTCGTCTGGTACAGCTTGTAGCTGTGCGCGATCGGCGGTCTCAACCAGAATATGCTGCACATCCCGCCAGGTGAGTTGAGGGTTGGCTTCTAGCATGAGTGCCACCACCCCAGAAACAAACGGTGCGGCTGCTGAGGTACCACCAAAATCATTGCTGCTCGAATTGTTGGGGCCAGTGGTCGTAATGTCGTTGCTACCATCTGGCGGCAACTGATCGCTCGAAAATGCTGAAATTAACAGGGATGCACCTGGATTACTGTAGGTTGGGGCTTGATATTGGTGATCGACTGCGCCGACTGCGATTGTGTAGCGGTTATTGGCAAAAGGATTGTAATCAACGCGACCGCCTATCTGACCATTATTCCCTCCGGCAAAGACATAGATGTTACCCTTTCCGTCACGGCCAGTCTGGATGTTTTGCTCAATGACGCTTTCCCAAGCAAACGAAAGAGGCGTATAAAAGTTACCTGCATCGTCTGGGTTATAGGGTTTGCCAAAGAAATCAAATCCCCAACTACTGTGATAAATGTCGATCGCTTGGGATTCGTATTGTAAGGCTTGGGCAAGCTCTAGATCATCTGTGCCATCTGCACCAACTTGGAGTGCTGCCCAGCCTGCTCCTGGTGAGACTCCTGAACCTTGTAGCTGGTTATCCCCATCGGCGGCCGCGACACCTGCTACATGTGTCCCGTGACTGCTATCGTAGGTTGCTGCTATCGAAAATTGTTCTAAGAAACCATCATTCCCATCATCCGGATCTTGATCTGCAATAGCTAAAATCCATTCTTTTTGCCGACGCCAATCCCAGTGTTCTGGCAGGTTCTGTTGCTGGGCAAACAATGTCTCTAGCGTTGTGGTATCAAAATGGTACAACTGACCAGAAGTTATTCCATCAAGCAATTGAATTTGGGTTTGGGGATTGGGCATTCCCCAAAACGTCTGGTGTTGAGCAACCAAGTGAACGTTTAGGTCACTTGCATCATCGTGATCGATCTGAAAGGTGATATCTAGATCTTCAACCGATCCCGGGAAACGACTTCCTAGGTTCATAAAGTACAAATTACGCGAAGACCAGTAATTGAAGTTCAACGCATCATAATTCCAGTCAATATCAAACTCAAGGATGGGTAGGGCATACTTGGTTTGCAGATGCTGCCCCACACTTGACACATCTTGAGTGGGATCATCAAAATTACGACTTAAGCCACCTTGATCATTCCAGCTACTGCCGAGATAGGTGCCGGATAAATCCAGGTGCGTTGGCTCAAAACCCAGATCCAGCACACCGATCGCCACACCATTCCCTTCAATGCCCTGATTCCAAACATCGGCAACATTGCTCTGGGTGAGATGCCATTGATGATCGGGGTGGCTGGAGTTGGCCACCAGCGGTTCCTGGGTGGGTGAATAAAACTCCAAGTCAAACGAAACCAATGGGTAAACGTATTCCAACGTCGATTGAGTCTCAGACCAGTCCTGCCATGCCACCAAATCAAAATCCTCTGGCAGTTCCCAGCGATAGGTGTTCGCAACCAGTCCTGTTGCTCCCAAATTGGTAGCCCCAAACTGGGCAGCTAATGCATTTGCATCCTGACCTGGCTGGAGGCTCACAACCCACTCTTGTGTATGGGCCAAGACATTAGGGTCGTAGCGGTCTAAGTTAATCACCCGCTCTAGGGATTGCAGCGCTCGATCGCTCAACTCTTCCCCCTCCGGCAACGACAACACCGTAAAGTTCCGGGTCTCACTGGTCTCACTCAGCCCTGAGGCGTACCGCGTCACCGTTTTAATTTCATAGTTCCCTGCACCCCGCTCTGTGGCATCGGTGAATTTAAACCGGCCCGCTTCATCAAAGGTGGTGACTGCTTCCACCTGCTGCCAGGTGCCGCTGTGGCGATCGCGCAGCCACACCTCCACGGCAGCCACCTGTTCTGGATTGTCGATTTGGCCGATCAGACTGAACTGTTCGCTAGGGTTGAAGAAGCGATCGCTGTAGGTCACGACCCCGGCTGGCTGTGTAAGCTGCTCCAGCAACGCTGCCCCCTCCGGCGCTGTGGGCCATTGACTGCCGCTCACGTCGCTTAGCTGCGGTGCATTCCCCGTTGCCCCTCGCACCTGAAACACCAAGTCGTTATAGTCTCCGCCTTGGGGCTGAACCAGCTTGCGGTCTTCAAAACTAAAGGTATGACCCGCCCCCGTCAGATCGACTAAGGGTTGGGTCGGACTCAAGGAGACGATCGCTGCCTCGGTTCCCTGCGCCACCGCCGCCACCGTGCCCTGGGGAACCAGCAGCACCCCAAACTGCGAGCCGGGGGTAAGGGAGCCTGAAACCTGCCCTTGATAGTCACCATGGTTATAGTCTTTTGACGTCAACGCCCCACTGAACTTGGCCCCAGCGGTGCGATCGCGGATGGCCACAAACCCCTCACCCACATTGCTCAAGGCCCGTCGCGCGGCTTCTTGGACAAAGGCCGGGGTTTCGGCTTGGCTGAGATCCAGGCCATCGAGGCTAAACACCGCCACCTCAGACCGATAGGCCCCCCCATCAAAGAGATAATCAATCCCCACCTCACCGCTTGCGCCCACGGTGAAACTGCCCTGGGGTTGCAATGCCCCGCTCCCAGCAGCGGTCTCGCTGGGGAGTGGCGATGCGGCCAGACTGTTGTCTGCTCTGTTTACTTGCGTGGTAGCGGGTTGAGGGTTGCGCTGCTCCGGGGCATCCGGCTGTTGAGTCTGGGGTACAATGCTTGGAGCCGCTTCATTGGGCTCCTCGGTAGAACTCCCCGTATTGGCCAGCAGATCAATATCTTGATAGGGCTTGCGGTCTAAAAACATTGAACACCTCTCGTCAGCTTTGCAACATGGCTATCCTAAACAAGACTGCTGCATTGGCGCGATGCCGTTTCAAGATCGTAAACATTTCCCTATTGCCGGGCCGCATTGAGGCGGGGTGTTGTTAGCTGCCGTTTTTGTCCCCCCCACAGAATTTGTTAAGATTCTTGCCATTACTGTAGAGCGATCGCGACGGACGAAAGGCGGGCAAAGGGATGGAGAAGATTCAGGCACTGCGGGGCACACGGGATATTTTGCCGGACGAGGTGGGGGCTTGGCAGCAGGTTGAGGCGATCGCCCGCCACTGCTTTGCTCGGGCCGCTTACCAAGAAATTCGCACGCCCATCTTTGAGCAGACCGACCTGTTTGCGCGGGGCATTGGTGAGGCGACGGATGTGGTGGGCAAAGAAATGTATACCTTCACCGATCGCGGCGATCGCTCCGTCACCCTGCGCCCGGAGTTTACGGCCGGTGTGGTGCGGGCTTTTATTCAAAACAGCAAAGCCTTTCAAGGCAGCGTGCAACGGCTCTGGTATGCCGGCCCCGTGTTTCGCTACGAACGGCCCGGGGCGGGACGCCAACGCCAGTTTCACCAAATTGGCGCAGAGGTGATTGGCAATGGTTCACCTGCGGCTGATGTGGAGGTGATTGCGATCGCCATGGATATCTTGCAGCAACTGGGTTTGAAGTCTTTATCCTTAGTGATTAACTCTCTGGGAACCCAGGCGGATCGCCAGCAATATCGGGACGCGCTCGTCAACTACTTCACTCCCTACAAAGCAGATCTCGACCCCGATTCTCAAGACCGTCTCACGCGTAACCCGCTTCGTATTTTAGATAGTAAGGACGAGCAGACCCAAACCATCGTTAAAGATGCGCCGCAACTGCTGGATTATCTCGCCGCAGACTCCCAAGCACATTTTGCCCAGGTGCAAGCGATGCTGAGAATGCTAGAGATTCCCTTTACGGTTAACCCCCGCTTGGTCAGGGGTCTGGACTATTACACCCATACGGCGTTTGAGATTCAATCGGATGACCCTGATTTGGGCTCCCAGGTGGCCGTCGGTGGGGGCGGCCGTTATGATGGCTTGGTCGAGCAACTTGGGGGTAAGCCGACCCCGGCGGTGGGCTGGGCCATGGGGGTGGAACGACTGATTCTGTTGCTGGCAAAGTTGCAGGCGCGTACCGCCGGGGTTCCGGCGGTTTATGTGGTGTCGCGGGGCGATCGCGCCACGGCCCAGGCGATGCTGATCGCCCAGAAGTTGCGTTATGCCGACCTCAGGGTTGAATTTGATCTCACCGGAGCCAACTTCAAGAAGCAGTTTAAGCGGGCCGACAATAGTGGGGCGGCCGTTTGCTTGGTGGTGGGCGAATCGGAAGCGGAAGCGGGCACGCTAAACGTAAAATGGCTTGCCCGTCAGAGCGAGACCACTGTGGCACAAGCCGATTTTTTTAATACTATTGAGACGTTTAAGGCTCAATTGCAAGCTGCTGGGGCGCAGGGCTAGAGATTATTATTTCGTTATGGAAACTTGGGAATTTCTCTTACAGAAGCAGGGGACGCGCTCCTGGTTGCCGCTCCAGACCCGGAAAGTGAGCCTGGGCACCGGGCATTATCGTCTAGTGGCCCAGGGCTGTCCGCCCAGTATTGATGTGGAGATTCAAGTTTTTTACCAAACTTTTGATACCCAGAACCCCCAGCGGCGATCGCAAAAGCGGGTCGGACGAACCAGCGAAGAGGGTCTGATCGTTATTGTGCCCTTTACTGAGTTGCGTCCTGGCCTATGGGAGTTACAGATCAGCTCACCCCAGGTCCGAGCGCTTTGGGGCACCGATTGGCAGGATGTCCTGCAAATTAAAGTCAAGCCCGCCCCCACCACGCCCACCACGCCAACGGCCGTCTCTCCGACTGCGGCAAAAACACCCATTCCAGCCGCGCAGATGACACCAGCCCCTGACAACATCCCTCGCCAACAACGGGCTGCTGCCTATCAACCCCGCTTTTCTCTGGCCGAGCCTGCCCCCATTCCCCCGGAAACGAACCCAGCTATCTTGCTGGAGCCGCCGACGGTGGCCCACCAAGCGACCGTTTCACTCCCACCTCCAGGTGTGTCGGATCAGGAGGCTCAACCCTGGCTCGCGAATTTGCCGCCCCTGGCGCTGATCGATACGGAGCAGGCCAGTACTGACCCCGAAGCGGTTGCTCCACCCCTTTCAGAGCCCCCCTCGTCCCAACCCTCCCTACCCGCAGCGTTAGCTGAACCCCCCCGAGCAGAAGCGTCCCCTTCCTCGACGGCCGATAAGACCACAACTGCCTTGCGTCGTGAACAGAGCGTAATCGCCCTCACTCCAGAGATTCTTGCTGCCGACGCAGTTGGTTTTGAGCCCCCCCAAGCGGCCGAGCCGGAAACATCTCCCGCCGCCCTGCCGCTTGAATCTGAGTTAGCCCCTGAATTAACCAATAATCCCCATGCCCTGCTAGAACAGTCTATCCAGAGTCTGGAGCAGATCTTGCAGCAGGTGAATGAACCGGGAGAAGCAACGATTCCGGCGTCTAGTCCACCGTCGCTCCGGACTACTCCACCCGAACGCCCCAAACCCGAAGCAGCCGCAGTCTCTTCTCTGGCGGATGTCTTAGAGACCCAGCCCGTCATCCCTACGCCTGCCGCTGCTGTAGATCTGCCCTCTTCAGCCGCCGCCGCAGAAAAGGCAGTTGCGGCGGTGGATTTAGCAACGGGAGCGATCGCCCCGGAGATTGCGCCGGAGCAGACCCTTTTACCACTATCTCTGCCAACATCATCCCTGACCCCAACCGCCCTGCCCAGCTTGCTACCGCTCGAAATCACCCTGGCAGAGGACACCTTTATTCGCCATCGTAATGAGCCGATTCTTATTTCGGGTCATGTTGATGTACAGACCGATGCACAAGCAGAGGCGTCCAGCCCGGTCAGTTCCCGGCTCGACCAGGGATTCTCGGGTTTTTTGCATTACGAGCTACGGGATCCCCAAACCCAGGCCGAGCTGTTAACGGTCGAGCAGCCTTTACAGGATGCCACATTGCCATTGGTCTTCAATTACCTCTTGGATGTGCCCACGGCCTATGCGACCCGCTTGGTTCTGGGTGAGGTGCGCTTGACGATTACTGACCCGGTGCTCGCCCCCCCACCCGACGCCGATCGCCCCCTGGCTCAACAGACCTTCTCGATCACCGCAGGCTTGGCTGACCTCTTAGATACGGTGCGTCAGAACCCCACTATGCCGGTGGAACCAGCGCCGCTCCCCAGTCTCCGGATGCCCAGTCTCCGGATGCCAACAACAGACGCCACCCCCGCGTTGGCTGGCCAGTCCTGGCAACCTGAGGATCCTCACTCCACCCCACCCACCGTTTTGCCGCCAAAGCTACCTCAGTCACAGGCTGGCAGTCGCAAGCTGCCTGAACTGCCCAGTTTTGGTAATCCCCCTCCCGCTGCTTCAGCCGCGAAAATTTTGCCCTGGGGCTTGCCTGAACAGCAATCTGCATCCGCTAGCCCGCAGGATGGGGCATCTGTACCTGGAGAATGGGTGCTGGGGGAATTTATGCCTGAGGATACCGTTGGGGATGCTGCGGCTGCTGGGGCTGCTCTTGAGACCTCCCCTTCCACGCCGCTCGAAGCCACTCCCCACTCAACCGTATCTTCACCCGATCATCCCGATGTCTTGGCACCTTCTGTAGCAGCAGTTAATCTTGAGCGATATCAGCCGATTCCAGAGCTATCCGTAGCTTGGGACAAGCCTGTTGAGCCGCCCATTGTTGAGTCGCCCATTGTTGACCCGTCTCTTGCGGCGATCGACCCTTCTCCTGAGCTCACTCCCTCCGAGCCGACTTCGACTGAACCCGATGCCTTTGAAGCGCTGCAACTGGGCGATCGCTTTCGCCAGCAACTCAGCAGTTTGGCCGCTGACCCCCTCGCCGCTGCAAGCGCGAACACTGCGGCCAATGCACCTGCTGCGTCCTCACCTGCTACGGTCGGGATGCCGACGGAGGAGAGTCGATTAGAGAGCGATTGGCCCATGCAAGAATTTGTGGTGGACGATGAGCCGGACGACGCCCTAGAACAACCCACTTTGTCTTCAACCGCGCTTACGCCACGCCAATACGATGCTTCGGGTTTGCCCTATCCCCAGCAATTTCAGAGCATTTTTGAGAGCAATGGCAGCAGCAGCGACATTGATTGGCTCTCCCCAGATAATCCTCCCCCCGCTGCTCTTGTACAGACGACAGGGCAGACTCAAATGCAGACTACAATCCAGACCGCCAACGCCATGCCGACTTCATCGACTCCGCCCCTACCGCCTGCGACCCCAGCACTCATTTTGCCCCAGGGGGAATTGATTGCGGGGGACTTGGCGCTGGTGCGTGTTACCCTGAAAGCCCAACCCGGCTTGGTCTATGTCAAGCTCTGGGTTAAAGATTGCGAAACGCGTCAGCTTCTGGATGGGCCCAGAGCCTTCGTGGATTTTGAGACGATCGCCCCGGGTGAACTTGAAACCATGACCCAAGTGGTCGTTCCTCTGGGCAGTCCAGCGATACAGTTTGAAGCGATCGCCATCGATGTCACCACGGGCCAAGAGAGTCGGAAAGCCAGTTGTGAACGAGCAGTTGTTCCCCCAGACTTTTCCCAGTTCAATATTGGGGGCAATCTGGAGGAGGCTTCGGCTTTGCCCCTCTCTGAGGGCTAGTCATCAGGGTTCAGAGTTCAAGGTTCAGGGTTGTGAGCCGACTGAGGGCGGATAGGTGACAAAGCTGACAAATGCCCCTCCGCCATTCGCTACCATGAGTTGGGCCGAGCGCATTATTGCTGATCCCGCACGGCCAATCTATTGAATTGATAATGCGCCCAAGTGATAATGAGCGATCGTACTGTTCCCCCCTCCCGGTCTGTGGCCCAAGCCCGGTTTAACCAATTGGTTCGTCAGCCTGACGTTAGTCTCAACCTCACCCAAGCGACGCTTTGTATTGCCCAAATTGCCCAGCCGGGCCTGGATATCACCCCCAGCCAAACCCAACTCCAAGCCTGGGGACAGATTTTACAAGCCCACAAACCTGATCCCCCTTATCCTCTCAAGCTCATTGGAACCCTGAACCATTTCCTCTATGAGGAATGGGGCTTTTGTGGCAATCAAGCACATTACTATGATCCCCGCAATAGCTTTTTGGATGCGGTGCTCGAGCGTCGGACGGGGATTCCCATCACCTTGGCGGTACTCTACTTAGAGCTCGCGCGTCGCCTGGACTTTCCGATGGTGGGGATTGGCATGCCGGGACATTTTCTGGTGCGTCCTGACTTTGAAGATGCCGAAATTTTTGTGGATGTCTTTAACCAGGGGGCGATCCTCTTTCCCCAAGACTGCCTGGATCTACTCTCGAAAATCTACCAGCAGCCTGTTCCCTTTCATCCCCAATATTTTGTCCCGGTGGGCCCAAAGTCTATTTTGGCGCGCCTGCTCACCAATCTCAAGCATATTTATCTCCAGCAGGGCCAGCTCACCGAAATGCTTTGGACGGTGGATGGCATTTTGGCTTTGTTCCCTGAGCATCTCTCGGAGCGAAAGATGCGGGGCGTGGTGCATTTTGAGTTGGGTCATTGGGCTGCGGCCCAGGCCGATCTGCAATGCTATCTAGAGGGGAGTCCCCAACCTGAGGAAATCTCTTTCATCCAGCATTTGCTGGCTCAGATTGACCGCAATCTTTAGTAACGTGAGTTTCGGTTAGGCGAAGCTATCGTATTCCTCAAAGCACTGAAATCTCAATGTCAAACCCGGTTGTCAGAGGGCCAGCCCGACCACAGCGCCCGCTGAGGTGGAAAGGGCTACCGATCAACTCCTGCAATATCGGAGCCAGTATTGTTGGCTATGCTGAGTTTCAAAGTCTTTCACAATGTCTGCTTATCTAAAACTCACCTTTAGTAAGGGGGAGTTGGAAACGATGGGTATGAAATTATGGACGAGATTGATGCATTTGCAGTGAGGCTGACGAGATCCTCACGGCTACGCCGACCCCCTACTCTGCGGAAAGGCCGCAAAGCGTCTAGGGTAAGGGGGCTCTATTGTTAAACCCTGCTCAAGCTAACGATCCCAGCCGCTTGCGGCGTCACCCCCCTTTTCTAAGGGGAAGGGGGGATTTCGGGTTCAGATGATGAATTAAAGCTTTGGCGCAGGTAAGGTCGTCAAGAGCAAAACCCACCAGGGAATCCGCAAATCGGGAATCCAGTCCGCATAGGGCTGGAGCTCGGGTAGGCCTAGCGGCATCAGAAAGCGGAGCGATCGCAGGGAAGCCGGAGAACGGCCTTGGGCGTCGGTGATTCCCCATTCTTCTGCCAGTTCAGCGGCGATTTGCAACTTGCCGCTCCGCTCCATGATCTGGGGATCGGCAGCCAAGGCGGCAATCACCCGACCGATAAAGTCTGGGGCTTCCCAGTTAAAGCGATCGCGCATTGCGGCCTCGGCTCGGGCGACGAACATATCCAAACTGTCTGGTGAAGGGTCTTGGGGTGATTGCCCTGTAGCCGCTTGGGCAATATGTTCTGTGCCCACCACACCGGGCCAAAAGGGCATTGAGGCGACATTATAGGGTTTGAGTTCCCGCGCCATTTCCACCGCTAGGCGATCGCAGGCGGCCTTTCCGGTTCCGTAGGCCACGCCAAAGAGAGGGGCCAGTCCGCCCCACGAGGAGAGGGTCACGATCAAACCCTGTCGTCGTTGGACCATTAATTGTGCTCCATGGCGGCTGGTGATGTAGTGACTGCGCAGGCCGACATTATTACAGGCATCCCAGAGACCGGCATCGGCTTGCCAAAAGGGTTGCCCCTGAGACTCTCGAATCGCCCGCACCCCACCGTAGACGTTGTTGATCAGCAGGTCGAGTTGACCCTGCTGCTGGTCTTGGATCTGCTCAAAGAGAGCGGCGACGGCTTCATCTTGGCTATGATCGGTAGGCACAGCAATCCCTGTGCCGCCCGCACGAGCGATCGCCGCCTGGGTTTCAGCCAGCCCCCCCCCGACCCCATCCGTCGCCGTATCGGTATTGAGGCTGCGTCCCGTGATATAGACAATCGCTCCGGCTGCGCCCAAAGCGACCGCAATGCCTTTGCCAATCCCTCGCGTTGCCCCGGTCACCAAGGCAACTTTACCCTGCAAATTTTGCTGCATGAATTTATCCTCTACGGACTGTTCAACAAAAAAGGAGCCCTCAGGCTCCTCAGTATAGGGTGAACGTTCAACCGCTCAAAGTGCCAGACGCATCAACGCTTCATCCCTTTGGCCATCTTGCGGAACATGTCCATGCCGGTATCCGTATTGTTAGGACGACGGACTTCTGCTTTTGGTGCAGGGCTGCTCGTTGAGGGGGTGTTGAACGCTGGGGTCGTGGACGGGGACGCCTGAGGCATGCCAGACATGGTGCGCCCTTCCATTGAATTGACTTCCTTGACAATGGCGAAGCCACCCCCATTGCCCTTGGTGCCAGGGAAGGTGTGCTTGACCGTATTGGACTGGCGCATATAGTCGATGTCGCCTAGGGTCTTAGCGTCGTCGGGTTCCAAGAAAAAATCGTTATTTGCCATGATTCAGTATGAAAATGAGTAACGTTAATATTGCATTTAAATACAATTTATCAAGAAAACTCATGAATTGGGGCAAAAAAATGAATTTTTTTGGCGCTTTGGTTTACATTGCGTAATGCTTGATGCCCATTGACCTGGGTCTGGACAAGCAAGCGTGAGTACAAACCCGCCATCGGCGGCGATCGCGCAAGATGCACCTCAGGATAGGGCCAGCGTTTTCTACAATAGGAAGAGTTGCCTGAGCCGTTGATTGTCTCGAGCGCAGCAGCTAACCTCCCTTATTGACGCGAATGTTCAGGACAAACCGTCAGTCCACCCCAATATCCATCTTACTCAGGTTCTTTAGAATCGCTGACTGGCTGGAACTCAAGTCGTGAGACATCATCAGCGGCAAATCTTGAGGTTCAAGCGTCGATAACGCGATGACAACACGATGACAACTGTGGAATTCTTGCTCCTGCTTTTTCTCGGTATTCTGAGCTATCTGATTGTGCGTCGAACGGCAACTCAGCTTGCCCAAACTCCCATTTGGCTGCTATGGGTCGCGCTGATGAGCCCACCCCTGGTTCTCGTGATGTTGAGTCTACTCCTGGCTGAGGGACGGACTTTGCCCTTTGGCGTGGTGCTGATTCCCTTTGTTCTGGGGGGCGCGTTCTATGTTTGGCTGGTGCGTCGGGGTCGCCAAAAGTATGTGGAGCGCCATGGCGCGATCGCCGCCTCGCCCGTCCCCGAGCCCTCATCCGAAAAGGATGCTGCGAAGGAGGAGGACGCTGCCGGGGAAGCCGCTGCTCAGCCGCTGACCAGCAGTGAAGAAACGACCCTCCGCAATTGTTTCCCCTGGGGCGTTTATTATTTGCAAAATTTGGATTATCGACCCCAGGCTATCCTCTGTCGGGGTCGCCTCGCCACCAGTCCGGAGACGGCTTACACCACTGTTCGCCGCAATATCGAATCCCAATTTGGCGATCGCTTTCTGCTCATCTTTCAAGAAGGACAGCCCGATAAGCCCTTCTTTGCGCTGGTTCCCAACCCCTGGGCTCAGGGGCAGCGCAGCAAAAACACCAGTGAATCCCTCAATCGTCCTTGGTTGGCTCTGGGGTTACTGCTGGTGACACTCTTTACCACAACGGTTGTGGGCACGAGTCTGGCGGGGGTCTCTCCCGAAGCCTTCCGCACGAATCCAACATTATTGCAACAGGGATTGAGCTATAGCCTGCCCCTATTGCTCATTTTGGGAGTGCATGAGTTGAGCCATTATCTCACCGCCTGCTATTACAACGTGCGGGCCACCCTGCCCTATTTTGTGCCAATGCCGTTTTTCTTGGGCACCTTTGGCGCGTTTATCCAGGTCCGTTCGCCCATGCCCCATCGACGAGCGCTCTTTGATGTGGCGATCGCCGGTCCCTTGGGCAGCTTTGTGCTGTCCTTGCCCTTGCTCTGGTGGGGTCTGAGTCTCTCGACCATAACGGAGTTGACCGAGGACTCCAATTTACTCAATTTCAGTTCCCTCGATCCCCGCTTTTCGTTGCTTTTAGGGCTACTGGGCAAACTCGCCTTGGGGTCTCAGTTGGCTGTAGACACGGCGATTCAGCTGCATCCGCTGGCGATCGCGGGCTATCTGGGCATTATCGTCACGGCCCTGAACTTGATGCCTGTCGGCCAACTGGATGGCGGACATATTGTCCATGCCATGTTTGGTCAGCGTAAGGCGATGATCGTGGGCAAGGTGGTGCAACTGTTGATGGTGATCTATGGCGTTGTGCAACGAGAGTTTTTAGTTTGGGCGCTCTTCCTGCTCTTTATGCCCAACATTGATGAACCTGCCCTCAATGATGTCACCGAGCTCGACGATCGCCGTGATCTCCTTGGCTTGGTTGCGCTAGCGCTGTTGGTGTTGATCTTGCTGCCCTTACCTCAGTCCGTGGCGGCTTGGCTGGCGCTGTAACAAACCCATCGGGGAGATTCTGAGTGAGCAGATCAAGCCACTGCAAAATCGGTATGGTGACGGATCTGTGGTGGATGGAAGGCAAGCACCATCTCTTGGTGCGTCAATCCGGTTGCCAGCAAATCAGTTGCCACGCCTTCTTCTGTCCAATCTTCCTCAATCCAGATCTTGTCATTTTTGAGCCGTAGATGAATCATGGTGCTTTTGAGTCGTTCAGTTTTATTCCAGCCCATAATCACAAATAAGTAATGTCCATGTTCATCATCAAAGATCAGCACATTTTCAGGGAGCATCCCACTTTTGCCAGTATTGCCCTCATCCCCCAGCCCCTTCTCCCAAAATTGGGAGAAGGGGAGCCAGATTCAAAGTCCCTCTCCCAAGCTTGGGAGAGGGATTTAGGGTGAGG
>JBCDEB010000047.1:0-42577 GCA_039180005.1 Cyanobacteria bacterium P01_G01_bin.54 | reverse complement strand
TGGGTGCGGCGGGCTTGGTTGCGCTGACCCATTCTGTGCTGCCGGATTTGGCGGTGGGGTTGTTACTCACGGTTGTTTTTGCCAAGTCTGCGGGGAAGGTGTTGTCGCAATCTTGGCGGGAAATGCAACAAGTGTAGGGGGGATGAGGCGAACAGGTTTTGCCGGAGTTTACGCTAACGCTGAAGCGGGTTTGGGCGTGAAGGAGAGAAGGTTTGTTGGATGATCCGGGCAATAAGCGATCGCTATATGAGGTGCTGGGGGTCAAAGAATATTGGGTCGTGGAGTACAAGCGATGACGGTATTGGCCGATGCCCTGACCCCACAGGGTAGCCAGCGGTTTGATGCATCACAGGTTGTTAGGTGGGTTGCAGATGGCGGTGCTAACCAAAGCATTGGGGCGCAGTCGGCAGCAGGATCAAGGACAAGTGGGGGCTTGGCTGTTGCAAGAGTTTTCGGGAGCATAGCAAGTTTTTTGTAGTTATTCAGCTGCGGTGGGCGATGCCCACTCTGCAACTATGGCGCACCGTGCCGTCATAGCTCACCCCTCGATAAGCGGTGAAGAGTTGCCAAAAGGTGGCAAGGGTAGTTGACGCTCTGCATTCGCTTCCTTAAGAGATTTCTGAGAAAGAATAGACCAGCACAGCACCGACGGATTAGGTTAGAGCCCTCAAACACAGCACGACAAAACCTCTACAAAATCCGCCCTGACCAGCATCATCTTTATAGTCTGTTCAAAAAGCTGAACTTGCTGGACTGATGAGCTATCAGTGGCTCATGCTATACTTTTTTAGGGGATCAGCGGCTTGCCAATAATGAGCTTCAGTAGATTGAAAAAATCTCTGAAAGTCTCGCCAGCAGGCAATTTGACATAGCCATCTGACTTTAGTCAAATCCAATGGCAGTCAGCATTTCCAGGTATCATACTCGTAGGCGCTCTCTTGTATGGTTCAAACCTCCTAATGGTTGCGCTTGAGTTGAATCGGCTGAAATTATTGATATCCCGTTGCTTGGTTATTAGTTTGTGATCTAGTGAGCTTTAATAGTAGTAGAGCAGTCCTTCCTAACGGCAATCTGGCGGCGTTAGCCTTCCTTAAGGATAGAACGTTAATGGGCTACTCACATAATATTTGAAACTAATTCCCTAGCCTTAGTCACTATGAAACTGTGTTACTTTAGACATTATTAAGCATGGACAGTAAAGCCCAGAGTATACTGAAAGTTTTGGTATCTAGCCTTTTGTTTGGAACAGCGGGTTTCTGGTTAGTGCCCAGCCAACTGAAAGGAGCGGTCGCGGGCAGCATTGCTGGCGCAGCGGTAGCAACCGGATATGTAAGTCAAGATCGCCGCCTTAAGCACCTCGCAGCCAAACAAAAAGACTTGCTTGAATCGATACAATCTCTTCAAGCTCCTCTTTATGGTCAGGTATCAGCTATTCAGGATAAAGAAACACTTAGAAGACTCCACGAACTCGAAACTTTTAGTAAGGAATATTCAACTAAAGTCAGTGAGCTTGAGGATTCAGTACATCCACAGTCAGGTCGAGCAAAACTCACTCAAAATGAGATTAATCGCATTCGGAAAAAACTCAAAGAATTAGAAGACAGACTTAAAACTGGCGATCCCAGCCAAACAGACAGTGAGCCTTCTGTTTTTGAGCAATTTGAAGCAAGACTAAAAAAGTTAGAAGCCCGAAGCAAGGTTATTCTAAGTGATGCTAAAAAAGAAAATCATGAAGCAAATAAACCTCAAGAAGCAGTAGATGAATTAGAGTCAGAAGATATCTCTATCGGCGAAGCATCTCAACAGGTCATTGAGTGGTTTATTAAGAGAAATATTGAAGTTGAAAGTTATTATGAGCCTGATCCCACAGTGGATGAGATGCTAGATGGACTGTCTATTTATCTGGGAGATAACTACACGGTCTTGAATAAGTTTCACAAACGCTTGAGAAACACGGTTGGCCGAAGACTCAATTTCAATTTAGGGAACTATGACTCCCGTGAGCGAAGAATTCATAATCAGTTTCTCAAGAAGCTGAAGACAAGCAGTTATTTATCCAGAGGCCGATTAATCAAAAAGACTGATGCTCCTGATTTGATCATTGCAGACTTACATAATCGTGCAGATATTCAAGGCTTTCTTGATGGCGGATGGTTTGAGCGCTTTGTTTACTATAAAATCATTGAACTGTTTGATTCGAAAGGGGTTGATTATCAATATCTCAGGAATCCCAAAATTACTTATCCAGATGAACAATCTACATCTACAGAGCTAGACTTGTTCTTTCTGATGAACGGAAAGCCCTTATTGATTGAATGTAAGTCTGGTGCCAACTATGATGAGGGAATTGGAAAATTCTCAAATCATCGAAAGAGATTAGCGATCGATGCTAGTTATGCTGTTTTTGTAGTGCTTGATATTGATGATTCAGAAGCCTATATCCGAGCTAGAAAATGGGATATTATTGTTGCAAATCAAATCCAGCTATTAGAGAAAATTAAACAGATTGCTGCTGTTGAAACGGCTGATGTGAACCCAGAAAAGTTTTCTAGGGAAGATCAAGATGAACTTAATTACGATGACATAGATAGCGATGAAAAGCAAGGAACTTTGCTCTTGACGAATGACTATAGCAGCTTGGAAGATTTCTTCAAAAAGAACAATCTCAATCGAGCGCCAGAACATCGTTCAAAAGTATTTGATGAGCTTGTTGAGCTGATGAATGAGAATACGAAAGAGACAACTTTTAACGAACTGTCAAAGACGATTCGAGATCAATTAAAGGAAACACACGGCCTAGGACGCAACAAAGTTGTAGAGATTCTAAA
Organism: Cyanobacteria bacterium P01_G01_bin.54; assembly: GCA_039180005.1. Classification (GTDB taxonomy): domain Bacteria; phylum Cyanobacteriota; class Cyanobacteriia; order Cyanobacteriales; family Spirulinaceae; genus SIO3F2. The sequence goes on along the minus strand of JBCDEB010000047.1, from coordinate 39,749 downwards.
CTGTTTACGTTACTCTAATCTTTTTCGCAACAGTAAAAATAAGCCAGAGAGGAATACCTCTCAGCCAATTGCCTCCATAGAATCCAAGCATAATAGTATGCTTGAAAGGAAATGTATGGAATTTTATGCTGAGAAAATTTTGCAGTTATACGATCCAGATTTTTTTGACGAAGTTGATAATGTTCAAGAGTTTGAGCGGCTGACCCATGGCAAAGTGCCCCCCCTGTATAGAATTCAGCATCTTAAAGACCGATAAGGCACTCATAGAAAAATCATATCCCCAGCAGTCAGTAGTGCCGTGGCATAGCTTAAAAGATGTATGGTCATAGGCTGGGTTGAGTGGAGCGAAACCCAATATCGCCAATGTTTTGAAGAATTTACCCCCTAGTAATCTATTGCACCATAATGAATGCTGTCTTTGCAGATACAGGATTTTGGGTTGCGCTGTTGCTTTCTGGCGATCGCTGGCACCAGAAAACAATTGCGCTCTCTCTATTTTTAGAGAGTCAGAAAACAGTCATCATCACCAGTGAAATAGTGTGGGTGGAATACCGGAATTTCTTTACGCGATTTAGTGCCACCATTCGTCAGCGAGCAGTCCAAACTGTGCTGCAAATGCGACAACATCCAAATGTGATTATTGCACCCGCTTCCTCTGAGCTGTTTGAGTAAGTCTTGAATCTCTATCAGCAACGGGGTGATCAGTCCTGGAGCATGACAGATTGTTCATCTTTCGTCATCATGCAAGATAACCAACGTGAGTTTCGTTGAAGCGAAGCTAAGTAGGCCAGGCTTAAAATAATCAACTATGTTGCTGTTTATAAATCTCCCCAACCCATTGATTGGCGTGGGATACGCAGATCTTTACATTCCGCAATCTAGGTGAGATTTTCTAACCCGACCTACTTATCGTATTCCTCAAAGTACTGAAATCTCGATGTCAAACCCGGTTGTCAGGGGTCCAGCCCCCCGACACCTCCCGCTAAGGGGGAGATTGCCCCCTCAGACTCCGGCAATATTCGGAGCCAGTATTGTTGACTTTGCTGAGTCTCAGCGTCTTGCGTAATGTCTGCTGATCCAGAACTCACGTTAACCAGATCAGCCAAGCACTCGCGCATGATAAGCATTTTGAGCAAGCGGTTTTCCATGCCTTAATACGCTAGGTTATCTCCTTATTGCTGACCTCTGGCGCAGGCGGCAGAGTGAAGCGTCCCTGCCCATCAGCCACCAGGGGACTCACCTGGTCTACCGCATCGAGGTTGAGGGGGCCATAGAGGTGGGGGAAGGTGCCATGACCGGGAACCGATTCAAACTTGAGGGGGGCGGTGAGGCGATCGCCCCTGATCCAGAGCAGCACTAAGCCCGTTTGCCCCGTAAAAAAGCGCTCGGCGGTAGCGACCACTTGGCCGGGGTCAGAGCAATGGATAAAACCTTCAGTGGTGAGGGAGGGATGCGTGTAGACGCCCTGCTGTTGGGCGGTTTGCCAGGCGGTTGGGTGGGTGATATGACAGATCCAAGGGTTCATCGTGGGGGGGGTGGGCGAGTCATGGTCAATCCTATTGTGCCGCCCACCGCGCCGGATCGCCGGGCGGGTCTATATTATTTGCTGCGAAAGAAAAATAAAACAGCCAGTCGCCTTATTTTTCTTGTAAAGACTACTGCCATTCCCAAATTCACTTGGTATGATCAACCTGAAAGTGTGACGAATTGTGTTGTGGTACAACCAAGGTAATGTCCACTTAAGCCAAACTTGCAGAATTCTGCCCGCCTATGCCGTTACCCAATACCGGCAGTATCCTCGCTTCCCTCACCCAGCTTACTCAGTTCAACCGCAACAGTGTTTTAACCGAGCGGGTCAAGGATCTCTCCATTAACGAATTTGTCTGTCTGCTAGACTTTATTACCGCCGAGTTCCAGCAGTTTTTGCGGGCACTCGACATGATCAACAACGAGGCGCTCGAGACCATGCTGGAGCAGGTCATGGATGCCTTTACGCTCAAGATCGGTCAAATTCTGCAAGCGGAGAAAACCCTGATCTTCCTGGTGGATAGTGAAACCAACCAGCTTTGGGCCAAGTTGTCGGAATCCAGCCATGCCAATTCCCGACATTTGCGGGTGCCGTTTAATGTGGGCATTCCGGGCTACGTAGCCACCCATGAGGAACTGCTCAATATTGCCGATGCCCCTGCCGATGAGCGCTTCAATGGGGCTGTGGATACGTTACCGGGTTGTACGATTCAATCCGTGCTCTGTGTACCGATCCACAATGAGCAAGATCGCCTGATCGCCGTCGTGGAGATGATCAACAAGGCTGATGGTCAAACCTTCAGTGCTGAAGACGAAACCCGGTTTCAAGAATTTGCTGCCTCGATCGCCATCATTCTCGATACCTGTCAATCCTTTTACCTGGCGGCGCGGAACCAACGGGGGGCAGCGGCCTTGCTTAAAGCCACCTCCAGTCTAGGCCAGAGCCTGGATTTGGATGCCACTCTGCGCGCGGTGATGGAGCAAGCCCGTCGTCTGATGAAGGCCGATCGCAGCACCCTGTTTATGCTCAGCCGCGAGACCCACGAGCTCTGGAGCAAGATCGCCACCACCGATGATGCCCAGCCCCTGGAAATTCGCATTCCGGCTAACCAGGGGATCGCCGGCTATGTGGCCAGCACCAGCCAGATTGTCAATATTCCTGATGCTTACCAAGACGATCGCTTTGACCCCTCCACCGACCAGCGTACGGGCTATCGAACCCGTAGCATCCTCTGTATGCCGGTCTATGGTTCGGGGGGCGAACTGATCGGCGTCACCCAACTGATTAACAAAGAAAATGAAGGCTCCTTCTCTAGCTCCGATGAAGAGTTTATGCAGGCCTTTAATACCCAGGCTGGCATCGCCCTGGAGAATGCCAAGCTCTTTGATGCGGTGTTAACCGAGAAGCAGTACCAAAAGAATGTGTTGCAGAGCCTCTCCGATGGTGTAGTTTCCACCGATCTAGAAGGACGGATCGTCACGCTCAATGATGCGGTTCTGCAGTTGCTGGGCTTCCCCGCAGCTCAGCTTAAGGATGAAACGGCTCGGCAGCTCTGGGAATGCCAACTCCTGGGCCGTCTGGTCTGGGAAATTTTCCCCATCGACACGCTTAAGTTCCGTCTCGATGATAGCTTTGCCTATGGAGCAGAGCATTTTGTTCCGGAGCAGAGCCTGGTGCTGGGTTTGGCAACCTGCGCCAACCTCGGCGGGCTCCAGCAAGTTTTAGCGCTGCCGGATCCGGACGATGGCGATCGCTACATTCCCTGGAATGACCCTGCCTGTCCTGACCACCATACCTTCCATATCGAGCGCCATGAGATTCAACGCTTGGAGCGGAGCATCAACCTCAAGGTCAACCCCCTGACCAATGCCGAGGGAGAAGTGCGGGGGGGGCTGGTGATCTTGGAAGACATCAGCAACGAAAAGCGGATGAAGTCCACGCTCTATCGCTATATGACGCCAGCCGTTGCGGAGCAGGTCATGGCGACCAAAGATGACAAGCTGATGGGGGGCGATCGCAAAGAGGTGTCGATCCTCTTCTCCGATATTCGCGGCTACACCACCTTGACGGAAAAGATGGCCCCGAACGAAGTGGTGCTCCTGCTCAATAAATATTTTGAGACCATGGTGGAGTCGGTGTTTGAGCACCAGGGCACCTTAGATAAATTTATGGGGGATGCCCTGATGGCCGTCTTTGGCGCACCGCTGTCCCTCAAAGAGCCCCATGCCTGGCTCGCAGTGCGCTCGGCGTTGGATATGCGCCAACGGTTGGTAGCCTATAATCAACAGTCCTATTGCACCCATCAGCCCCAGATCCGCATTGGTATTGGCATCAGCACTGGTGAGGTGGTGGCGGGCAACATTGGCTCCCCCCGGCGCATGGACTATACGATGATCGGCGATCAGGTCAACCTCAGTGCGCGCCTCGAGAGCCTGACCAAGGAATATGGCTGCGACATTATTATCAGTGAATCCACCTATCAGGCTTGCGGTGGGGGCGATCGCCTCCAGGTACGAGAACTCGACCAAGTGCGGGTTAAGGGCAAAAGCCAAGCGGTCACGGTCTACGAACTGATTGACTATCAGGGCGTCAAACTCTCGGCCACCACCATGCAGTTTCTCGACATCTATCAAGAGGCGCGGCGGCATTACCTAGAGCAGCAATTCCAACGGGCTCAAAACCTGTTTGATAAAGCCCATCAACTGCGCCCCGATGACCGGACGGTGAATCTCTATCGTCAACGCTGTGCGCAATATTTAGAACGGCCACCAGCCGAATGGGATGGCATCTATGTGATGACCACAAAATAGACTTTTCCACTGATGGTCAGACGCTGTGGAATCCTGATCAAGCCTTCAGCGAAGTGAACAAGAATTGGACAAGATCACAAGACCGCTCTTGAGTGCACGTTATTGGTTCGATGAATCGCTTCTACCGTTGAACAACCCAAAACTTTCAGGACGCTATCGTGATCAACTCACTTTTGACTGGAAATTTGACGCTGTTCTTACGCTTCTGTTCAATATTCTGCTGTAGAAAACCATGATTGTTCAAGCTCTAAAATCGATTTACCGCTACCTAGCGCTGGCCCTCGCCACTGTTCTACTCCTGATGAGCTGTAACCAGACTGCCCCCACCTCCGAAACAGCACCAACATCAGAAGCTACTAAAAGTGGGCTGAAAGTTGCCATGCTCTTTCCTGGCTCGCATGAAGATGAGAGCTGGAGCCAATCCGGATACGAAGGTCTGAAGTTGATTGAGTCTGAGTACAACGCAACAATTGACTATACCGAGTATGTTGAGAATGAGGCAAGTGAAGCCGTAATCCGAGGCTATGCTCAAGCGGATTACGACTTGATCATTGCCCAAAGTGGAGGGTATATTACTGCTGCAGAAGTCGTCGCTGAAGAATTTCCGCGTCATAAGTTTGCGCTTGTTACGACCTACCCTGGTAACAATAAAAACTTGGGTGCTGTTGCCTTTCGTTCTGGAGAAGTTGGCTACTTAACTGGCGTACTCGCGGCAATGAAAAGCCGGACTAAAACTGTTGCCTATATCGTGGGCAATGACTATCCGGTTTACCAAGAGGAAGAAGCCCTCTTTCGGCGTGGTGTCGAGGCGACTGATCCGGAAGTCAAGGTTTTGACAAGCTTCTTGAAAACTTGGACAGATGCAGAAAAAGCCAAGAAAATTGCGAATGAGTTTCTCGCTGAAGGTGCGGATGTTTTTGCGATTAATGCCGATGAAGCGGGCGTCGCTGCGCTCAAAATGGTGACGCAAAAAGATGATATCGATGTGATCGGCTGGACGAAAGATCAACATGAGCTTGCACCTGGCCAGGTTCTCACCAGTGTTCTACAAGATATCCCAAACTTAATCCTTAATGCGGCCACCCTAATGCAGGAAGGGCGCTGGGAAGGGAAGCTCTACAAGTTTGGACTCAAGGAACAAATCTACGATTTTGCCCCCTTTCGAGATACCTTAACGCCGGCAGAAGAAGCCGAGTTTAATGCCATGCGTGATCGCGTCATTGCGGGTGAAATCGATATCACCCCCTAACACCTTGCGTTTTGTTTTCCCTTTGCTGATGTCCTTCAACCCCTCTGTTCTATGGCGTCTCCTGCGCTTCCCTTTCCCCAACTGAAAAAAGGCTGGTCTTCGCTCGCCATTCGCCTCCGCCTGATGCTCGTCGGTCTGAGTATTTTTACTGTCGTGGCAACAGGAGGGGGGTTGATCTATCTTAATGGGCGGGAGCATCTCCATCATTTGCATATCCTCCAAGAGGAGCGATCGCGCATTGCGGCCCAAGACATTGATGCCTTTATCAGTGATTTGCAACGCAAGCTCGGCTATCTCGAACGGGTACAGGGTTTAACCGAACTCGACCCCACGACCCAGCAACGTCTTCTCGACGGCCTCACTCGCCATAACGATGCCTATGAATATGTGGCGATCGCCGATCGTCAGGGTCAAATTCTCAGTGCAATCTCCCCCTACACTGCGATAGACCTCGAATCAATTGCCGATACCCCCCTGTTTAACCGTGCCTACAAGCAGCAGGAAGCTTACATTGCGCGGGTCGAGATGGACACTGAACTCCAGGAACCGATCACGACGATTGCAGTCCCCATTCGCAATGGTGCCGATGAGGTGGACGGGGTGCTCTTGGCACGGCTGAATCTCTCTTTCGTTAACTTTGTGGTGTCACAAACGGAGGTCGGCGAAACGGGCTACGCCTATGTCGTCGATGAGCGCCAACAGGTGATCGCCCAGACGGGGCAACGTGCATCTGGCTTAAGCCCGCTCTCGGATGCGCTGTTCAAGCAATTGGATGACCTCGACACGCATGCTCACCATGCCAAGGCTTATCCAGGACTGCGAGAACAACCTGTATTAGGCAATCTCCATCGGGTTGAGAGCACCCAATGGTTAGTGGTGGTTGAACTGCCGACAGCTGAGGTTTATGCACCTGTGCGTCAAGCATTGGTGCTCACAGGGAGTGTGATGATGCTCGTTATTGTGATCGCTAGTGGCCTGAGTTGGCTGATGGCACAATCGATTATTCAGCCCTTAGCCCGCCTGATTCGAGCGGCCCAAGCCATTGGCAAAGGCAACTGGCAAACCCACGTAGATGAGCGGGGTTCCGATGAGCTGCAGGTTCTGGCCACGACCTTTAACCAAATGACTGCTCAAATGCGTCAGCTCTTCGATACCGTGGAGGATGAACGCAACTTTGTCGCCGCTATTTTAGATGTGGCTGGGGCGTTGATTATGGTGCTCGATCGCCAGGGCCGGATTATTCGGTTTAACCGAACCTGCGAAGTGACCTTGGGTTATGCAGCAGCCGAGGTCAGAGGGCAATGTTTTTGGGACTTGTTCTTAGCTGAAGCGGATCGCGCTGCTATAGCTGCAGAATGGGAAAGTGGCGTCATGACTCAAAATCCAACCGATTCCATCAAATACCAACGTCAATGGTTAACTGCAACAGGAGAACCTCGTCTGATTGCTTGGTCAGATGCAGTTTTATCCGATGATAATGAAGAAGTTGAATATGTCATTTCCACTGGGATTGATATTACGGAGTGGGAAGCGGCAGAGCAGGCAAAACGGGAGAGCGAAGAACTTCTACAAGCAGTGATAAATAACTCTCCTGAAGTTATATACATCAAAGACAAAAATGGAAATCTTCTACTGGTCAACAATGAATTTTGTCGTTTAATGAATCTCGAATCCAAACATCTGATCGGCAAAAACACTCGTGATATATTCCCGGCAGAGATAGCAGATAATATGCTGGAGAACGATCGCTATGTTATGAGTAAAAACCAAGTTATTCAGCGTGAAGAAATGGCAAGGTTTGACCAGGAAGTTAAATTTTATCTATCAAGTAAATTCCCCTTACGCGACGACCAGGGCAATATCTACGGAATTTGTGGCATTTCGACTGATATTAGCGATCGCAAACGAGCGGAACAACAATTGCAGCAGGCGAAAGAAGCAGCAGAGATGGCACTGGCAAATTTCCAGAAGGCTCAGACTCAACTGATCCAATCGGAAAAGATGTCCAGTTTGGGTCAGCTAGTTGCGGGTGTTGCTCATGAAATCAATAATCCGGTGAACTTTATCTTTGGCAATCTGGTTCACGTCCATGAATACACCGATAATCTCCTCGAACTGATTGCAACCTATCAGCAGTATTATCCCAATCCTCACCCTGATCTGATCGATTTCATGGAAGAGATCGATCTAGAGTTCCTGACCGAGGATCTGCAAAAGATGGTTGCATCGATGCGATTGGGCGCAAACCGCATTCGTGAAATTGTCTTATCACTGCGGAACTTCTCTCGCCTCGATGAAGCCGATTATAAAGAAGTCAATATACACGAAGGCATTGATAATACCCTCCTCATTCTCAACAATCGCCTGAAAGCACGGCACGATCGCCCAGCCATTGAGGTCATTCGCAACTATGCCGATCTCCCCTTGATTGAATGTTATCCCGGTCAGCTCAACCAGGTCTTTATGAACTTCTTGGCTAATGGCCTAGATGCCATTGATGAGAAAAATGCCTTGCGATCGTCTGAGGAAATCAAAAAAGACCCAGGACATCTAGAAATCACAACGCTTCGTCTCAGCGAAGCGCAAATACAGATTAAGATTACAGATACAGGTCAAGGGATGACAACAGAAACAGAAAGAAAATTGTTCACACCTTTTTTCACGACCAAACCCGTCGGTAAAGGAACTGGCTTAGGTCTTTCGATTTGCCATCAAATTGTCACTGAAAAGCATCAAGGAACTTTGACTTGCGAATCGGAATTAGGTCAGGGTACAAGCTTTTTGCTGGTTCTGCCAATTAAGTTAGGAGCACTTGTTGATTAGAGACCGACGAACTTCTTAGTTTATTTTCTAAACTTCCATTCGCTGTTGAGCTATCCGATCATTCTGCACGTGCTATAAGATTGTATTTAAGACTCTATAGCGGTTTTCATAAGCATGAGGTATGTTAATCCCCCTCAATCCCCCTTTGAAAGGGAGAAGTGGTGTTCTCATACTTTCGCAAAAGGCTATATTCATAGATGAAATCTACAATCGCGAGCTGATCGATCGAGGAGCGCACCAACGCACGTGTTTATTCTGAATGCCGACCAAGTTGAGTTTTGTCTACTCCACAACCCAACAACCGATCCCAGCTTACGCCAGTCCGGTATCCAATTTCAGGAGCAGGTTTATGTCCAGGGGAAAATCTACCCGCTGCAAGCTAAAGTGACTGCCGTGCGAGAGGCCCAGGCCTATCCCAGCACAGTTCATGGCTCAACTGCTTTGCTGGTGCAAGATCAGACGCAATTGACCCTCTGGTATGTCGATCCAGCACTCCAGAAGGTCGATGATCCCTTGGTTGTGGATCTACAGCAGCTCATTGAAGTGATGCGACGGCCCGGCATGATTCCTTGGGAAACCAAAGCCGCTGCCGTTCATCCTGCGGCGCGATGGTTTAGGGGATGCCAAGCTGTGAATTGGCTCAGTCAACGGCTTCAGATCTCACGCATCCATGCAGTGCAAATCGGTCAACAATTGATGGATCACCAACTCATTCGTCCGGTGCAGGGTGCACAGTTTTTTGAAGATAGCCTGGACTGTTATTGGTTTTGTCTCCGCTCACTTGACCCAGCCACTGTCAATCTTGCCTCTTTGGCGCAGGCCATGCAGGCGGTTGAGGGCGTTGCGGTTCAGGATCGCCAGTATCGTCTGCGCACCTATTCCCAATGTTTTGTGGGCAGCGAGGCCGTGACCTGGCTGAGCCATCATTTCACTGTCTCGCGGGAGAATGCGATCGCGATCGGCCAGCGACTGCTGAAATACCAATGGATTGCCCATGTTCTACGGGAGCATCCCTTTAAGGATGACTATCTATTTTATCGGTTTTGTGAGCGGGAATAGTATTCAACCCGAGTTCTGGATAAGCGAAGCGATCGCCTTCCTCAACACCTTAAAATCTCGTTGTCAAACCCGGTTGTCAGGGGTCCAGCCCCCCGACACCTCCCGCTGAGGGGGAGATTGCCCCCTCAGACTCCGGCAATACCGGAGCCAGTATTGTTGATTCTGCTAAAATTCAAAGTCTTACGCGATGCCGACTTATCTAGAACTTAGTTTATTCAGTTCGCAGTTTCCCCGTTGAAGATGCTAGCGCACATGAATGAACGATGTGCTCCAATCGGGAGCATGGCCCAGTGATTGCAACTGTCACGGTTCGAGTCTCACCAAAGCGCCGTTTTCGGTTGGGCGATCGCCCTTTTTCTTGTCACACCCGTAAACTGGCACAGCCAGCGCGAAACCATTGGCGATCGCCCAGACACAATGACCCTAAGATCAATTTCTGCGGAGAGGGTCGTTATGGTTTCTGAAAAGTTTCGCCATCAACTGCGCCAAGAGGCTAGCCGCTGGCGCGATGAAGCGTTAATTAGCCCCGATATTTTTGCCCAATTGAGCGATCGCTACCAGTTTGAGCAACTCGACACGATCGCCCGGAATCGCTTTGTGCTGGTGCTCCTGGGGCTGGGCAGTATTCTCTTGGGCTTGGCGGCCATTACCTTTGTGGCCGCTAACTGGCAAGCCTGGCCCCGCTGGAGTCGGGTGATTTTGATGATGAGTCTCTTTATCGGCGTCAACAGTGGCGGCTTTGTCCTCTGGCGAGACCAGCGGCATCCAGGGCGCTCCCGCCTCGGCCAGGCGCTGTTGCTACTCGGTGGGCTACTGATTGGTGCCAACATTGCCCTATTTTCCCAGATGTTTCACCAGACGGGTAATGTCTATGAGTTGTTTTTAATTTGGGGCCTGGCGGTGTTGGCGATGGCCTACAGCTTGCGACTCACGTCTTTGGGGGTGCTGGCCATGGTGCTGGTGATGCAAGGAGACTTTGTCGCCCTGCCCACCGATACACCCTCCCTGTGGAATACCGTGCTGCAGTATTTCCCCCTGCTGAGCCTGGTGCTTTTTTGTCCCCTCGCGTATTGGTGTCGTTCCCGGTGGCTGGCGGGGTTGACCCTGGTGTTTGTCGGGACGGTCTTTGCGGTGGATATGGTGCGGGCGATCGATACGGCAGCCTGGGCTGAACATGCCTTGACCCCCATTTTTATGGTGGCCGCCACGGTTGTGTTGCCCTTGCTGCTCTGGGCCGATCGCGCTCGCCGCTGGCCCCATATTGCGCCGAATTTGGCCGTTGTTTACCTCAGCCTCTGGGGCAGTATCTTTGCCTTCCATGGTTGGTGGGAAACTGCCCCCCATCTCAGCACAATAGCTTTTAATCTGGACTTACTGGCACCCCTGGTCAATCTCAGTGGGTTTAGTCTCCTGACCCTGGCCCTCTGGTGGCAATTGGGGCTGCACCAAGGCCGGATCTGGCGACTGGAACTCACCAGTACGGCCTTTGGCCTCCTGATCCTCAGCCTGGGGGGTCTCTTACTTTGGCACAGCTGGGCGGGGCCATTGGTCGTCTTTGCACCCCTGTGGATTAACGTTGTGCTGGTGTTGCTGGCGATCGCCCTCCTGCGCGAAGCCCTAGGCAACGGTCAGCGGCGGGGCTTCTGGTGGGGCACAATACTCCTGGTCGTGCAGATCATGGCCCGAATGCTCGAATACGACACCGGACTGCTGGCCAAAGCGTTGGTGCTCTTCATCTGTGGCATTGGCATCATCGTTGCAGGGCTCTGGTTTGAGCGCTATGTGCGCAGGCTAGAACCCGTTCAAAGTTCAAGGTTCAAAGTGCAAAGTTCAGAGTTCTGAATTTCGCACCGACCTACTGCCTGGAGATAGATCTTGCGGTTTGGCCAACACCCGACCCACCCCGGTTATCGCTGCGCGAGACCGCCCCTCCCGAGAGGGGATTTTCCGCCTCAAACCCTTCCCCATTTCCCTCAACTCTACTCATTCCCAACTTTTAACTTTTAACTTTGAACCTTTAACTCCGAACCCTGAACCTACCAATGACCCCCACTCCCCTCTGGCGCTTGGGCCTTCCCTTGCTGCTACAAACCCTGATCATCTTGGCGGTGCCTGCCCAGGCGATGCTCACCTATTTCACCGGGCGCACGGTGATTGTGCAAACCGCTCCAGTTGACCCCTACGACCTGCTGCGGGGCTATTCTCAGACTCTGAATTACAACATCTCTAGCGTGGACGATCTAGCAAAATTGGCGGGTTGGGATGACTTGCCTCTGGCGGATCAGACGACGCGATCGCGCCCGACTCAACCACCGCGTCCTGCCCCAGGCACTCCAATTTACGTGGTGCTAGAGCAGCCCCGTGATAGCACCAATGAGACTTCAGATGAGATTCCAGATGCCTGGAAACCGATACGGGTCAGTGCTAAACCCCCCTCAGACTTGGCGGCCAATCAGGTCAGTCTGCGCGGCATTGTTCAATACAGTTGGGTTGAGTATGGTCTGGAACGCTACTACATGCCGGAGGATCAGCGACAGCAAATTAATGATGAAATTAACCAACTGCAACGGCAATTTGGGGAGAATCCACCCTTTGTGGTGGAAGTGCGGATTCGTAAAAATGGTCATTCTTTGCCCGTGAGCCTCTGGGTGGGCGATCGCAACTATCGGTTTTAATTCCACTTCGTCGTGATGGGTATCACCCCTCAATGATGAAAACCTATACAGTTAGCCTCAAAATCCCCCCTTCCCCTCTTAGAAAAGGATGGTGACGCCGCAAGCGGCTGGAAGAGTTTACTGGAGCAGGGTTTGGCGATAGAATCCCCTGACAAAGAGGGTCGGCGCAGCCGAGGGGATTTCGCTACGCGGCCTTTAAAATGCGGCTTTTAAGGGAAAATAGAAACAACAGAGAATTTGGGAGTAGCGCCGCGTGAGATTGGTGATTTTAGGAGGCCCGGGCTCGGGTAAAGGAACACAACTGCGGGCATTGAGCCAGGCTTTGCACCTTCCCAGCATTTCTGTCGGGGAGATTCTGCGTCAGGCGATCGCCCAAAATACCTTTCTGGGCCAGCAGGCCGAACGCCATCTCAAAAAAGGTGAACTCGTGCCTGATGGCGTGATGATCCAATTTATGCGCCTGCGGCTGCTTCAGGAAGATGTCAAGGCGGGCTGGCTGATGGAAGGCTACCCCCGCACGGCCTTCCAAGCCGAAGAACTGCACTTCTTGCTCGAAGATTTTCAACAGCGCCTTGATTGGGCGATCTATCTCAAAGTCGATGCAGCCACGATGACGGCGCGATCGGCGGCGCGATCGCGCTCCGATGATGCCCCAGCCGTTTTGCAACAGCGCATCAAAGCCTTTGAAGAGCGCACCCTGCCGATTTTGGAATATTACGGCTCACGGGGCCGACTCCTGACGATCGACGCCCAAGCTGACCCAGAACAGGTGAGCCGAGAAATCTTGCAAAAACTTGAATCTTAAACATTTCCGGGGCACTGGCCCGTAAGCTTAAAGCGCTCCTTTCTCTGAAGCCCCTGCGCCCTATGACTTGGCAACGACCTGATCAGCGTGCTGTTGATGAAATTCGTCCCGTTTCCTTGACCACCAACTTCACCCGCTTTGCGGCGGGGTCGGTACTCGCCTGCTGCGGTTCGACCAAGGTGCTCTGCACCGCCAGCGTTAGCCCCGGTGTGCCCCGTTTCCTAGAAGAGACCGACCAAGGGTGGCTGACGGCAGAATATCGCATGCTCCCCAGCGCTACACCCCAACGCCAGCCCCGAGAACTGATGCGTCTGGGTGGACGCACCCAAGAAATTCAACGGCTCATTGGTCGCAGTCTGCGAGCAGCACTCGATTTGAAACTGCTCGGACCCCGCACCATTACAATCGATGCCGATGTGCTGCAAGCCGATGCGGGAACCCGCACCACCGCCATTACGGGCGGCTATGTGGCCCTGGCAATGGCCATTCAACAGATGGTCGAAGCCGGGGATCTCGCCGAATCTCCCCTGCGTCATGCGATCGCCGCGATCTCAGTGGGGCTGGTGCAGGGTATACCGCTGCTGGATCTCAACTACCAGGAAGACTCCACCGCCGATGTAGACCTCAATGTGGTGATGACGGAAACCTTTGAAATCATTGAGGTACAAGGCACAGCAGAGTCGGGTAGTTTTAGCCGCACCCAACTCAATATCCTCTTGGATTTGGCCGAGAAGGGGATTCAGAACCTCCTCGATGCACAACAGGATGTGCTCCGGCATGGGCTTGCATCCTAAGCCAGAACCTGCAATCCTCCTTATAATGAGGTTAAGGACGAAAACCCAATGAGGAAAAAGAGCGTGAATTATGACCTCAACCCCGACGCCAGAGGCGAAAACGAGGGGGTTAACACCCTTTGGCAGTATGTGCAAAACCTCAGTCCAGAAATCATTGAACAACTCTCTAAGCCCCAGTCCTCCGAAGTGTTTGGTGTGATGGAGCGGAATATCATTGGTTTGCTGGGGACACTCCCGAGTGATCACTTTGATGTGAGTATTACCACCAATCGCGAGCACCTCGGTCGCCTGCTCGCTTCGGCCATCATGAGCGGCTATTTTCTACGCAATGCCGAGCAGCGGATGCATTTTGAGCATTCTCTCCATGGAGTGGTGAGTGAATCTAGCGACGAATTTGAAGCCTGAGGCCGCAGGGCGGAAGTTCAAAGTGCAGCGTTCAAAGTTAAAAGTGTCGGAGTCCGCCAAGGGCGGACTCAAAGGCGGCAGAAGCATTCTCCTAAGAAGCCAACCTCCTCCCAGTCGGAGATTTTAATCCAGAAATCCCCTCTCGGGAGGGGCGGTCTCGCGTAGCGACGACCGGGGTGGGTTAAAGATCTTCTGTACTCATCCAAGACTTGTTTCTGAGAAGTGTTTATACGATCTGATGACACGACCTCATTGGTCTGCCTGGAAGCGGCGATCGCACCAACTCCCATTGACCGAGTTGCGGCGATCGCTCCTCGACTGGTATCACCACCAGGGTCGCACCCTGCCCTGGCGCGGCGAACCCGACCCTTACAAACTCTGGGTTGCGGAGATTATGCTCCAGCAAACCCAGGTCAAAACCGTTATTCCCTACTACCAGCGTTGGCTCGCCCAGTTCCCGGATGTGCAAACCCTCGCCCAAGCCGACCAGCAGACCGTGCTTAAAGCCTGGGAAGGTCTCGGCTACTACGCCCGGGGGCGCAACCTCCACAAAGCCGCCCAACAAATTTGTCAAAACCACCAAGGGCAGTTCCCCCAGGAACTCGATCAGGTGCTCCAACTCCCCGGCATTGGCCGCACCACCGCTGGCGGCATCCTCAGCGCCGCCTTTGACCAACCCCTCTCAATTTTGGATGGCAACGTCAAGCGGGTACTCGCTCGCCTCACCGGGCTGCCGGTGTCGCCCAAGCAGGCCATGAAAAACCTCTGGCAGGTCTCCGATGCCCTGGTCGATCCCCATAACCCCCGCGACTTTAACCAGGCAATCATGGATCTGGGCGCAACCTGCTGCACCCCGAAAAATCCTGCTTGTCTCATCTGCCCCTGGCGCGTACAGTGTTATGCGCACCTCAATAGCCTTCAAGATCAACTGCCCATGCGTACCCCTGCTGCTCCCCTACCCCAGAAAAAAATCGGTGTTGCCGTCATTCGCAATGCCGAAGGTCAGATTTTGATCGATCGTCGCTTGGAAGAAGGGCTGCTCGGCGGGCTCTGGGAATTTCCGGGGGGCAAGATTGAACCAGGGGAGACAGTGGAAGATTGCATTGAACGGGAAATTCGGGAGGAGTTGGATATTGCGATCGCCATCGACACGCACCTGATCACCATCGATCATGCCTACACCCATTTCAAGGTCAACCTCCAGGTCTATCTTTGCACCTATATCTCGGGAGAACCCAAACCCCTAGAGTCCCAGGAAATTCGTTGGGTGAGCTTGGCTGAGATTGATCAGTTTCCCTTTCCCAAGGCGAATCAGCAGATTATTCAGGCATTGCGGGAGCGATCGGCGTTGTGAAGACTGGACAAAACAGTAGTTGTATTTTTTGCTGTCAATGTGAAAATGATTCAATCCAGATTCTGGATCTTTTCAACTTTATAGATAGTTTTGGTAATCGTAATTGGGTTGTAGTGGGCATTGCCCAACCTACGACTTACAATTTCAGTGCTTTGAGAAATGAGAACGTTTCGCTTACCCAGAACTCGGCCTCGAAAGGAGAAAGCTCAGGACTAAGTGCCTGGGCTTTCTACATAACAGTGGTATTCTAAACCACTCGTGTTTTCTAATTACTCTCGACAAATTTCATGAAAACAGTACCAGCTTGCGATGTCACTGTGGGAGGTGTACTACTTAGTGTTAGATTGTTCGTTTCACCAGTGTACCCCTCCTTAACATAAGTTGCCGTATCTTCTGAGTTAGTGGGAAACCCAGTTAGTCCGACTGGGATACTTGTACCGGCATTGAACACAGCTTCAGAGCCGCCACCATTTCCAAATACATTGAACTCAGCTGTATCCCAGTAGTCATATAGATCGAGATAACTCGCTCCTTCATTCACTGCATAGGCGCTTTTAGAAGTGAACAGGGTTAAGGCATCTGTTGCACCGTTGGATCCAGATGCTGTTGTGGATCCCCTGAGCAGCAGATCTGGGAGAGCACTAATGCTTTGGGAAGGGATCGATATCGCCTTACTACTGTTTCGGTAGCAAGAGCCTCCACTTGAGTCCCAGTTGTCTGGACATTGTCCGCTGTAATTGAGTAACCAATACTGCATAAATAAACACCCATCAGTACAGCCTTCCTCATAGGGATAATCTGTCGAGTAAATAAACTGCTGCCAGCCTTGGCAGTCACTACCGTTACAGATGGGAGGGGAGTCAAAGAATTGGGTATTCAGTTGCAATGTATAATCATCACTTTGTCCATCATCAGACTCTTTCTCTAGTCCAGAAACGTTACCAAAATATCCGTCTGCTGTGCTGAATTTTCCTTCGTATAATCGAATCGACCAATCATTCCCATTTCCCACTATTTCGGAACTTGGCTCTTTACTAAATGGGCGAGCAGGCAGTGTAGCACAAGGTACTGCTTTATACTTCGTTGCCGGGTAGATGAGCTCATAGCACCCTTTCTTCTTAGGGACGGAAATTTCCTTGACTTTTAGATGCCAGTCTTCCAGATCTGCCATCTCTTTTTGATCTTTTGAGATCATCGCGATTGTCTGCTGGACAGGCGTGTTGGTATAAGACGAACCAACTAGGGAGTTGGACTCATTAGCTTGCACTGGTGTGGCAAATAATAACAGCATTACCATGGTGCAAAGAAGCATAGGGATGATTTTCTTCATCATTTTCTTTTTCTCTACTAAATAGTTTCAGGGTAAACTGAAGCGCGTTTGCGCAACGCTTACACAGTCGTAGGGCGGGCATTGTCTACCACAATCTACTCTCACTAACAACTTCGCTAACTAGACTCAAACTAGAAGCAACAAAATTATGAGTAAGAGTAATTGGCAGATGCCCTTCTCTGCACACCTGAATTTGTTGAGTTATCAGTAAAGACTAACTGTTACATACTTAAATTAACTCATTGTGATGCATATTAATCGATCACACCTCATTTAATCAATGGCTTTTACATAAATATACATACTTTAGACAAAGAGGTTGAGCCCATTTTCTCTTGGTACAAGAGAATTATCTTCGAGTGAAATAGATGATTCCTTATAAATTACCCGTTTGGTATCTCATCCATTGACTCATTGATCGAATTGCTACTTTCCGGTCTTAATCGCTTCCCCACCACAAATGTTGTATAGGCCAGCGCCAAGCCAAACATGGTTATTGTGGCTTGCGAATCAATAACGTTTGAATAAGCGAGAACTGCAACCACTAAAAGCGCGGACAAGGGGACTGTTGTTTGAAAGAGGAAGGACTTGAAAAACTCAGATGCGTTGACAGATAAAGAGATCGAATAAATATGGTCGAATATATAAATAAAGACCAAAGCAGCCAGGACAGAAAATGTTTTGGCATCGACGCGATCGATGCAGACAAAATAACCAATTAACCAGCCTAAGATGAGACCGAGAATCAAGAATTTCCTAATGTTTCCCCAAAAGATTGAGGTCGAGGAACTGGATGTTTTTTCTTTTTTGCGAGGGTTTGAGTTGGTCATGGCGCATTCCTCTGGGCAGGGGCAAGATATAAGTCATGCTACAGTCAGCTTGAAACCCATGCGTAACTGTTGATCCTGCAAGCATGCCCCACCATGAGACGACTCAACCCTCCCTTACTCCCCCAAGCGCCGCCCCAAGAGCCGAACGGATTCTCCACTTAGGAACCATGCGTGTGATTGAACGGGGCAATGCTGGGTTTCACTTTGACGATTTTTATCATCTGTTGTTCACCCTCTCCTGGCCTAAGCTTTTGGGTCTGTTGAGCGTCGCCTATGTGGTGCTCAATCTGGTGTTTGCGGTGCTCTATCTCTTTGGAGGAGACTGTATCGCCAACGCTGAGCCGGGCTCTTTTCGAGATGCCTTTTTCTTTAGTGTGCAAACCATGGCGACGATCGGCTATGGCGCGATGTATCCGACGACGGCCTATAGCAACTTTTTGGTGGTGGTGGAGGTGTTTATTGGCTTGCTCTCGGTGGCGATGGCGACAGGCTTGATGTTTGCTCGCTTCTCCCGCCCTTCGGCACGGGTGCTCTTTAGCAACATTGCGGTCATCTGTCCCTACAACGGTCAATCCACCTTAATGTTTCGGGCGGCGAACCAGCGGGGCAATTTGATTTTAGAAGCTCAGGTCAATGTCACCATTTTGCTTCCGGAAGTGACACCCGAGGGCCATCGGCTCCGACGCCTGCACGATCTGCAACTGGTGCGATCGCAGACCCCCATCTTCTCGCTCAGTTGGGTGATGATGCATCCGATTACCCCTGAGAGTCCGCTGTTTGGCCTCACTGCCACTGACCTCTACGAGCGCGATGCCCGGATCATTATTACATTTACGGGTTTAGATGAAACCGTTAGCCAAACGGTTCATGGCCGCCATCAATACGAACCAGCACAGATTTTGTGGAATATGCAGTTTGTGGATGTGCTGGAGGTGCTGCCGGGCGGCGATCGCGTTATTGACTACAGCGATTTTCATCGCGCGGTGCCGATTGGGGAGATTTAGGGCGTGTCGTCAGTTAGAGCCAGAAGCCTTACGGGACAAGCGATAGAGCGCCCGACCCAAACAATAGGAAAAGGGGCTGTAAGTCAGTCATAACAAGAATTTGAAGTCTAACTGACGACAGTCCCTAATTAAGCCACCCCTTCTCCCAACCAATTGAGCAGCGGTTTCGTCAACCAATTCACCCCCACCGCTAACTGATGCTCCAACGTCGGCAGCCGAGAGAGATAGATCAAACGTCGGGTCAGGTGGGCGATCGGCCCTTGGAGTTCAAGCCCCAAACCGGCGAGAGTTGCCGTATCTGTGCCAAGGCTAAGCATCTCGCCCAAGGGTTGGTATTGAAAGGGCAAGAGGGGGCGATCGCACAGGCTAGCCCAAATATTCCAGGCGCAATAGTCCGCTTGCTGGATCGCCACTTGTGCAGTGGCCGGCAACGACTCCTGCCCGGTGCAGACCGCCAGATCCCCCAGGGCAAAGAGGTCAGGATGTTCGACGACCTGGAGTGTGGCGGTGGTGTGGAGTTTGCCTTGCTCAGTCTTCGGCAGCGGCAAATCTTGAATCAGGTCACTGACTTGGGTGCCCACCGTCCAGAGCACCAAATCCACCGGAATCTCGTCGATCTGGTCGCGGTAGTTGAGGCTAATCGTATCTGGCCCGATCGCCGCCACCGTGGTTTCGAGATCCAGCCAGACTTGACGCTCGCTGAGGGCGGCTTGAGCAGTTTTTTGGTTAAACTCCGGCGATCGCCTTAAAATCTCCGTGCCCTGCTCAATAATGCGCAGCCGACCCCGTGCACCGAGGCGATCGCTCAGCTTACAGGCCAGCTCCACACCGCTATAGCCGCCGCCGACGATCGCCACCCGGATCGCGTCTTGCTCCGATTGCTCCAGTTGCCGCAGCCGCGCCAGCAACTGGTAGGCATCTTCGAGTCGGCCAAAGGGTAGAGCATGGTTTTTCACCCCTGGTGTATCCGTCAGGAGCGTTTGACCGCCGAGGGCTAGGACGAGGCGATCGCAGTTCAGGGGCGGTTGATCAGCAAAGTGGACCGTCTGCTGCGCCACATCCACCCCCGTCACCTGGGCTTTACGGAACTGAATTAGGGTATTGGCCAGCAGTTCTTCGTAGGGCGGCGCGATTTCCCAAGTCTGCAACTCATCGGTGAGTAATTCGTAGAGCAAGGGCGAAAAGACAAAGCGATCGCGCTGGTCAATCAGCACAATTTCCGGCGGCCGATCCGAGCCCCAGTCCAACGCCTGGAGACGCAGGGCGGTGTAGAGACCCCCGAAACCGCCGCCTAAAATCCCAATACGAGCTGTGGAGTTAGCCATGCAAACCTCCTGCGCAGGTCAGTAAAAAACTTTACTCAGCTTAACAAAGATGTGGTGGAGGGTTCAGGGGTCAAAGTTTGGAATTCGGAGTTTGGAATTCGGAATTTGGAATAAATATAAGAGTTGGGGGAAGGGGGAAGGGTTAAAGGGAAAAGGGATTGAGGCGGAAAATCCCCTCTCGGGAGGAGCGGTCTCGCATAGCGATGACCGGGGTGGGTTCGGGATGTTATGTACTAATCCAAGACTTGTTTCTTAGAAGTTTGGGATTCAGTATGGATATTGATTCTGCAATCCTCCCCATGAGCCATACCCCTTAATATCGCTTCAGGGCCCGTTGCATATCCCGCTGATCTTGCCGTTGCTTAACGGTTTCCCGCTTGTCATGGAGCTTTTTCCCCTTGCCCAACCCGAGTTGCACTTTGACAATGCCTCGCTTGAAATACAGCTTCAACGGCACAAGGGTCAGGCCCTTCTCTTCGAGTTTACCGATGAGCTTGCTGATTTCTTTCTTATGCAGCAGCAGCTTGCGGATGCGGCGGGGCTCATGGTTAAAGTACTGGCCGCTGGCTTCGTAGGGCGAAATATGCACATTGTGCAGCCAGGCTTCACCATTCCGGATTTGGCCAAAGCCATCCCCCATATTCACCTTGCCCGCCCGAATCGACTTCACCTCTGTGCCCACCAAAACGAGTCCCGCCTCGAAGGTCTCTAGGATCTCATAGCGGAAGCGGGCTTTGCGGTTGTCGCTGATGGTTTTAGAGCCACCCTCTTGAGCTTTAGCCATGACGGGGAAATGTAAACGGCGGGCAGGGTTCTCTATTGTGCCACGCCGATTTGCGATGGGGGGCCAAGGCGCGATCGCCTCAGAACTCCCCTAAGCCCCCACTGCCTCCTTGGCGGCATACATCACCTCTAGGGAAATTTCACTGAAGCCCCGCTCGCGAGCAAACTTCTCGGTGTTGCGCTTCACCTTGCCCCGGACAAACCCAGGTACTTTATTGAGCTCCGTTCGGGCTTCTGGGGTCCAGTTGAGATCCGAGTCGGCCGAGATGCCTTTGGTAATCACTTCCTTGGTGTCGTGACCGCCGAAGATTTCCAAAAGGTGGTCTTCCATGCCCAAGGTGAAGGAGTTGTAGACCAGATCGGCGATCTGGTTCGTGCCTTCGTAGCCAAGGAAGGGGCGGTAGCCGATGGGGAAGTCTTGGATGTGGATCGGGGCGGCGATCACACCACAGGGAATATTCAGACGCTTGCCCACATGGCGCTCCATTTGCGTACCAAAGATGGCCGAGGGTTCGATGCGGGCGATCGCATCGCCGATCTCGCCATTATCTTCACTAATTAAAATTTCATCGCAATATTCGCTCACCTCGTTACGGAACCAATCCGCGTCATACTTGCAATAGGTTCCGGCCAGCACCACATGAATGCCCATCTCGCGGCTGAGGATCTTGGTCATGGCAGCCGCATGGGTATTGTCACCAAAGACGACGGCTTTTTTGCCGGTTAGGTTTTGGCAGTCGATCGAGCGGGAAAACCAAGCCGCTTGGGAAACATAAAGGGTCTGCTCCTGGATAAAGTCTTCGTAGTCCACGCTCGCACCCTGGTCGTTGAGCACCTGCTGAATCTTGCGGATGCAGCGGGCAGTCTCGACCACCCCCATGGGGGTAATATCGACGATCGGTGTGCCAAACTCCGTTTGCAGGTATTCCGCCGCCATGCCGCCCACTTCCCGGTAGGGCACCAGGTTAAACCAGGCTTGAGGCAGGGTCTTGAGCTGATCCACCGTTGCCCCTTCTGGGATCACGGCATTGACTTTGATGCCCAGATCCGCCATCAGTTTGCGCAGTTCCCGACCATCGTGCTGATTATGGAAGCCCAAGGTGGTCAGGCCAATGATATTCACGGAGGGCTCGGCGGTTTTGGTGGTGACCAGCTCCTCACGCTTGCGGGCCTTTTTGATGTAGAACTTGATGATCTGTTGGAGGGTGCGATCGCTCGCTTGCAACTCATTGACCCGGTAATGGTTCACGTCAGCGAGCATCACATCACCTTTGGCGTCGAGTTGGGCACGCTCGACAAAGTTTTCGAGGTCTTCTTGCAGAATACTGGAGGTGCAGGTGGGGGTAAGCACAATCAGATCGGGGTGCTCTTCTCGGTCTTTACGGGTGATATTATCGACAACCTTCTCCTGGGAACCTCGGGCCAAGACGTTGCGATCGACCACACTGGCCGTCACGGGGGTAAAGTTACGCTCCCGCTCTAACATCGAACGCATGACATTGAAATAGTCATCGCCCAAGGGGGCGTGCATGATGGCATGGACATTTTTAAAGGAGCTGGCAATGCGCAAGGTGCCGATGTGGGCGGGGCCAGCGTACATCCAATAAGCCAATTTCATAAGCGATCGATCTCCAGGTTCTGATTCCGGTTGAGCGTGTGAAGCAACGGGGTCAATACTTTCGGCATTGTCGCAAAAAGCTTCACCGAACAAAACAGGGGCAATTTTGGACAGGAGAATGGGGCGATCGCTTTCCCTGTAAGGGTTTCAATCGGTTTCTGGCTTGCTTGCCTCACACGTTTATTCTCAAAACGCAAGGCTTCTTAATACTTGACACAATGCTCTAGGAGTTAAAGCATGACAGTCCCTAAGCGTCTATCTACTCACACTCTAAATCTGCCTAGATACATCCGTTATTTGCGCCACCGTCTCCACCGAAACGCCAAAACCTCGCAATAAGGGTAAAAATGGATAGTGTTGGTGAGTCGTTATGGGGGGTGTATTGAGCATTGCCCAAAACACTTCTGAAACACAGAGAACGTACAAAATAGCTCGATAACTTTTCTGATCTATATTTTTATAGAGATGAGTAAATTCAGGATATCTTTTGATTTAGATGACACCCTTGTGTGCGGGCAAAAGAATGCTAGAAATGAGCCCAATAGAGTTCCGTTACTACTTAGGTTTTGGCTTAGAGATTCTCTGCGGCTTGGAACAGGAGAGCTTATTTCAAAGTTATCGAAGCAAGGTTTTGAAATATGGATTTATACCAGCTCTTATCGTTCTGTTTTTTACATAAGATCTTGGTTGATGTGTTACGGGATTTGGGTAGACAGAATCATAAATCAGAAAATCCACGATCGCCACTCCTTAAGATATTCAGAACAGAATCGTCCTAGCAAAAATCCAAACTGGTTTGGTATAGATTTGCACATAGATGATTCAAAAGGAGTTGAAATAGAGGGAGAGAAGCATGGTTTTTCTGTTCTCGTTGTTTCACCTGATGAGCCTGATTGGGTAGAGAAAATCTTGAATCACGTAAACTTCAAGACCAACTATGGATTTACTAGATAAGTTGTAGGCTACGTTAGCAGGCAAAACACATACTGAAAGTATCCTGACCTCACTTTCTGCGTAACACACCAAAATCATCTTTATAAATCCCCTATCTGGTGCATTGCGGCGAATTTTAAACCACCAGATTTGAGCTGAAATTGTGACTGCCTCTAGCATAGCCATGCCTGAAAGGCTATACAAACCCTACTACTGCTAGACACCAGAATCAAAGCATATCCTTAAACCAGTGGCAGGAATTCAATGCGATCTTGATATTCATCATCAAACGAGGCTTCGGCAATGAGCAAAAGTTGCTCCAGATTTTCGCCAACGCTCAACTTAGGATTCAAGATGAAAATTCCTGGTATATGATGCCCTGCATTTAAATGATCCATCAGATGAACGGGCATCGATTTACGATTATTAGTGGCCAAAATGTATCCTTGAGCTTCACACCAATTTAGAATTTCCGGATCGAGTGTTCCTCGTTTGGGTGCAGTCAAGTCACCAACTGCCATCACCAAAATATCTACTTCTGAGCGCCGCAGTTGCTGTGTGTAAATCGGATCAACATTTTCATCAATCAGGTACTTGAGCATCATTACGTCGTCTGCGCCAGCTTTTTGGCTTTCAACTCACGCAAACGCTCCACGACAGGATGAGGATTTTTTGCCTGCTCTGCCCTCATGCGATCGCCCCACTCCAACCAATCCTCTAAATAAGCATCAACTTGCACTTGATTCTGTAAATAGTAGAGAATCGTGGCATAAACTTGTTCTAAAGTGAGTGATGGATAAGTACCCGCAATTTCTTCAGCCGCTTTCGCACGAAACAGATAGTCAAACAAAACCGTTTCAATGCCCACGCGTGTCCCCTTGAGGCGAATATCATCCTCTGCCCAAAAATCAAAATAGTCTTCAAGATTCATGTTTGGCTCTCCTCCCCAATCTTCTCCATCAAAATCCATCATCGCTGCGCGATTGAGACCCGTCTCAAGCTACGTAGTGGATAAATACCCTCTCAAATAAATAGAACTTACTCTTCCAACTCCAACATCTCACTAATCGTCCCCTGCACCACCTGCACCAACTCTGTCATCGTTTCCGCCGTTTCTTCGAGCGTTATATCCGGCTTCACCGGCAACCGCACCGAGACCGCAACCCAAGGCTCCCGGCTGCCACGCAACTGAGCGAGCTGATCGCGCCAAAACCATTGAAATACCGTAGGGTGTCCCCCCTCACGGAAGGCATACCATTGCGCTACCGCCACCCGCTGGGGAAAATGCACCACTTGGGTATCTTGGGGGTCACGGGCAATAAACCAACGGGCAATGACGGGGCTTTTACTCTCGGGGAGCGAAACCGTTAGGGTCTGTACCGCGTCCTGTTGCCAGTCAAAAAAACCATTGAGATCCGACCAGTCCACATAGGGTTTGTCCTTCGGATCAGCTTGGGGGCGAACGAGCAAGGCAGCGGGTTCTTTGCCCTGCTTAGGCAGGAGATCTTGCGCAACCCATTTGTGGCCGCCAATCCGGAGGGGCAGCACTTGGTTGGTGCGATCGTCCGGCAAATCAAGACCTTGCTTGCGCACCTCACGGAGGGCGCTCAACTGCGGGACGTCGAGGGGCGATCGCCAAGAGGGGGCAACGGGCCAAGCCACGATCGCCCCCAGGAGTAAACTAACGGCCAAAATGAGTACGATCGCCAGGCGCGATCGCCGTTTTGCAGTGACTAAAATCATGGGTCTGACTCCGATGGACTCGACTCTGATTGACCTGATTCTGCTCGACTCACTGATTTTCTCCCGAGCAACCCGGCATAGTTAATAATGCCAACGAGCTCTCCCTGATGGAAATAGTTTGAGCCCCGCTCCAGAAGGTCAAACCAGAGCACCACCAGCAGGAGCATCCCCAGAGAGATTAAATCTCCGCCTAGGCTCTCATGGGTCCATTTAAACAATCCGTCATAGCCCATGCCATGGAGATAGGTCAAAATGGTGTTGCGCACAATATTAATCGCCACGCTAATGGCCACGGTGCCGGTGATCAAAGCCGTGATCTTAAAGCGCGATCGCGACACGCCCGTCCAATGGAGCAGCAGCAGCGCGACGTAGAGGCTGGTAAAGAGCATTTTTAAACCTGCGCAGTAGGGAGCGACCTCCACTAGGCGGTTCTGAACGGTGATGTAAATGCCATCGATCGCCAAGTCCGGCACCCCGAGCTGAAACAAGATAAACCCCGCCACGTTAGCGATAAAGACTTGCAGCGGTAGGGTAAAAGGCGTGAGCAGGTAGGGGATCGAGTTCGGCGTGGCTAGGGCGATAAACAGCAGGGGAAAGCGCTGTAACCACAAGCCTTGTGTCCCCTTTAACACCAAACAGAGGCCAATCAACACCATCGGCAGCGACAGATTCACCAACTCCTCAATCCCACTGAGGTACATCAGCGCCCCCAACAGTAAAATCCCCCAACTCCAGGGCGGTGCAACATCGGGTAGCTTGCGCCACCTGCGCCGCGATCGCCAGACCAAATAGCCCGCGTAGGGAATGCCAAGCAAGCCATGGCTAAAATATTCATGCTCAATGCTGATACTCTTGTTGAGCCAGCCATCCGTCCAATGGAGCAGCACCGGGCCGTAAAGCAGCAGCAGCACCAGACCCAGCAGCGGATAGAACCAATGGCGTTGAAGCCAAGGGGGAGTGGGAGCGGTGGAGGTCATAAAAATGAGACAACGGGTATAAAAACCGAAGGGTGACACCCCTCAAAGATAACTGCCAAGAAATGAAATTGGGCTGAGACGCTGATCTGTCGCTCCTCTCGTATCACGGCTCTGCCGCCTGCAATCTTACGGAAAGAAAGTCTGAGTCACCAGAGGCAGAGCCTCTTGAGTCACATTACCTAGCAGAGCCAGGTAACGAGCACAAACTGGTAGTTGCGAACTGTCAACTGAACCTAGCTTCCCACCGCCGCTTCAGGGTTCGCCAAGCTAAAATCGCGGAACTGACGCGCTTGCTGCTCAATGCGGGCGGCAATGCGGTTACAGACGAGGTTACACAGGTCATAAATCAAGGGATCCTCCACCCGGTAGTAGGCGGACGTCCCTTCGCTACGACGGCTGAGAATTCCGACTTGGAGCATCACCTTGAGGTGCTTCGAGACATTGGCTTGACTGGTTTGCGTCGCTTCGACGAGCTCTTGGACGCATTTCTCCCCATCCCGCAAGAGGTTGAGCAGTTTCAGGCGCATGGGTTCGCTCAGAACACTGAAATACTCAGCAAGTTGCTGAACCACTTCTTCAGAAACAGTTTTAGCGGTGAGGTGCATAAGCCGTCACAGGGTCTCTAGATCCCCAAATAGTAGCAGGGTCTCCCAATGATAACAACCGGGTTGTCTTCCTGGGTAACGATTCTCTCTACAGGTTTAGGCGCGGGCGATCCGGCGCTTTTGTTTAAGCCGGTAGAGAACAGCGCAAGATTTTTAAGACCGTCTATTGAGCGCCAAACCCTTGGTTGGTGGGCATTGCCCACCCTACTTTCTGCTTTCTTCGCTCTGCCTTTCCCTAGATCTCGTCCCAGCCCCCTATTCCCGAACTCATCATATAGGAGGTGACACCGGCTTCAAAGAAGTTGGCCTTGGTGTTACCCGCCTTCTTGGTATCCGAGAAGCGCTCTAGGTGAGCATAGGGGCTCTTTTTATAGCGTTTTTCAGGATAGAGGGGCTGAAAGCCGATCGCCCGTAGCCGCAAGTTGGCTAAATACTTGGTGTATTGCTCCGTACTGGTGGCCGTAATCCCTAAAATTTGCTCACCGACAATGTGGTTTGTCCAGTCGCATTCATGCTGCACCGCCGTATCAAATAGCTCATAAACCTGATCGGGAGAATAGGGCAAAGACTGCATCGCCTCGGGCAGCAGCTTTTGGTAGAGCCGCACGTGGGAGAGTTCATCCCGGTTGATCATTTTGAAAATATCGGCACTGCCGGGCATTAGCATCCGTGAGGCGAGGTTGTAGAAGAAAATAAACCCGTTGTAGAAATACAGGCCCTCCAGCATATAGTCGGCCAGAAACGCCACAAAATAGTTTTCTGGCGTGGGGTCATCAATATATTTCTGGTAGAGCCCAGCAATGTATTCACAACGCTGGAGCAGCACCTCATCCGTGCGCCAAAAGTCATAGACATCCGTACGTCGTTCGGGGGGAATGATCGTTTCGATCATGTATTGATAGCTCTGGTTATGCATGCCCTCTTGGGAAATTTGCTCGGCCATGCAGAGACTAATTTCTGGGGCTGTAATCGTTGCTTTGAGGTGAGGAATATTACAGGTTTGCACCGAATCCAGGAAGGTGAGGTAAGACAAAATCCCATCGAAGGCATAGCGCTCTTCGGGCGTCAGGTTCCAATAGTCAGTTACATCCTGGGTCAAGTCCAGCTTTTGGGGAATCCAAAAGTTCTCTCGCATCTGCTGATACAGACCCACCGCCCAGGGATAGCGCACATCGTTGAGCTGCATCAGGTTGGTGACATTGCCAAACCAGATCGAACGGTTTTCGATCGCATCATCGCCCTCCGGGTTAAAGATGGGCGTGATGGGCATTTTGCTGGGGGCTGCGGTGGAGGTCATGGGGAGTTGGGAATGGCAGGATCGCCTTAGATTGTCTCGGGCACACTAGATTTAGTGTATACCGAAGATTCTAAAGCGGAAAGGGCACTATGCCCAGAGCAGGCTGGATGAAAGTTAAGAATTTAATCCGGTAAGTGCAGAAGGCTCTAAACCATTGGCAGGCGGTCGCTGAGCGGATTCGTTTGCGTAGCGTCCCGTAGGGAGAGTACATCTTGCCCGCCTCGGTTGACAGAACAGAGCACGGTAGAATTTGCGTTTTTCACGTTAAGTTATATTTTGCCAGCAACATCTGCCAACAGCATTCCTCCGTCAACCCAACCGACAGTTTTCCATTTTTGTCCTGTATTGAACGGGATGGGATGCGACGATAAATCTATGCATGAGAGCGAAACAATACCCATCACACCTGAGAAAACGCCCTTCCACCACGTTTCTGTTCTCAGTCGTGAGGTGTTAGCGGGCTTACAAGTCAAGGCTGGTGGTACTTATCTCGATGCGACGTTGGGCGGTGGTGGTCACAGTCGCTTAATTCTAGCGGCAGCCGAGGATGTCCAACTGGTGGGCATTGACCAGGATCAAATGGCGCTGGATGCGACTCGCCCGACGCTGCCAGACCGGGTGGAACTCTGGCAGGGGAGCTTTGCGGACTATAATCCGGGCGATCGCCGCTTTGATGGCATTGTGGCGGATTTGGGGGTGAGTTCGCCCCAGCTTGATACCGCAGAGCGCGGCTTTAGCTTCCAGCAGGCGGCCCCCCTCGATATGCGGATGGATCAACGTCAAGACCTCACCGCAGCGGGAGTGATTAACCATTGGCGGGAGGCGGACTTGGTACAGATTTTTTCTGAGTATGGTGAAGAGCGTTTTTCGAAGCGGATTGCTCGGGCGATCGTGGCGGCGCGGCCCCTCCAGAGCACGGTGGAACTCGCAGAAACGATCCGTCAGGCGGTGCCGGGGAAATTTCGCTACGGCCGCATTCACCCGGCCACTCGCGTTTTTCAAGCCCTACGCATTGCCGTAAACCGGGAGCTTGACGCCCTCGATGCCTTCTTGGTGCGTGCACCCCATTGGCTCAAACCCGGTGGGCGGATTGCCATCATTAGCTTCCATAGCTTGGAAGATCGCCGGGTGAAGAACCAGTTCCGAGCGTCCGAGCAGCTCCAGATCATCACCAAGAAGCCCCTCACTGCCCAGCCGGATGAGCTGGCCCAGAATCGGCGATCGCGCTCGGCGAAGCTGCGCATTGCCGAGCGGCGAATATTAGACTAGAAGATGACTTCCAAGAAATACATTGCTGCATTGGCGACTGACACCCCGAACCCACCCCGGTCGGTGCTACGCTTGATAGCCCCTCCTGAGAGGGGATTTTAAGCGAGAAATCTCCTCCTTGGAGGAGTACCCCGGAGGGGGGAGGTGGGTCAACCCACTATGCTTCTTAAGAGAATTTCTGTCTTCTTTCCGTTCGCCTTGGGTGAACTCAAACCTTTCTAATGAGCACCGCTACGATTCGTCCTGCCAAAATTAGCCGCGTCCTGCCGGACTCCATTGCTGAAGAATTGGGGTTTGAGGTGGGGGATGCGATCGTCTCAATCAACGGCACCCCGCCCCGCGATCTGATTGATTATCAATATCTCTGCGCCGATGAACTGCTCGACCTCGAGGTGGTGGACGCTGGGGGTCAGCACCATGCCGTGGAACTCGAAAAAGATTACGACGATGATCTGGGGCTAGAATTTGAAACCGCCCTGTTTGATGGGTTGATCCAGTGTAACAACCGTTGTCCCTTTTGCTTTATCGATCAACAGCCACCCGGTAAGCGCGAGAGCTTGTACTTCAAAGACGATGACTATCGCCTCAGCTTTCTCTATGGTAGCTACCTCACCCTGACCAATCTGCCCCCCAGCGAATGGCAGCGGATTGAGCAACTGCGTCTCTCGCCCCTTTATGTTTCGGTTCATGCCACCGAGCCGGAGGTGCGGGTGCAACTGCTCAAGAATCCCCGCGCCGCTCAGATTCTGGAGCAGTTCCGCTGGTTTCAGGCGCGACGGCTGCAGCTCCATGCCCAGGTGGTGGTCTGCCCCGGCATCAATGATGGGGTGCATCTAGAGCGCACCCTGCGGGATTTAGCGCAGTTTCATGGGGGAGATGTGCCCACGATTCTCTCGGCGGCAGTGGTGCCCGTGGGTTTGACCCGGTTTCGCCCCAAGGGGGATCAGCTTGTGCCGGTTAGTCAGGCCAAGGCGCAAGAAGTGATTGGTCAAGTGCAGACGATCCAAAGGTCGTTTCAATCGCAACTGGGCAGCCCATTTGCTTGGCTCGCGGATGAATGGTTTCTGATCGCCCAACAAGACTTACCTCCCGAGTCCCATTACGCAGACTATCCTCAACTGGGCAATGGGGTGGGCTCGATTCGGCAGTTTATTAGCGAATTTGAGGAGACGGCGACGGCGATTTTGCCCGATTGCGCTCTGCGCACTGCCAAGGGCAATCGCCTGCTCGAGCCCCGCACCTGGACGTGGGTGGTGGGCAATGCCGTGGAACAGGTCTTTGCGCCGTTAGTAGCACGTTTAAACCAAGTGGAAGGGTTAACCGTAAAACTCTGTCCGCTCCGCAGTGACTATTGGGGTCAGGCGATCACGGTGACGGGGTTGCTGACGGGACAGGATCTGCTGGCGGGGTTACGCGATCGCGATTTTGGGGATGGCATCCTGCTGCCCACGGTGATGCTCAAGCAGGGTGAGCGTTGCTTTTTGGATGATATGACCGTGGCTGAAGTGGCGGCAGAATTGGGCACAGAGATTTATCCGGTGGCAGGGATCGAGCAACTGTTGCGGCGGGCGATTGGGGAGGAAACTCTGCTACGTATCTAGACCCGAGATCCCCCCGATTGCGCCAACCCCTGCTGCACCATCGCCAAGACTCGCGCCATATCCCCTGTCAATAACGCCGCCCGATCCTAACCACGATCCCAGAAACGGCAGATTATAGGTTTGAGGGCAATCGCATGGGCTCTGTTAAACAGAATAGAACGTTGGTTGTGTTAGTCACAGACAGTCCGAGGGCGCAAGCCTTACGCTCCGCTCAGGGTTGCAGCACCCGCTGCTGCCCATCAATCTGCCGATCCAATGCCGTCGCCGCCGCCCGATCACCCAGCGCTCGATATACCTCCTGTGCTGCCTGAAAAGACGCGATCGCCGCCTCCGGTTGAAGCTGAATCACCTGCAAATGTCCCAATTGCTCTAGCGCCACTGCCCGCGCCAAACTCGGCTCCTCACCCGCTACCTGCAACGCCTGCTCGTAATACCCTTGCGACGGCTCCACCAACAGCAGCCAGCGGTAATACAAATTTCCCAAGCGCACCAGCAGCGCTGCATTCTCGGGTTGACGGGATTGGAGATCTTCGAGGAGGGCGATCGCCTCATTAACCAGGCCCTGCTCCACATAGAGATCGGCAACTGCCCATTGCTGCTCATCCGGATCAGCGGTGGTCTGGCGCAGTTCAGCGACTTGGCTCTGAATGGCCTCGCGATCTGCGGCACTCACAATGCTGAAGATCAGAGCATTCGTGGGTAGCGCTTCCGCTGACGAATCTGTAATGGTTTCTGTCGTTACTTCAACACGATACTTCAACCCTGGCTGGAGCATCTCACCGTCATAACGGATCTCGGTGTCAGAGGTTTGCGCTGTCCAAATCACTTGGCTTTTAGTATCGGCGTTGTGCTCTGGCAAAATCGATTGAGTCTCAGTATCAGCCGTTGCAATGTCCTGCAACAGACGAACGGTGTAATGGGTCGCGCCAGAAACCGGAAGCCAACGCAAACGAGGTTGGGGATTCAGCAGCCTTGAGCGGCGAGGACTGAGCACATAGAGTGCGGCTGCCTCGTCCCACGGAAAATCTCCCCGGTGGGCACAATGACCCTCCAGCTTGGGATCGCACTCTTCATTGGTATTGCGGAGTTCGTGGGGATCGGGGACAAGAGCGATCACGGGGGCAAGGGGTAGGGTGAGGAGGAGAGCGGAGAGGAAGAGAGACTTAAGCATAACAGTGGGTTGGTGATATATAAAAGGAGCGGTTTAAATCCAAAATCCCCTCTCGGGAGGGGCGGTCTCGCGCAGCGATGACCGGGGTGGGTCGGGTTTATATGGATAAGGCAAGATTTTTAAGACGATCGCCGCTCCACCTCCCGCAGACATAAACCCTGCTCCAAAATATGTGCCTCACTTTGCAGCGATGTCTTATGCCAATGCACCTGTGCCTGTTCCACCTCTCCCTGATGTTCCAGGGCTTGGGCCAGGAGGCAATGGGTGTGAGGACTGTCGTCCCGGAGGGCGATCGCCGCTCGCAAATCCTTAGCAGCCTTCGCCCAACGCCCCTGTTCCGCCGCAATCCAACCCCGATTCTTGAGGCAACTGGCCTTTGTACCAGAATAGGGAGTTTTGTCTAAACAGAGCTTGGTGTATTTGAGCAGCCGAGAAACGTCAGCTTCCGAGAGGGTTAGTCCATCGGTTTGAGATTGAAGCAACTGTAAGCGCACATATTCCGCGATCGCCTCGGGCATTCCCAACACTGCGGCTTCCTCGTACCAGGAAAGGGCGCTATTGATATCTCCCCGAACTTCGTCATGGATGAAGCCCAACATGTAGCGGGAGTAAACATCGTTGGGATTAATCGCCGCAGCAATTGTGAAATTTCGCTTGGCGAGTAGATATTCATCCCATTGATCTGCTGCTTGACCCTGACGATAAAACCAGTCGGCGATCGGCGCACGTAAACCCCAAAATGCCACTGTGCCCACCAGCACAATGCCGATCCCTGTGAAGATAAGACGCGATCGCCCCGACTGCCTCGGTTTCAATACCCCCAACCCAAAGGGCTGGGCATAGGGGTTTTGCCAGAGCACCGGCAACAAACTGGCGCAAGGATAGTCCGTCTCCAGACCCTGTAGCCGTTGTCGCGCCGTCTGTACTGCCTGATCCACCGGATTGCCTGCGACAAATGCCGTCAGAAAATAGCGCAAAAACGCCGCCGCCACCGCATCCGGAACCCAATCGCGCATGACGATCAGGTGGGGAAGTTGGGCATCTTCTTGGAGATTGCGGGCCAAGAGTCCCAAGCCTGCGCAGGAATTGAGTAAAAAAAGCTGCAAGCCCTCGTTGACAGCCTTGCGTAGCCCATACCAAATCTCATTAAACGTCAGGGTTTCGCCCGTTCCATTCAGGTACAGCAGCCCCTGCTCTTGCCCGCCCTGAGCCGTCTCGACTGTATCCCCATGCCCGGCGAACAAAATCATGTCCCAAGCCTGCTCCCAAAGCTGGTCATTGAGCTGGGCGCGATCGGGCTGGTCAAGAATTTGGACGTCAACTTGGTCGGTGGGTAGGCCCTGGAGCAGTTGGCGATCGGGGGTTGTATCGATCCCCCGCTGATCGCCAAAAATGCCCAAAATTCTTAGTTTGCCCGAGTGCGCTTCGGGTTTTTCCGGCAATCGTTTCAAATCCGGCGCACTCTGGCTAATTGTGGCGTGGGGATAGTTATCGAGTAAGCGCCAGCGGGGCCAGGGCAGTTGTTGCAGGGTGCGATCGCGGCTTTGCACCAAAATCTGAATCCGCTCCTCAGGGTTGAGCTCCCGCAGCAGCGCATCGCGCAGGGGCTGGAATTCCGGTGTTTGCAACCAGTCATTTAAGCTGGTATCGACCGTCTCAGCGGCGGCGATGCAAGACTGGTGCGTGATGTGTTGAGTTTCGATCGTAAAATTCTTGAGCGCCCGGCCCTTGACCAATGCACGATATTGCCGCTGCCACAGTTCCGTTACCTGTTGGCATAGCGCGGGCTCAACCAGAACGATCTGGGAGAGTAGGGCCAAGGGGTGGTTGCGATCGCCGCCTTTAAAGATCTGCAATTCCACAGTGAGTTCCGGCTGATCAAGGGAACCCAAAAACTTGAGGCAGACTTGTTTGTCCGGTTTGGTGACAGGTTCAGTGATGGGTTTCACCATTGCTCCTCCCTAAATCACAAACGGTTCAATCACCGTCGCCGCCTGATGCCTGACCCGCACATCAAAGCGATCGCCCACCTCCCCCGTAAACGTAAAGCGCAGGCGATCGCTGCCCCTGGCTTGGGCATGGAGCAGCGCTTCACCCGAGTTGGGGTCCAGCAGACCCAGCTCTAGGGCGGCCGGCAGACGCAGCGTCCGGCTGAGCGGCCAGAGTTCAATGGCAATATTTAGCTCCGGGGTAGGGGTGGGCTCAACCCAGACAACCAGGGCCACCGGATCAACGCCCTGCTCTAATGTGAGAATTTTGCCCCGCTCAACGGCGCGATCGCTAGAGCGGACGGGTTCCAGAGCCAGAGGCGGCGGATCGAGGATGGCCGCTAACGCTTGCCAACTGGCTTGAGCGGTGCCCGTGAGCCAATCACTGAGACGATTGAGAGAGGGAGCGGCAAGCTGGGTTGTCATCTGCTCCAGCAGCCGATCAAAATCCTGTAACTGATCCAGTGAAACCAGGGTCTGATCCGCTGCCACCCTCTCCACAAATCCCAACAGCGTGGCATAGCGAAACTGGGTATCAAATTGAATGGCCAACGCCTTCGTCGCATCGCTCGGTGGCAGATAACAATGGGTTTCATCGGCCAGAACCGGGCGACAGGCCAAGACTCCCCAGCCCGGAATCGGCAGTTCCGCCACATCTTCCAGTAACTGGGCGGCGGGTTGTTGGCTGCGGCTATGGTCAAAATCAGTGACAATGCCCAAGCTCAGTAAATAGGCATTGACGACCGAGACCGCCAAGCTGTTGAGGTAAGCCTGTTGGCGCTTGTTTTCCTGGGTATAGGCGGCAGCACAAGCTTGGGCGATCCCATGGTCTTGGGTGGAGAGACCGAGTTTGAGGGGGGGGAGTTTGAGGGGAGTCATGGTGTTAGGGGAAAGGGAACGGGTTAAGGGAGCAAAGGGAAAAGAGGCGCAGAACATCCCCTCTGGGGAGGCGGTCTCGCGTAGCGATGACCGGGGTGGGTCGGGTTGAGGCCGCCCGTGCAATCGACTTCTGAAGCGTCACGGCGGCAGCGGAGCGCAACGCATCGACCGGGATAGAGTCTGAATTCCGCATTCCGCATTCAACTC
Source organism: Cyanobacteria bacterium P01_G01_bin.54 (assembly GCA_039180005.1). GTDB lineage: Bacteria > Cyanobacteriota > Cyanobacteriia > Cyanobacteriales > Spirulinaceae > SIO3F2. The sequence goes on along the minus strand of JBCDEB010000047.1, from coordinate 4,687 downwards.
ACGGTGCAAGGTACTCCCGGAGTTGCGGCATACATTTCTGGAGTTGCCGACTGTAAAAGCTATGCAACGTCGGCAAAGGAACAGCAAATTCCTGAGCCAGTTCATGCCACTTGTAACCCGCCAGAATGCGCAGCAGTAGAATTTGCAAGGTGATCTCCGGGTGGCCGCGAAGATGCTTTTGGGTCAGGCAGCCATCGGGATCGCTTTCAATATAGTCGCGGGCTTGGTCTTCGAGCGTGGGCGGCGCGGCTCGCGGCACTTTCCCCGGCAGGGTTTGCTCCAACTCCTCGACCCTGAGCCAGGGCTGCCGCGAGAGTTTTTGGCGCTCAGGGCGGTAGAAGGGCACACAGTCTTGCCGCGCTTCATAGAAAAAGCGGGTTTTGAGCATGAAGTTTACCCATTGCAGCACTTCCTTTTCCGGGCGGTACAGATCAATTTTTTGGCAGATATAGATAAAAAGCCGTTGCAGGGCCTCAGCGTAGATCTCCTCATAGAGGTAGTTAAATTGGTGGGGGTAGGGGCGTCTCAGCTTGCCTGAGGCTTGCAGTAGGCGCAGCAGTTGATTGAGCGATCGCTGACGCAAGGGTGAACCCTCGGGATTGTCTTGTGCCTGCCGGGCCAGGCGTTTGAGTTCGGCATTCAGTTGGTCATTATTCAGTTGAGCCGGTGTTAAGGGGGCAGCATCCATAGGCCTCCGACCAGGGTTAGGGTAAAGAATTCAGACGAGTGCAGGGCGGCAGAAATAAGCCACCTGTTCAAAATCCACCCAATATCTGTCATACAGGCACTTTGAACTTTGAACTTCCGCCCTGCGGTACTAGACGGACTTCACTACCTTCTCGGGCCAGGGGGGGATGGTTTTATGCAACAACGCAAAAATTTTTTAGCGCCAGACGATCTTATCCAAAGGGGGAATTGCCCCCTCATCCCGTCAGCAGCTCCTCACTTTCGTGTAAATTAGGAGGCTAGGGGCTGTCATTATTTAGACTTCAAACCATTGCTATGTCTAGCGTACAGCTCCTTTCTCTGTTGTTTGGGTCAGGCGTTTAATCGCTGGGCCCACAAGGCTTCTGAGATTAATTGATGACACGCCCTAAACTGTAGAGTAGATGAGGGTTTAGTCTCATCCCGCATGACGCATAATGCTTGCCAAAAAGCTCTGGTAAATTACCTCCAGCAGGCAAGATGCAGATATTCCTCCGGGAGGCTGCGCCAACGACTCCCTTCGACTCCGCTCAGGGTAAACCGCTCACTCACCCTCCGCTCACTGACCTACCCGCGCTACGGGTTGTGATTTTAGGAAAAACCGTAGCGCAGGCGTCCCACCTGCCTGCCTGATGAAGAATCTAGGCTAAACTTTAGCTCACCTCTCCCGCCCAAAAGCTTGTGCCTAAACGCAGCATCCCCGCCGCTAGATATCAAACCCGTAAGCCCAAAGCTCCGCACTCAATCCGGGGCAAAAAACGGGGCGTCAAACGTAAGTCCAAGGGCTGGCTCTGGGTTTGGCTGGGCTTGACGGGCATTGGCCTGGTCTCGGCTGCGGTGGGGGCGATCCTCGCGGTGTCCCTCTCTGCCACACCGCTGCGCAACGGTTTCCTCTCCGGAGATGGCATTTTTTCCAATGAAGATGCGGTCGCCTACGACAAGTTTCGCTTTCCCCGCCTCACCCGCCCCGTGAATATTCTGGTGCTGGGCACAAAGGTATTGACGGCCGATGTGGATGTGCAGGCCTCCAAAGAGCTGGGCTATCACGGCCTGGTTGATTCCTTCGATGGCTTGGCTGACACGATGTTGCTGGTTCGCTTTGACCCAAACCACTTCAAGCTTTCGGTGATGTCTGTGCCCCGCGACACGAAGGTGCAGATCCCTGGCTATGGTGAAATGAAACTCAACGCCGCCAACCATCATGGGGGTGCAGCCCTCACCGCGCGAGCCCTGAGTGATTTACTCAATGGCATTACCATCGATCGCTACGTCCGGATCAATGTCCAAGGCGTTGAGCAACTGATTGATGCCCTTGGGGGCGTCGAGGTCTATGTCCCCAAGGACATGAAGTACACAGACCACAGCCAGCATCTCTACATCAATCTCAAACAGGGGCAGCAACATCTCAACGGTGAGCAAGCGGTGCAGTTTTTACGCTTTCGGCAGGATCGCTACGGCGATATTGGTCGAGTGCAGCGGCAACAGGTCTTGATGCGGGCGGTCGTGGAGCAGACCCTGCGACCCCAGACCCTGCTCAAAATCCCTAAGCTTTTTCAGGTGATTCAGGAGAGCATTGACACTAACCTGAGTGTGGAGGAAGTGGCGGCGCTGGCAGGATTTGCTGCCAACACCGAGCGGGAAGATGTGCAGATGTTGATGTTGCCCGGTGACTTTAATGGCACGGGCGCAACGGGGGTGAGTTATTGGCTGCCGAATGCTCAAGGCATTCAAACGATGCTAGCGCAGCACTTTAACTATGGCTTCCCGGGTATCAATGGCGTCAATGAGCGCTACCTGCGCATTGCCATTCAAGACAGTACGGGCCATCCGGCGGCAGTGACGGCCCTCCGGCAGCAGTTGGGTGCGGCGGGCTATAGCAATGTCTTTGTAAGCGATCGCTGGCAGGAACCCCTCAGCAAGACGCGGATCGTCGCCCAACGCGGTGATAGCATCACTGCCACCGAACTGCAAACATTGCTGGGCATTGGTGAGGTTCGGGTCGAGAGTACAGGAGATCTAGACTCTGACATCACGATCCAATTAGGCAAAGATTGGCAGCAGTTGCAGTAGTTTAGGTAATGGGTCATCTCATTTAGGAAACCCATTTGTTTAAGCTCAATATCCAGAGCGTGAGGGGTCGCTCAGCCGTGTCGACGTGCGTCTCGCCCGCCCGGATAATCATTTTTTTTAAGGAAATATTTTAAGCGGATGAATAGTTTTATGAATCTAGCAGATTGGGTCTTGGCAGCGACAGCAATCGCCTACGGCATTCTGGCCATTATTGGTGGCATCATTGGCTATCGCAAAGTTCAGAGCAAAGTGTCACTAATTTCTGGGAGCATCAGCGGCAGTTTATTGGTACTGATGGGAGTTCTACTCCAATTGGGCCAATCTTGGGCTTTTTGGGGGGCGATCGCCATCACCGCATTGCTCGTCCTCACCTTTATTGTGCGCCTGCTCAAAACCCGAAAATTCATGCCCGCAGGCTTGATGGGCATCACCGGCATTCTGGTGCTCCTGGTTTTGCTGCAACCCATTGTCTTCAACTAGCACCGCAAAGTGGAGTTCGAAGTCCAGGATGCTTGCATGACAGGTATCCTGGCTATTGTGAACCGCTGGCTTAGGTCTGCTGTCCAGGTTGGTCGTCCGTTACGAATCGGTCAGGGTCGGCGAAGGCGGCTGGGCTGTTCCTGCACGGGTCGCCATCCTGGAGACGCTTATTATGCCAGTGATTGAAATTGTGAAGTAAGATAAACATTTATCTTAATCTTTAAGGCGTGGAGCCAAGGTTGTATGAGAATCCGTTGTGTTGCTTCAGAACCATTAACAATGCTTGTGACGCCGGCGACTGTTCAAAAAGCAACAGCTCAGAAAGCAACAGTCCAGGAAACCACCATTCCGATCCAACATTATCTACGCCAGCCCCAGCGTTTGGTGGCGGCGATCGCTGACCCCCGCCTCATGGATGTTCTGGGGGGCGATCGCTATCGCTTGCGCATGAACCCCCTCAACCTGCTGGACTTGTACCATTTCCAACCCACCGTGATCCTCAAGGTGCAGGCCAACAGCCAAGGCGTGGTCACACTGTGCTCTGAAGACTGCCAAATCCAGGGGATCGACTACATCAACAATCGCTTTTCCCTCAATGTTCAGGGTAAGCTAATGCCCATCCTCAAAAACGAACAAATTTACCTCAAAGGGCTGGCTGAAGTGAAGGTAACGGTGGAGCTGCCCCCTGTCCTCGCCCTAGCGCCCTTGCCCATGCTGGAAATGGGTGGAAACCAACTGGTCAAAACCGTGTTAGGACGGATTAAGCAACGCTTGCTCTCGCAATTGCTCACGGACTATCACGCCTGGGCTCAAGCTATACCGGCGACCGCAGCATTGCGATTGCAGTCTGGACATGACCAACAACAATCACCGCTCAACAAGCCTGCTTTTGAGAGCTAGTGGCATTGAGGATATTGATACATTTGCAGCAAAGCTGGCGAGATCCCCCCGGCTACGCCGACCCCCTACCCTGCGGGAAGCCGCAAAGTGTCTAGGTAAGGGGGTTCTGCGGTCAAACCCTGATTTCCATCAGACTATCCCAGCCGCCTGCGGCGTCACCTCCCTTACATGAAGGTTAAGAATTTAATCCGGTAATCGCAGAATGCGCTAAACCCTTGGCAGGCGGGACACTTGCGCTACGGAATTCCCGAATTATTTTCTAAACTGCCATCCAAGGGAGGAAAAGGGGATCTAATACTGAATCCGGATTGTATGAACACAGAAAGCGAAGGCTGATCCGGGTGGCGGGCAAGATGTACTTCGACTCCCCTTCGACTCCGCTCAGGACAAGCGCTCAGCAACCACCCGCGCTACAGGCTATTGAGCGCAGAAACCCGTAGCGCAGGTGGTCAGTGAGCTTGTCGAATCTGCGTCCCGCCTGCCCGAGGAATAATCAGTAGTTTATCTCTCCCTATGCTTTGCGGATTTGGTA
>JBCDEB010000046.1:0-42968 GCA_039180005.1 Cyanobacteria bacterium P01_G01_bin.54 | reverse complement strand
GTGTGTTAGGCGGTCAAAATTTCAGATTATTTGTATCAGCTATAATCCGCCGCAGAGCACCAATTCGCCAGTATCAAAGTTGCGGGTGGTGCGTTACGCAGGAAACAAGATTATTCCCGTTTTTATCATCATCTTTGCCTGCTAACACACCCTACTGCTAAACTACTCCTTAAAAACGAGAACAATGAAGGTCAAAGCAGTCATCAAATTGCTAGAGCAGGATGGCTGGTATCAAGTCCGAGTCCGAGGCAGCCATCGACAATTTCACCATCCGACCAAACCCGGAAACGTAACCGTATCTGGAAAACCCAGTCTCGAAATGCCTCCCGGAACATTGAATAGCGTTCTGAAACAAGCCGGATTGAAATAAAACAGCCATGAACAAACTCCACTACACCGTCATTCTTGAACCTGGCAAATCCAGCTATGGCGCTCACGTTCCCGATCTCCCCGGTTGCGTCGCCGTCGGCGCAACCAAAGCCGAAGCCCTAGACCTTATTCAAGAAGCCATTGCTCTGCATCTCGAAGACCTCCGCAATGAACATCAACCCATCCCCGAACCCAATATTACAAGCGAAGTCGTGACCGTTAATGCGTGAGAGTAGCCATTTCGTAGTGCCGTGGCACAACTAAAAAGGTGTATGGTCGTAGGTTGGGTTGAGTGGAGCGAAACCCAACACCGCCAATGTTTTGGATGAACAGCCATTTTTTAGAGTGTGTTAGGCGGTCAAAATTCCAGATTGTTTGTATCAGTTACAATCCGCCGCAGAGCACCGATTCGCCAGTATCAAGGTTGCGGGTGGTGCGTTACGCAGGAAACAAGATTATTCCCGTTTTTATCATCATCCTATCCTACCCACAGCTTCTCTATTAAAGGGCGGCGCGAGAGGGGCATCAGCGCCCTAAGGCAGATCAAACAGACGACGATCGGGGGTATTGCTGACCGCCCGGCGCAGGGAGGCGATCGAATTGTTGTAGGTAATAATCGCTGTCAGTAGGTTGCCCCGGGCCTCCGTCAGCTCAGTTTGGGCATCGATTACATCGGTTTGCGTGCCAACTCCTGCTTGAAAGCGCAGTCGAGCGAGGCGCAGGCTCTCTTCGGCCAAGTCTCGCGCGGCGATCGCGGTCTTGATGTTGGCTTCATTGGCTTCAAAGCTAAAGTAGGCCTCTTCAACTTCCAGGCGAATGACGTTGCGCTCTTGCTCAAACGCAACTTCCGCCAGCTCAAGATCAACCTCTGATTGACGTTTACGGGCTTGGGAAGCACCGCCATCAAAGAAGTTCCATTGCAACTGGGCACCGACACTGTAGCCGGAGGAACCGTCAAAATCATCATCGAGAAAGTCCAAAACGTTATAGTTCGCAAACAAACTCAACTGGGGACGACGCGTGGAGAGGGCGATTTGGCGCTCTTCTTCTTCAATTTCTCGCTCGATTAATCGTTGTTCTAGCTCCGCACGGTTGCGATAGGCTAGCACAATGGTTTCTTCTAAGGATAAGTTCCAAGGCTCAACCGGACGAATTTCATCGGCTGTGGTCACTTCGACCTGCTGCCCCAGCCCTAGCACCCGAACTAAGTCACGGCGGGCGATCTTTTGGTCGGCCCGAGCCTGAGTCAAGGCCTGTTGGCTGTTGGCCAGATCCACATCAGCACGAATCACATCAAAGCGAGTTCCCAGACCTGCATCAAGTAGTAGGCTGGCATCTCGTCGGGTTTGCTGAGCTTGTTCTACCGCGGCAAGTTCAATCCCCACCTGCTGGTCAGCTTCCTGGAGCGCGTAGTAAGCCTGGGTGGCGGAGAGATGGATTTCTTCCGTGAGTTCTTCCAATTCCAGTTGCGTAAATCGCAGGCTCAGCTTGGCAGAGTTGATTTCAGCGTTGACCTGACCCCCGTCCAGGAGGTTATAGGTCACCGCGAGCTCGGCGTTGAGGGTATCGGTGGTGGCGTCGGTGCCAAGGGCACCACTCAGGGCACCCTGTCGGCTGATGGAGATTTCGGTGGAGGCGGAGTTTTCCCGGGTGAGGGAAACGGTGCCATCGACGGTGGGAAAGAGCCCAGCACGGGCTTCGTTGAGAACAGCGTAGGCCCGTTCAAGGTTCAAACGGGCGCTCTGGAGATCTTGATTGTTGCGGCGGGCCAGGGCCAGGGCTTGCACGAGGGTAATGGGCTGGGTAATGTCGATCGCCACTTCATCCGCTTCGGTGGGGAAAAGCAGCGGATTACCACTGGGGTTAAGGAAGTCGGGCGGCGGTACCTCTTGCCGCTCGCCAGGGGCAGGAGCCGCCGTTAAGGCTTGGGCATTTTTGGGGTCTTTGAACTGGTCTGTGGTTGCGGGTTCCGGGTTCGGGGATACCTCACCTTCAATGATGAGTTCAGTGGGTGGGGTCTCTGGGCCCGTTTCGAGCGCTGCTGAATCAAGGGGGGCGGCTTCGACGGTGCTGGCAACCCCATTGGGGGTGGGCAGTTCGAAGTTTTCTTCGGCAAGGGTCGTATGGCCAACTTCCAGTTCATCCATCTCAGGCTCCCCGGCATCGGCAATGCCGTTCTCGGTGCCAACTCTTGTCTCTACTGTCACGGGGTTGGCTTGAACCAAAATCTCGCGCGGCGGTTTAGCCAGGGGGTTGGGGCGTGGCGTAGTCTCAGCCGTAGCGATGACTGGCGTCTGAGATGCAGCAAGCTCTTGACTGGGTTTAGGCGATTTTGCAGCTTGGGTCGCCACATGGGGGGCATGGGCTACCTGGAAGGTTTGGGCAATCGGGTTGGTGGGTCGTGCAGCAATGGTGTTCTGCCCAGTGCCAGGGGCAATCGGCTCGGCAGCATTTAAAGAATTTGCCGTTAAAGATTCTGGGGCTGAAGCGGTTGCGATTTCAACCTTGGTGGTCTTGGCAACATTATTCAGCAAGTGGGGATGAATCTCGTTGGGGGCGATCGCCGCCAAACGAACCGGATTGGGGGAGATTTGACTCGGTGCCGTTTCCGGAGTGTCTGGATAGGTGGTCGGTGCAGACGGTTGGGGGCGGATTGCCGTCGGGAGGGGGGCTGCTGTGGGCTCAGTGTTAGGGTTGGGCACAAGAACCGAATCCCTCACGGTGACCGGTGCAGCATTTGGCGGTGGGGGGGTTGAGCCCGTTGCTTCAGGAAAGGGGGGAAGTGACCCACCATTGGCAGCAGAGGCATCGGTAGCAGAGACTTCAGGGAAGGGGGGCAGGGTAGATGAAGGGCGGGCTTGGGAGGCTGGGGCGCTCGCCGTGGGATTGGCCGCTGTGAAGGGAAAGGGCGCTTGCTGGGCGATCGCCGACCCCTGATACCCGAGGGCAACAACGGCACCAGTGCTAGCAACAATGAGGGAACGAACCTTAGGCATTAGTTCAGATTTAACCTTGACGTGGGGAGAGATGAAGTCGGCGCGATGACGCAGCCCACACACATCTTAATGATTGACGAGCCAGATCACAATTTCTTATCCGAAAGACTTAAGCCACCTGAGTTTCGGTTAAGCGAAGCGATCGCATTCCTCAAAGTCTTGAAATCTCTTTGTCAAACCCGGTTGTCAGGGGGCCAGCCCCCCGACACCTCCCGCTGAGGGGGAGATTGCCCCCTCAGACTCCGGCAATACCGGAGCCAGTATGGTTGATTCTGCTAAGTTTCAGAATCTTGCGCAATGCCTGCTGATCCAGAACTCAGGTTCTTTCCCCTTCAACCCTTCCCCTGCCTGGAACTCTAAACCTTGAACCTTGAACTTTGAACTTTGAACTCTCAACCCTTCTCCCTGCCTTAAACTCTGAATCCTGAGCCCTGAACCCTGAACCTTCTAGATATTGACCGATGAACCATTGGGAGTGGACGATAAAACCAGCTCCTGACGCTCAGCCCCCACCCTCTAAACTTTGGAAATATTGCCGCGATGACCACGTTTTATGTTGACCCCGCCAACGGCAGCGATCGCAGCGGTGGTACGCATCAATTGCCCTTCCAAACCCTGACCCACAGCCTGCGCCAAGCCCAAAACACGCCCGATGCCGTGATTCAGCTTGCCCCTGGCAACTACAACGAAACCACGGGCGAGGTTTTTCCCCTGCTAATTCCCGCCGGGGTGAAGGTGATTGGCGATGAAGCGGGCCAAGGTCAGGGCATCAACCTCCGCGGTGGCGGACGCTACACTCCCGCGTCCTTTAGCCCCCAAAACATCACGGTGGTGCTGGGCGATCGCGCCCAACTCAGCGGCGTCACCCTGAGTAACCCCACGGACAAAGGCATTGCCGTCTGGCTCGAATCGGCCGCACCGCTGCTGCGGCGCAATACGATCGCCCATTGCGGCTCAGCGGGCATTGTGGTCACCGGCAGCAGTAAACCTCGCATCCAGGACAACCGTCTGTTTAAAACCGGCTCAACCGCCATCTTTTTGCGCCGTCAAGCCAAGGGGGAAATTCAACGCAACCTCTGTCAGCAGACCAATTACGGCATCACGATTAGCGATGACTGTGCGCCCCTGGTGAGTGACAATACCCTTAGCCACAATCAAGTGGGGCTGTATCTTTCGCACCAGTCGCTGCCCGTGCTGCGCCGCAACCGGATCAGCGAGAACAAGCTCACCGGGCTGCTGCTCAAAGACAAGGCTCGCCCGGACTTTGGCCATGCCCAAATCGCGGCAGGTAATATCCTCATCGGTAACGGCCGCTACGATGTTCAAAACGAGTCTCAAGTGACGGTGCAATCCGGCGGCAATCAATTTAATGCCCAGCGCATCAAGGGCAAGCTAGACATTGCCAAGCTGGAAGTGGCGAGCATCCCGTTGGGACCGGCTCAGTTTCACGATGTCGGCAGCCATTGGGCCGGACCCTTTATTGGTGCGCTGGTTATGCAGCGTCTGTTACAGGGCTTCCCCGACGGTTCCTTCCGCCCCGATGCGCGTCTCACGCGGGCCGAATATGCGGCCCTCCTGGCCCAGAGCTTCAACCTCCCCCGCCGGGTGGGCACGATTCGGGAATTCCGGGATGTGCCCAGCAGCTTTTGGGGCTACGGGGCGATCGTCAAGGCTGCCCAGATGGGCTTTCTCTCGGGCTATGGCGATGGCAGCTTTCGCCCCGGTCAGCCCCTGACCCGCGTGCAGGCACTGCTAGCGCTGGTGAATGGCTTGGGTCTAGCGGGGGGGAATCCAACCCTGTTGCAGGCCTACCGCGATCGCGCCGAGATTCCTAGCTATGCTACGGCGGCGATCGCCACCGCCACGGAAAAGCGTCTGGTGGCCGGCTACCCCGACCCCCGCGACCTGCGCCCCATGCAGCCCGTCACCCGAGGCGAGGTCGCGGTCTTTTTGCACCAGGCCCTGGTCACGGTCGATCGCCTCGGCCCGATCGAGTCGAGCTATTTGGTGGATCCAGAGCCCCATCTGCCCGTGTTTAGCGATGTGACGGATCATTGGGCTGCACCATTCTTGCGACGTTTAGCCAGTCTCTCCTTGGTGACGGGTTTTAGCGATGGCTCTTTTCGCCCTGATGCGCCGATTAACCGGGCCCAATATGCCGCCCTCTTGATGAAGGCACTCCAACCCAAACCCGCCCGACCCGCAACCATGTTTTTGGATGTTTCACCAGAATTTTGGGGCTATGGGGCGATTTCCGGAGCCTACCAAGCCGGGTTCCTTTCGGGCTTTCCCGATGGTACGTTCCACCCTGAGCAGCAGCTCCAACGAATTCATTTAATTGTTTCGTTGGTGAGTGGCTTGGAGCTCAATGTCGAGGACACCAATACCCTCTCGCGCTACACCGATGCGAGCGATATTCCCGCCTATGCCCAGGATGAGGTGGCGGGGGCGATCGCCGCCGGTCTCATTGCCAGCCACCCCAACCCAGAATGGCTCAACCCCAAGCAACAGGCCACCCGCGCCGAGGCAGCGGTGATGCTCTATCAGGTGTTAGTGCATCAAGGCAAGGTGGGGGCGATCGATTCGCCCTATGTGGGTTAATCGTAATAGTAAGGTGGGCAAAATTAGTGTTTTCAAAGCGATGCGGAAAGTCACCAGTATTTGCCCACCCTACTGATTAAAAGATGTATTGGAGTAGGTTAGGTAGAGCGGAGCGAAACCCAACACCGCCAATGTTTTGAAGGGTTTACCCCCTAGTAATCCATTGCGCTATTTTAACTGTGCTACGGCACTACTGTGCCAAGTTCTCAAACTTCGTTAACTCCGGCTGAAACAATAACCGCACTGTTCCCGTGGGTCCATTACGGTGCTTGGTAAGGATTAACTCCGCCGCATTTTGATCCGGTGAATCAGGGTTGTAATAGACATCGCGGTAGAGCATTAAAATCAAATCCGCATCCTGTTCTATACTGCCGCTTTCACGAAGATCCGACATCATCGGCCGCTTATTTGTCCGCGACTCCACACCGCGACTCAACTGGGAAAGCGCAATCACGGGTGCATTCACCTCCCGAGCGAGGCCCTTGAGCGATCGCGTAATTTTAGAGAGCTCCTGCACCCGGTTATCGCTGCCCCCCTCCATCAGTTGTAGATAATCCAGCAGCACCATTCCCAAGCGCCCGCCTTGCTCTGCCTGGAGCCGCCGCACCTGGGAGCGCATTTGCATCACGCTCAAGGTGGCGGTGTCGTCGATGTAGATGGGGAGGTCTGCCAGCGTACCAATTGCATTGGCCACCCCTTCCATTTCTTCGGTGGTGATGTTGCCGGAACGGAGGCGATTGCTCTCGATATCAGCTTCGGCGGCCAATAGACGCTGAGCTAATTGTTCTTTGGACATTTCTAGACTGAAAACGGCGATCGGCAATTGGTGAATCTTGGCAATATTCGCAGCAATGCCCAAACCCAGCGCCGTATTGTGGGTCACGGTCATATCCTCCAGCAAAAACAAATGGTCACCATTCAACTCAAAGCCGTAGTAATCATCAACACAATCTGGCTCTACCGTGATGCCAGTCACGCGCCAATCTCGATTTGAGGCATATTCCCGTGCCTGTTTATACTTGATTCGAGTGGGGATGATTTCCAGATTTCCTGAAACTCTGACTCGCCAATAATCACCTGTGAAATTACGTGCCTTGATAACCCCCTTCTTGCCAATGAGACTGGTTCTAAATCCCAAACTGTCGGCAAGGAATTTTATCTGTTCTGCCAAACGCTTACTTTTTTGCGTATTTTCAAAACATTGCATCTTTCGACAGTAGTAGCCGTCTGAATCCATTAAACCGGCCAGTAGTTCTAAACGTACTGACTTAGAGTTAGCTAAATAACACGGGGGAATATGCTTCTCTTCGAGTAATCCAACCTGTCTGAGCTGAGGCTTGAGACCCGCTTTATGGGTTCCGGCACACAGCGTCCAACTGTCACACCTGTTGCCATTTTCGTTATGACTCAGTCGATAGCCCTCCCTTGTCGCAATCTGTCTGAGTTCGGCGATGACCTCAGTCGCAAGATTAAAAATACGACCATCCGTTGCTTTGCCATCCCCGAGCCATAAACCCAACAGATAGGGATCGAGCGGAATTGCTTGAGGCGAAAAGTTGACTTCAACCTTGTAGCCTTTATGTCGCTTCCTAAATTTTTCGCTCTTCCCGAGATAGTCTCGAACTGAAATATTAATGACTTCACCATGGATTCTGCGCCCTTCGCTGCCGCTAGCCTTCAGCGATAGGATGTGGCTTTCATTCACACGATAATCAATTCCCCTTTTCTGACGAATCCAGTACATCATCTCTTGACCACGGGCTAACGATAGGACGGTTCGGGGTCTGGAGTCGGCTCCCATCAGCCGATCGCCCACCTTGACGTTTTCTACTGCTTTGAGGGTGCCATCAAACATCAACACGCGGGTTCCCCGACCCAAACATTTGCCCATCGAGGGCCGCCCCGCCAAAATAATCAAATCCGAGCGCTGCAAACCACTGGTCATGGCATCCAGGTCATAGAAACCACAGGTGAGACCCGGCATTGCCGTTTTTTCTTGCAAGCTCTCCAGGGTATTGAAAGTCTCAACCAGGGTGTCGGCAATCGGCGTCAAGCCCTGCTGGGGACGCTCTTGGGTCAGGGCAAAGACTTTTTGCTCCGATTGATCGAGAACCTGTTCGAGCTCCTGGGTGGTGTCGTAGCCGAGCTCAGCAATTTCATAGCTCACGCCAATAAGCTGCCGCCGCACGAACTTGTCCATGATCAGTCCGGCGTAGCGATCGATATTCACCGCCGATACGGTGCGCTCCACCAGTTGCGCCAGCTTGGCGGTACCGCCGATTTTATCGAGCAGCTCATGGTCCTGGAGCCAACTGGTCACGGTCATCAGATCCGTCGGGCGTCCCTGACGGTGCAGCGTGATCATCGCCCCGTAGATCTCCCGATGCAAAGTGTCATAAAAGGCCTTGGGGTTGAGGATATCCGCCACTCGTCCCATGCCTTCCGGATCGAGCAAGACGCCTCCCAAAATGAGTTCTTCCGCCTCCAAGTTCTGGGGCGGTAGCATTTGGCTCAAGGCGGTAAAATCATCGGACATTACACCAACGGCAATTCAAAAGGGTCATTTCATTATTCCAGACGCCTTGAGAGATAAGGGATCAAACCGCGTCCTCTGGCGGAACCGATTGCTGAATTGACGGTTGAACTGATGGCTGAACCGACTGCACCGTCACGATCGCCCCGCCCTCAGCCAAGGTTAATTGCAGCGTTTGACCGGGTTGGAGTTGTTGGGCATGGGTAATGGCCGGTGAGCCCGGTGCCGCCTGCACCAGACTGTAGCCCCGTCGCAACACCGCACGGGGGTCAAGGCTATGGAGTTGGGCCTGTAAGCGCTGATGCCGGGCACGAGCTTGTTGGAGCGATCGCGCCTCGGTACTGAGATATTGCAGTCGCTGTTGATAGTCACTGAGCTGGTTTTGGGCTTGGTTCAGGTGACTCGCCACAAGGCGCACCAAGCGAGTTTTCCGCTGGCAATGCTCCCGATACTGTACGCTCGCCTCCGGCACGATCAACTCCGCCGCCGCCGTGGGCGTATGGGCCGAGACATCCGCCACCAAATCCGCCAAGGATTGATCCCGTTCATGGCCAATACCTGTCACCACCGGGCGCTGGGCGTTAAAAATAGCCCGCACCACTTGCTCATCGTTGAAGCAGTCGAGATCCTCGGTCGCGCCGCCGCCCCTCGCGAGAATGATCACCTCGGCACGATCGTCCTGCTCGATGCGGTTGAGGGCGGTGGCGATCGCCCCTGGAGCCTGGGCTCCCTGAACCAGGGCCGGTGAAAACAGCACATGTAACCCCGGTTGGCGCTGTTGCAAGGTGCGCTGAATATCGCCCCAGGCGGCAGCGGTGGGCGAGCTGACCACGGCAATCGTACGGGGATGGATGGGCAGGGGGCGCTTGCGCAGGGGGTCAAACAGACCTTCTGCCGCCAGGCGCGATCGCACCTGTTGCAAGCGCATTGCCTGGAGCCCCACCCCAATGGTGCGCACCTGCACCACCCGCAAGCGATAGTCGCCCCGTTTGGCATAGAGGCTGAGGCTACCGAGCACCAGTACCTGTGCACCCTGGCGCGGCTGGGTTTGCAACTGCTGCCGCAGCTTACCCCAGACCACACATTGAATGGCGGCCGATTCCTCCGGGTCAGTCAGGGTGAAAAAGAGACCACTGGAGTGGTTGTTGACACTGGTGACTTCGCCCCAAACCCAGAGGTGCTGGAGCTGGGCATCGGTTTCCAGGAGATCCTTAAGGTATTCGGTGAGCCCCCCGATGGAGAGGGCATCGGTCCAGGGCAGAGTGGCGATCGTCATTTAAAAATCTCCTCCGTTACACAACACACCAGGGCAACCACGGGGGGATTGCCCCTACGGGATTTTCTAATGCATGAAGTTAAGGTGTGCCACGACACTAGGGCAATGGGTTGTAGGAGGTATCAAACTGGCGCAGGGCAGGGAAACCCAGCCCCTACTGTTCGGCTGAATCTAGCTAAGACAATCTAATTCAAAAGAACTATTTCACTATTGTAACTTGACTTCTGGATGAGCAGACATTGCACAGGACACTGAAATTCAGCAGAGTCGACCATACTGGCTCCGATATTGCCGGAGTCTGAGGGGGCAATCTCCCCCTCAGCGGGAGGTGTCGGGGGGCTGGACCCCTGACAACCGGATTTAACATTGAGATGTCAAGGCTCTGAGGAATACGATCGCCTCGCTTAACCAAAACTCAGGTTATTGTAAGACTTGCGAACCCCGTTGTAACCAATCCAATACTAAAGCAATAAATTCAGGGGCATCACAGAGGGGACGACCGAGCTGAAATTGCGCGGTGTCAAACTGTTTCTGGAGCCAGTTAACCTCGTCTTCGATCGCCGTGGTGATGCCCCCCGGAAACAAAAAATAGGGTTGAATGGCCAGTTGCTGATGGCCTTGCGCCGTCAGTTGACTGACCTGTTCGGCCAGGGACGGGGCGATCGCCCAATAGGCCGGCGTAGCATTGAGGCGGCCGGCGATCGCTTCGATGGGAGCATTGCCGCCAAAGCGACGGCTGCCATGGGCTAAAAGCAACCGTTGGGAAGCGGGCAACTGGCTAAAGAGACGACGCAGCAGGGGGACAAAACCTGGCTGTCCACCCAGGTAAGGACAAAGATGCAACCGACAATCAGTGGTCAGTAGCGTCCCCGCCTGAGCCACCTCAGCCGGAATATCTTCGCGTACATGCATCCCCGGCAGCAGAAAGAGGGGAAAGAGGTAGAGATCACTAAGGGGGCCATCAACAGTGGTCACTAGAGTAGGGTGGCTTATTGTTTGCTGCGTTGCAGCTTGATGAACGAACTGAACAATCTGTTGGTGAAGCGGTTGGACGCTCAGTTCAAGAGCAGCGATACCAATGGTTGGCAACTCGGCGGTCGCAGCGTGGAGATGCGGCTTAAGCTGTTCAACAAGAGCCGCGAAGGCCGACTGAGAGCGGCGATCGCGGCTACCGTGGGCAATGAGTAGATAAGCAACAGACAAGGGAAGTAGCTGTGGCAGTGACCCGTGAGATGGAGCAAAGGATATTAGGGCGTGTCATCAATTAACCGCAGAAGCCTGATGGGACAAGGGAGAACGCGCCCGATCTAAACAACAGGAAAAGGGGCTGTAAACCAGTCACTCTCAGAGCTTGAAATCTACATGATGATAGCCCCTAGAAGCCAGCGTTATGATGCACAGGGGCACCGACTGGGCGAGTAAGGGCATTACCCACCAAGGTGGTAAATCCACCCAAGATTACCAAACCAATAATCGCCGCTGCACTAGAGATACGACGGAGATTAACGGGGTAATTCAGAGCGGGGCGCTGGAGATGCAAAGGGCCCACTGCCTCCTCGTACACCATTGCCATATGGGTATAGCCAAGGGTTTCCATAGCGGTTCTCCGGAAAAGTTACGTTAAAGGCTACAAACCTACGGGAGTAAAATCAGCAAAATAACAAACTCTAATCCCGCTCTCAGCTTACCATCTCTCGCTTGGGGCGTCACGCTCTGTAACATCCTATTAATGCCGGAACCATTGTCAAACCTCACGTCTGAAGATGCAAAATCTGCAAGCGATCGCTTGAATTTCGCCATAGAAGCAGTCTATAGTGGCAAATCGCGGTAGAAGCGCAGCTTTTGCCCTTTGGGGTTGGATATCAGTTCATTTTCAGGGTTCATTCTCAGGAGTGTTGTCATTATGCGGGTTATGGTTGTGGGCGGTGGCGGCCGTGAACACGCGATCGCCTGGTCTCTGGCGCAGTCTTCCCAGGTTCAACAGGTGCTCTGCATTCCTGGCAATGGTGGAACCGCAGCATTGCCCAAATGCAAGAATATCGCCATGGCAACCCATGATGTGGATGGTATTGCCCGGATTGCTGGGGTGCAAGGGGTGTCTTTAGTGGTCGTTGGTCCCGAAGAACCTTTGGCCAAGGGCATTGCCGATCAGCTTCGTCAACAGAACTTGCCCGTTTTTGGACCGACCCAAGCCGGAGCTCAGATTGAATCGAGTAAGTCCTGGGCCAAGGCACTGATGCAGAAGGCGCAGATCCCCACCGCCGCCGCCAAAACCTTTACCACTGCCGCTGCCGCCAAGACCCATATCCAAACTCAGGGCGCACCCATTGTCGTCAAAGCCGATGGACTCGCAGCCGGCAAGGGCGTGATTGTCGCCCAGACTATTGGGGAGGCCTTGGCTGCTGTGGATGCCCTGACCGCCCAGGGGTTTACAAAACTGGTCATTGAAGAATTGCTTAGGGGCCAAGAGGTTTCGGTTTTTGCCCTCACGGACGGAACCCACTTCCGTACCCTGCTACCCGCCCAAGATCACAAGCGCATTGGTGAAGGGGATACGGGCAAAAATACCGGCGGTATGGGCGTCTATGCACCAGCACCACTCGTAACCAGCGAGCTGATGGGGCGCATTGAGCGGGAAATTATTGCCCCGACGCTGACCGCGCTACGCAGTCAGGACATTCATTATTGTGGCGTGCTCTACGCGGGTTTAATGATCACACCCGAGGGCGATCCCAAGGTGGTGGAGTTTAATTGTCGCTTTGGTGATCCCGAGACACAGGTAATCTTGCCGCTGTTGGAAACGCCGCTGGAGAAACTCTTGCTGGCTTGTGTTCAAGGTAAGTTGGCAGATTTCCCACCGCTGGAGTGGAAGGGCGATCGCGCCCTCTGTGTAGTGGCCGCCGCCGCAGGCTACCCAGATGAGTATAAGAAATGGCTACCGATCACAGGGATTGAACAAGCCGAGAGCGAAGAAACGCTAGTGTTTCATGCGGGAACCCAGCAGCGTGGCAAAGAATTGCTCAGCAGTGGTGGTCGGGTGCTCGGTGTGACGGGCTTGGGTGCAGATTTTGATGGGGCGGCGGACAAGGCGTATGGGGCGATCGCCGCCATTGACTTTGAGGGTATTTACTATCGCCATGATATTGGCTATCGCGTTCGCAAAGAATGGGCAGCACCTACTGATGGGGCATCGGAAGAAACAGATGCAGAAAACATCCCTGAACCAGAAGACAATTCTGCTCCAGAAGAAGAATGAGTCATCATTTACGCTCTTAGAATATCCCTAGAGATTCAATCAAGTCTTAAACTTGTCGGTTGGTGTTGAACCCAGCGTAGCTTGCTTCTCGAAGCGTGACTCAACACAGCCCTGTTGATGCATTGGAACATCCACGCAAATTGTCAGGGCACAGATTTTTCTGGGGTTTATACTGGTATCAAAGGGGATTTGGGCGAAAAAACCAGAGAAATGGCAAAACGTTTGTTGGCAAATCCAAGGATTTGGGGTGCTTTTTACATAGTGATTGTTCTGTTTTTCATGGAATTATACTATCGAAAATGGAACTTCAGTCCTGACTCATTCATTGTGCATCAAGAGCTGAACCTATTTCCGATATCCTCGACGTCCACGTCCCCTAGAGAAAAGGATCGGCAATCAAGACCAATAAAAATCCCAGAGCTTAGTAAGATTCAAGCCGAGGTCAATTTATTGACGAAGGAAATTGATTCTGAAAGTTCAAAAATTGATTCCTTGAAAGAAAAGCAGGACAGTCTTGATGAAGAATTGGATAAACTGTTTGACGAGAATGCACAAATCAGAGAAAAGAATATCGAAAAGTTCGAAGAAAAAGAACTCAGTGATTTGGACAATCGAATAAATGAAGCCGAACGTGATATCAAAAATCTCGAATTAATCACTGAAGAGCGATCCGATCTTTTCTTCGACTACGGTTATGCAATAATGATATCAAAGCTAGAAGTAGACTTGGCAAATCTAGAACTAGAAAGGGCGAATAAGGCTTTGGAAGTTAGCAATAAAATCGTAGATGAATGGGGCGAATTTGGTAACAAAGAACTATCTCGGCAATTGCATTTGATGCATGACGAACGTTTGGAAATTTCAGAAGAGATCCATGAAACTCATCTCAGGATGCTAACGGCTCAAAGGAACCTTAATAAGTCCTTGGATTCATGGTACTCAGCAAGAGTATCGGCTCTTGGCAGAATAGACTTTTTGTATTATAGTATCGGGATTTCTACAACGACTACATTTGGAGACATTGTTGCAAACAGTCACTTTATCCGTCTGGCTGTAAGTATACAGCTTGTGTTGTCAGTTATTGCAGCAGCAGGCTTTACCAATTCGCTACTGCCAGAAAAGTCATAATGCGATCGCCATCCAATGATTTTCTTTACCAACCCAAACCCATGCTCGAAATCACCCTCAACTGGAAACCCAACCCAAACACCCTCACCCAACTGATGCAAATTGCCCTCCAAGACCAAAAAAATATCGAAACTCTCTTGGATGAAGCCATTACCCAATACCTCGAAAATTACCCCACTCAACAAACTCCGCTGACTCAAGAACCTACCCCAAACCGTATTGATCCCCGTACTCTATCCGGAATGCTCTACGATCCCAATCGCCAAACCGTTTCCCTGGCTGAAATGGACGTAGGCATTGCTGAATGCGCAGGAGAATCAGCTTGAAAGAATTAGATACTAATGTTCTGGTGCGTTTCTTTGTCCGAGACGATGAATCTCAATGGGAAATCGCCGATCGCTACATTAGCCAAGCCTTCCAAACCAACGAGACCTGCTTGATCAACAATGTGGTTCTCTGCGAACTGCTTTGGGTTTTGCGCAGTCGCTATAAACTCAAACGAGAACAGCTTATCGAGACAGTGGAAGTACTTGTAAAAAATACCCTTTTTGTTTTCGAGAATCGAGAAGCAGTTTTATGGGCAGTTCAACAGATGAAAAATGGCCGCGCAGACTTTTCCGACTATCTCATTGCCTATATCAATCAGCAAGCTGGATGTCAAGAAACTGCATCTTTTGATGCCAAACTGAGTCAACTACCCCAAATCGAAATTCTATAGAAGTCCAATCGCCGATTAGGATGTGTCGTCAGTTAGTACCAGAAGGAAACCTCGATTAATTACCATTTTGGCGATTTTTATGCGCTAAAACAACGAGAATTTGTTGCACTCTGAAGCAGAAGATGGATTTTTCGAGGTTCCCAGAAGTTTTGCAAGATCAGCGATTACCCCTGGCACTGGAGTACAGTGCAATCGAGCGCCCAACCCCACCCAGCTACACGACCCGCGAACTAATGTTTTCGCATCTTGACCTAGCGCATCACTCCCGTCGCAGCAGGGGTCTAACCTCCTATAATTGGAGAGGAATCTGACCTGTCCTCTCCTTTGCATCACGAGCCTTGCTTGCCTTCCTCCACCAGCTCCGCACCATCATTCACCAATGGTGGTCAGACTTTACCCTGCAAACCCGCTTGATGGCGGGCGCAACGCTGATCGTTTCCCTGGTGATGAGTGGGCTGACCTTTTGGGCAGTCAATACCATTCAGCAGGATGCCCGGATCAGCGACAATCGCTTCGGTCGAGATCTCGGACTATTGCTCGCGGCCAACATGGCCCCCTTGATCGCCGAGAATGATCTCAACGCCGTGGCCCAGTTTTCCGGTCGCTTCTACAGCAGCACCGCCAGTGTGCGCTACCTGATTTACGCTGACCCCGACGGCATCATTCACTTTGGCATTCCCTATTCCGAAGCCGAAGTGCAAAATTCCTTGACGATCCAACGGCGAATTCAGCTTCCTGACAGCTACGCCCCGGATGCGAGCTTGCCCATGGTACGTCAACATCAGACCCCCAACGGCGAAGTGACCGACGTGTTTGTACCCCTGCAAAATGAGGGGGACTATCTAGGCGTGCTGGCGATCGGGATTAATCCCAACCCCACCGTCGTTGCCTCCTCCAACCTGACGCGCGATGTGACGATCGCCGTCTTTATCTCCATTTGGGCCATGGTCTTGCTGGGGGTCGTCTTCAACGCCCTGACGATTACCAAACCCATCAAAGAGCTACTTGTGGGCGTCAAAAACATTGCGACGGGAGACTTTAAACAACGAATCGACCTGCCTTTGGGTGGGGAATTAGGTGAGCTAATTTTTAGCTTCAATGAGATGGCTGAGCGTCTCAAGCGCTATGAAGAACAAAATATCGAAGAGCTGACGGCTGAAAAAGCCAAGCTGGAAACCCTGGTCTCAACAATCGCCGACGGCGCGGTGCTGCTCAACACCGAGCTGGATATTATTCTGGTCAACCCCACCGCCCGCCGCATCTTTAGCTGGGATGGTGAAACCGTCAGCGGCGAGAATGTGCTGCACCATCTCCCTGCTGCGGTCACGGTAAAGCTGACCCGACCCCTCTATCGCCTGAGCGGAGCCAAACTCAACCCGGTCGCCACATCCCATGACCATCTGGTGAGTCCGGTGGATAAACACCGTGAGGGAGATGAATTTCGGATTACCCTGACCGAACCCACTGAACGTACGATTCGCATTCTCTTGACCCAAGTTTTTGATCAGCAGCGCACCACGCTGAAGGGCATTGCCATGACCGTGCAAGACATTACGCGGGAAGTGGAGCTAAATGCGGCCAAAAGTCAGTTTATCAGCAATGTCTCCCATGAGCTACGCACACCGCTGTTCAACATCAAATCCTTTATTGAGACGCTCTACGAATACGGCGATGATCTGAGCGAGACTGAACAAAAGGAGTTTCTGCACACGGCCAACAATGAAACCGATCGCCTCACCCGGCTGGTCAACGATGTCTTGGATCTCTCGCGTCTGGAGTCGAATAAGACCTATCGGCTGGATGCAGTAGAAATCAACCGTCCGATTGAGCAAACCCTACGCACCTATCAGCTCAATGCCAAGGACAAGGGAATTGAAATTCTGCCCGACCTGGAGCCAGATTTACCGCTGGTGCTCGGTCATTACGACCTCTTGCTCCAGGTGCTGGCAAATTTGGTGGGCAACTCCCTGAAGTTTACTGCCAGCGGTGGACAAGTGGTGCTGCGAGCCTATCGGATGGAACAGGCTAACCCGGTGCTCAACCAGACCCAAAAAGTTCGCATTGAAGTGGCAGATACGGGTACGGGCATTGACCCAGAAGACCAGGCGGAGATCTTCGATCGCTTCTTCCGCGTTGAAAACCGAGTGCATACCCTAGAAGGGACAGGCTTGGGACTCTCGATCGTGCGTAACATCATCGAGAAGCACCATAGTCAGGTGAATTTGATCAGCGAGGTAGGAGTGGGGAGCACCTTCTGGTTTGATCTGGAAGTGTATCAGGAAGAAGACTTGCTCAACCCAGTAAAAGCAAGTGAGGTGGAGTCCCTATCACAGGTGCAGTGATAACACGCCCGACCCCAAAAAACAGGCGCTGTACGCCAGTCATATCAATGCGTTGGCATTTCACTGACGATAGCGCCTAAATCGAACAGACATTGCTTACATCATCCGTAAAATTGTCCATTTAAGGCGAAGCCAGGCTATTCGCAGTCGCCAAGCAGGGGTCTTTTCGAGTCTGCGAATCTCAGCAAGAAGCGAATCAGTAGATACAAGTTCACTATCTTTATAGTCGTTGTAAGGATCAAGGCTCTTTTTTTCAAAAAGTAGAAACTTGCTGGATCGCATCGCCAAAATCCGCTCCCAGAGATCTTTAGGAATCAGATCACTGGGAGGAGAATAAGGTTTTGTTTCCTCCTCAATTAATCTCAACGAGATGCTCCGCTGTAAAGGTTTAATTCGCTGCTTAAGTTTCTGGAAAGAAGTTTCGACCAGAATGTTATCCAAGCTCGTCTGGCAAAGGTCAATCGTCCCTAGCGATTTGGGAACACCATAATAATTCCTCCGCCAGATGACGAGATTATAGTACTTAGTACTTATAATCAAGATTGGCTGGGCAGCATAGAAACCAGTTCGACGATAGAGGTAGGCGTTTTTAAGGCGCAATAGATACTGTTTGAAGCCAAGTTTTAGCTTGAGCCAGCGCACACGTAATTGCCATGCAGGCGTTGCCTCAAGTTCGCGAATCTTAGCAACTAGTTTTTCATTATCAAGGTCATTAAGACTATTAGTTTTATCTCGAACGAATAGATAATAAACACATAAAAACTTACTACTCCTCATCGCATTGATCCGCTGCCGCAGTGCGTCTGGACGGGTCTTCGCCCCGACAACAAAGGGAACGAGATCATACTCTGGTACATCAAGGGCATGACGCACGAACCTAAGGATAGGCTCGGTGATAAACTTTCTGAGAGTTTCAATATACTTAAACATCAGCATTTTCACAAATGCTCTATGTTTAAGTGGGTTGACCAATATTTCAATTGAGGGGCAAAGCAGTTCAGAAGAATCGCTCTCGATCGCTTGAACTGATGTAGAAATCGGTTGGCTTTCAAAGCCCAAAAACTGATTTACATCCATTTTCTTAGCTAAAGCTTGATCATGGATCATTTTGTGAGCCTCCAGAAACACAGTGCTCCCCTGCGACAGATCGACTAACAGACTCTTTGAGTTTGAGTCCTGCTCCAGATCAATGCCTTCTTTGATTTCTTTCTTAAGATAACTCAATCTATATTTTGCGAAGCTTGGGTCGAGCTCAATAGCTGCTACAAAATGCGTGGAGTCCTGAGTATACAATCCTAAATAGTAATGGATAGAAGCCAGGATCAGTTGAACAAGTTTATATTTCCTTTCATTCTGCTCTAGTCCTCGGCACTTAACCAAACAATCAAAGTAAGCTCTATAGTTAAAATAGTCTCCAAAAATATCATAGGGAAGAACATCATCGCAGAAATCGACTGACCAATATTGAGGAGGCTGTCGAATTATTTCAGTTGCAGCACTGATAGTTCGAGAAACCTGAAAAGGTTCACCAAGGTGAACGAGTAGTCGAAAAAGATTAAACCTCAAGACAAGAGACTGAGGGAATGTCGCGATCGCGCTCTTGCAAATCTCCTCAATGTTTTTCAACCAAGCTTTAGAATAGAAGCCCTTGATGGAGCGATGATAATTCAGCAAAGCAATTTCACGAATTTTATTAATTGCGATTGCTGAAGAGGCAACCCCCAAGGCTTCAATGTCATCAAGCCGTGATAAATTTTCCTGACCAATCTTATCTAGTATCTTGCTTTGTCTAAAATCATAGCAAGGTAGCCATCCTTTTTGCAGGACTGTCCGTTTTTGAACCAGCCTACTCTGATCAACTTTCCTACGTTGTCTTGCTACAGCAGGCTTTGCAGCCAAGAAAGTCAGATATCGCAAAAACTGTGACGCGACTTTCTCCGTTGAAAATTCTCTACGAACAACTTTAGCACCCCGATGAGCCTTCCCTTGATAGTCAGCCCAATGTTGAGCGATATAGACTAAGTTTTCAGTCAAGTCATCTCTATCATAAGAATAGGTTCGAACACCTTCTTGTTCCCCAGCAAAAAGTGTCAGAGTACTTCCTTTCTGAGTCACTAAGCCACATCCCAAACTGAGCGCTTCAAGACCTCGAGTTGGGGTTGCACCTGAATGCCGAACGTAAGTGAAGCAGACTTTAGAGTTTGACAGGTTTTCATAGTACTCTTCTGAGCTCATGAACCCATTAACGACTCTAATATTTAGTTCAGGAACTCGAATAATTTGTGATAACAGATAGGCTTTATCGGGGTGGTAGAGATGGGTTACTGTGCCCGATAGATAGAGGTCGATGGGTCTGGGTTTTAATTCTAATGCTGGGACAATTCTCGGCAGGCAGAAGGTCTTAGGAAATGTAGAGACAGGGACAGAGACAAGGTTTGAAACATCTTGCCATTCTGTACCATCCGTTACAATCAATTCATCAAATAGTTGTAGCCAGGGATATACGGCTTGGATGTGTAAATCATAGTCCGCAGTCTGGCCAAAGATGGGGCAAGGTAATTCTTGAAGATTAGGTGGGATCAAATGCCACTCTACCATTTGGCAAATATAAAAATCAGGAGGTTTATGCGAGTCATAAAACTGATGAACATCAGCATAGGGTTCGTTGGGAATGTCATCAGGATGAAAGCTAATATTGTTGATTTGGAATTTTGGATCATTTTCCACGCCCGCTAGCCAATCCGTAAAATGGTTGCGAATCCAGGGGACTTGAGCCAGTACTGTGATTTTTTTCTGCTGAATCAGTTTTAGGAGATTCTGGGCATGGGCCGTCGGAACGTTCTCAAGTAATTGAGCAGCTAATTCATCATTGCCATTCAGCCAATGGGCAACACCTCCATAGAATTTGGCATTGATGACGTAATCATGCTCTTGAAAGTAAGCGATCGCCTCTGATGTTTTACCGATTAGTGCAAAAGCAGCATACTTCTCCCAAGTTATAGGATTCCCCAGCAAGGCAACTTGAGTATAATTTCCAGATTGGAATAATTGTTTGGTTTTGCTTGGAGATAACATCTTCTTTCTCCTGAATCCGGATGAGAAAATTCTTTGATCGATTGCATAGATGTTAATGTATTTCGCAAACAATCAGCGCAATTGAATCAAAAATTCAATAAATCCCTAAGTAAATCCAGTATTCTATCAATAAAACCGTTATTCGAGTCATTGTATATAAACTGAATTCTATCTTTTAAGCGATTGCGTGAACTATCAGTAATTATAGTGTTGTAAGCACTCAGATTTATTTGATTTAAATCTAATAATCCCAAGGATTGAGGTATTCCATAAAAATCAAGCTTCCAAGCAACAATATTATAGTCATTCATTGACTCAAGCAGGGTAGGAGAATCATAGTAGTTGGATTGCTCTCTATATTGAAACAGATTCAAAGAACGCTGTACTTCCTCATGAATCATCGACAGTATTCCGGCATAAGTATCGCTAACAATGATTCCTGGGGTTGCATTCAAATCAACTTTATCAAGTTCAATATGCCCGATCTCATAGGGAACCCCAATAAATACATCTTCAAAATATACAATATTATACGTTTCTTGATTACTGATGAGTCTAGGCGGTAAGCAAGGTTCTTCAATATCAATTGAGCCAGTCTGAAAGTCAATGGTATCAAGATAGGGATGTAAATTGAAGTTAAAATGAGATTCCATCTTATGCATATCAATGTCTTCGACGCCGATACAAAATCTAAATGCATCACACTGTTTACAGTCTTCTTCTGTCTTGATGATAGCGTTTCGTATTCGATTAGCTTCTTCTCCAAACCAAATATCTTCAAATCTAGAGCTGTGCAAATTACCAATTGAATATTTGTAGCACAGTTGGACATCTCCATTGGGTAAGATTCTGGCAAAGTTAAATACTGAATTACAGGTGTAAGATGGCATCATTTTATGCTCTTTCCATAAATAGACTTGACGACAATTTTCCAATCTTCGCACATCAAATCGATCAGAATATACCCACTGACCACTAAAATTATTCGGATACTCTTGTTTAAGCAGTGATTGCTGGCTATACTGCTGACAAAGGGCAATTCTCAATTGATTTTCAATAATGTGACGTGACGCTTGATCTAATATAGATTGGACTTTATCTCTGATAGGATATAAGCACTCTTGAATAAGAGCAGTGTCCGGATATCGAACAACGATTGTGATAATTCGCATCATATCTATATCCAATGATTCCCAAAGATTAATTGCTTCAATCGTTTCATCCAAGTTACTTCTCATGATGGTATTATTAATAGCAAAACAAGTCTCTTGAGAAGCAAGTCTATCCTTGAAAATCTCAATATTTTCAATGACTTTCTCATAACTAGAATAACGACGTATATAATCATAAGTCTTAGGTGTTCCACCATCGAATGAGAAGGTAATTAGCTGCATATCAACATCTGCCAAAGCCTTCAATTTTTCCTCACTACAATGGGTTGCATTGGTGATCAGCTCTAACTTCATGTTGAGATCACTCAGTTGTCTTACTAGACTTGAAAAATTTGGATGGAGCATTGGTTCAAAGCCAGAGCCAAGGACGGTGTAGCATCCTTTAAGACACCGAAGCTTATCGACAAGTTCAATATCAAACAGTTGAGTCGGGAGGGAAGGCTCAAAACTGACGTGACACATTCGGCAGCGTAAATTGCACGTATTGGCTACCTCAACTTCAAGTAATTCAGGTAGCTTCAGCATTCCATTCCAGTCATCAAATTGGGACATATCCACCTCTTAACTAGAAGATTTAAATGTTTTCAATCATGATACCAAAACCCTAATTATATAGAGCCAGAAAGAAAGTGAAGGCTGAGCTTGTCGAATGTCTGAGCGACCGGGCTATTATCCCTCCGGGACGCTATGCGAACGACAAGCTCAGCCCTCATTTTCGCTACTTTCTGAATTTAGGATGAAGTCTTTGAATCTCTCTTTCAAGAACCATTCAACAGCCCGATCTCAATGCTAATAATTTCAGTATCCCAAAAGAAGCTCTCTATCCTGATGGAGTTCTAGTAACTCTTGTCTTTTAATATTTTTCTTTCTAATTTATGCTCAGCCATTTCTTTGATATGTTGAATAGTTCCCCTTCCAAACTTCTCATCGATCATTTGCAAATAGCGTGGATGGTTAAAGTAAGTCTGAAATGCTTGATCTCGAAAGGCGAGAACCTGGGCAGCCGTTAGGTATCTAGTTCTTAAGGGCATCGTATCAACAGCATGCTGAGAGTAGCCAGTCCAAGAATTCGGTAGCTCCCATCCTTCCTTTAGTGCGAAGTGATAGAGCTGAGACCCTGGGTAGGCCATCGTTGAGTAGAAGTTAGCAAACTCACAGTTCAGCTCTATAGCGAGATCCAAGGTTGCCTGCATGCTCTCGAAGTCATCTTCGGGTAAGCCAAAAATATAGTTACCGATGACATTAATACCCGCAGCACGAATTTTCTGAACAGTCTGATAAATATCGATCTGTCCAATCCCTTTTTGAACATTATCTCGAACCCGATCGCTCGCTGCTTCGATGCCGAGTGCCAGCCAGTTCACGCCCGCCCGTTTGAGCTTGTCGAGCATCTGATCTTGTACAGTATCCACCCGTGCATAGGCCCAAATATTGAGATCATAGCCCCGCTCAATAATGCGATCGCAAATTCCCAGCACATGCTTAGCATTGAGGACAAACATCTCATCAGCAATTTTGAGATTGTGTACCCCATAGTGATGAACCAAGGTGTCAATTTCCTGGATGACATGCTCAGGGCTCCAGTAACGATAGCTATTTCCACTCAGTTGTGCTTTTCCGTCCTTAAAGGGAGCTTGAATGCAACAGAAGCTACAACGGAAGGGACAGCCGAGGGTGGTGTAGAGGGCAGCATAGGGCTGACGTTTCAGACCATCAAAACAATGCCAGTTGTGGGCTCTGTACTTCTCCATAGGGAGCAAGTCCCAGGCAATGCCGGGCAGTTCAGTTGCTAAGTCTTGAACCAGCGGTGCGCCAGCATTGGAGCGGATTTCAGACCCCTCAAAGTACCAGAGTCCTCGAACTCGGGTGTAGTCCGGTTGAGGGGTTTTCAGTTCTGCAATGAGGTCGCTCAAGGTATAGAGCCCTTCACCAGCAGCAATAAAATCTGCCGCTTCTTCGCCTAGCGATCGCTCCGGCAAAGCGGCAACATGACCCCCCACGATGATGACCTTCTGATCAGGCGTCTGCTGTTTTACTACGTGACAGACAACGCTGGCTCCAGCCATCACTTGGGTCGAGGCAGAAGGTTGGTGACCATAAACCACGATCGCAGTTAACACGGATTGGATTTGGGCAACTTGTTGGGCAATTTCTGTTGGCCCCAAATTCTCAGCAGCAGCATCAATAATTTGGACGGAATACCCTTGTTGACGGACAAATGTTGCCATTAAGCCGGCCCAAATCGGCGGTTCAATCGCAGTTAAATCCGATGCGAGAGCTTGATAAATCCGTTTACGATTACTGGGGTTAATCAGAAGCAAATCAATTTGAAGAGACATGCTTTACTCCACTCTATAATCTTTTGCAAAAATATAGGATTCGAACCTCTCCTTTTCCAAGGGGGATTGAGGGGGATCAACATCTCTTATTTTCCTGAAAAACATTATCTATTTTTTGGAGACTGTAAAATATCAATAAGATTCACTTATAAGCTGTTGAGTAAATGACAGAGATTAAGGATTTTCTGAGATTCCAAGCTGGGATAGTTACCAATATAAAAACCATAAAAATGAACATGTTCAACATTGGGGTACTGTTTATGAACTTCATCTCCCATGATTTTACGTAGATAGGGTTGACGTAATTGATTACCACCACCTGAAGTCCCGCGACGAAATTCGACATTAGCCGATCGCATCGCTGCCATGACACGATCGCGCAATGCATTATCAGGGTGTTTGAGAATTAAAGTAAATGCGTAGTTGCAACTCTCCTTGACGGCAAAATCGGTACGATATTTCTCCGGATCAAGATGCTCAAGGAAGAGCTGAAAATTCTGCCGTCTGATCACATTATTAGCATCGAGACGCCTGAGTTGATTGCGCCCAATCACGGCATTGATCTCGGTACTGCGCAGATTATAGGCGGGGAAGGCAAAGACAAAGTCAGGATTCAAATCCGGGTAAGCCGATCCGTAAGACTGCTTAAGTGACTCGGAGGTCGCTTCACGCACCATGCCATGGGAGCGTAGCATTCTGAGGGTCTGATAAAGCTGCTCATCATTGGTGCAAACCATGCCCCCTTCAATGGTGCTCATGTGGTGGGCGTAATAGAAGGAAAAGTTGGACATCAGACCAAATGTACCTAGCTTATGACCGTTAAACGTCGCGCCATGGGATTCACAAACATCTTCAATAAGGGGAATGTTCCGATCGCCAAGCTCATCTAATAACATCTGGCTAAGTGCATTATAGCCAAGAACATGGGTCAAAAATACGGCTTTTGTTTGCGGCGTTATCTGACTTAAAACTTGTTTAATGTCCATCCCCAAAGTCTGAGAATCGATATCAACAAAAACAGGCTTAAAGCCACATTGTAGAACCGCGGCAATATCAGAGACCCAGGTTAAGGTGGGTACAATAATCTCACCACTACCATAAGCTTCCCGAATTGCTGCCAGAGTCAGGAGATTGGCGGAAGAGCCTGAATTCACGAAAACACTATATTGGCATCCCAGCCAGTCCGACCATTCTTGCTCAAATGTTTGCACCGTCTTGCCTTGGGTGAGGATCGGATCATCTTGCTCTAAGAAGTCAATGAGCGCATCCAGATCTTCGCGTGTGATATTATTTTGCATCAACGGCCAGTTAAGGCATCTTTGGTCTTGTGGTGTTTGGGGCAACTGCATACGGACTAAAGTCTAAACTGATTTGAATCTGTACGCCAAGTCAAATGTGTACAAAAGCAAATCTTTAAGACTATCGTTTATGGAAACTAGCATCATCTTTAGCCAATCAAATTCTGAACAATTAGCGAGGGTTCATATACTAGGCAGTATTGAGTTACAGCAGCAGATGATTCAAGTTTGTCTTGCCTCCATTGTATTGGCCGCAGAGGTCATTACCCAAGCCATTCATCAGGGCGGGAAGCTGCTCTTATGTGGTAATGGCAGCAGTGCCGCCGACTGCCAGCATCTTGCCGGGGAGTTTATTAACTGCTTGAATCAAGATTTTCCGCGAGAGGGTTTGCCAGCGATCGCCCTGACGACCGATACTTCAATCCTGACCTCGATTGCCAATGATCGTGATTACCAATACATCTTTGAACGTCAAGTTTGGAGCTTAGGTCGCCCAGATGATGTCCTCTTGGGCATCAGCACGAGTGGTCGTTCAGCCAATGTGCTACAAGCCGTTAAGGCGGCCCAACAACTCGGCATAAGAACTACTGCTCTAACGGGTAGCGAAGGCACGCTAGGCGAAATGGTGGAGGTGGCGATTCAGGTTCCCCATCACAAGACTCAACATATCCAGGAAGCCCATCTTGTGATTGAGCATATTCTTTGCCAACTGGTTGAAGTTCATTTATTTGGAGAGCGCAATTGATGAATGAACGTGTGTTAGTGACGGGGGCTGCAGGCTATCTCGGTGCTGTATTGTGTGAGCATCTTTTGGTTGCCAACTATCAAGTGATCGCCCTAGATAGCTTACTATATGGTCAAAATTCATTATTCCATCTCTGTGCGAATCCGAACTTTGATTTTGTCTTTGGCGATGCACGGAATCCAGAATTAATGCAGACGTTGGTCAAACAAGTTGATGTAATTATTCCTTTAGCAGCGATTGTGGGGGCAACGGCTTGCGATCGCGATCCCTGGGCGGCGCAATCAACCAACTTAGACGCGATCAAAATGATCAATCGACTGCGGAGTCCGCAGCAGCTCGTTGTCTACCCGAATACCAACAGTGGCTATGGGACACAAACGGGCGAAACCTATTGCACCGAAGAAACACCGCTGGAGCCCATTTCCCGCTATGGACAAACCAAAGTTCAGACCGAACTCGCACTTCTAGAATCTCCTAATGTTGTGACGCTACGCTTGGCTACTGTCTTTGGCATGTCTCCCCGAATGCGGATTGATTTACTCGTCAATTACTTTACCTATGCGGCGATTTTCGAGGGTTATATTACGTTATTTGAGAAAGACTTTAAGCGTAATTATATTCATGTCCGGGATGTAGCGGATGTCTTTGTTTATGCCATTGAAAATTCAGATATTATGCAGGGTCGAGCCTATAATGCAGGTCTGGATTCAGCTAATTTTTCCAAAGAAGAACTTGCTCTAAAAATCAAAGACTACATTCCTGACTTTTATATCCATGCGGCTCCCATTAGCAGTGATCCCGACAAGCGCAACTACATCGTATCGAACCAGCGTTTGCGGGAGGTGGGTTTTGAGGCAAAGCGCACCCTGGATGAGGGAATTCAGGAGTTAATCAAGGGCTACCGGATGCTCGGTCGAGGTAAGTTTAAGAATGTCTGATCTATCCCGAGTACAGATCTCATTACAAGATTGTACGGTGGTCATTTTAGCAGGTGGTTTGGGCACACGGCTGCGATCGGTGGTGAGCGATCGCCCCAAGCCTTTAGCCGAGGTCAACGGTCGTCCGTTTATGACTTACCTCTTGGATCAATTAGCGGATACCGGGCTCAAGCGGGTCGTGCTGTGTACAGGCTATCGGGGCGAGATGGTAGAAGCAGTTTTGGGGCATAGATGGCGATCGCTGGAGTTAATTTATTCCCAAGAATTGGTTCCCCTTGGAACGGGTGGAGCGCTTCGTCTGGCTATTCCCCAGATCCACTCGGAGATAGCATTGGTAATGAATGGGGATTCCTATTGTGAAATAGATCTCCAAGCATTCTGGCAATACCATCAATTACATCCTCAGGACTGCACAATTGCCCTAACACAGATGCAAGATGTACAACGGTTTGGACAGGTGAAGTTAAATTCTAGAAACCAGATCATTCAGTTTGGCGAGAAAGATAAAGTTTCCGAACCAGGTTGGATTAATGCGGGTATTTATTTACTGAATATCTCGGAGCTACAAGCCATGCCAGAACAACAGTATTTTTCGCTAGAGATGGGTTTATTCGTAAATTGGGTCACTCGTGGTCAATTGTGGGGATTTGTGACCCCAGGACTGTTTATTGATATTGGGTTATCCCAATCCTATGAACGGGCGCAGTCTTTGTTTAATTTCTATAAGAGCGAAAACCTATGTTAATGAGCCGAACGCCATTGAGAATTTCATTTTTCGGGGGTGGAACAGACTACCCGAGTTGGTGTCGTCAACAGGGCGGTTCGGTCTTAGCAACAACGATCGACAAATACTGTTACGTGACCTGCCGCTATTTACCGCCTTGTTTTGAACATCGGTTTCGAGTGGTCGACTCACGCATTGAAAACTGCCAAGCTATTGACGAGATTCAACACCCTGCTGTCCGGGCGACGCTGGAGTATCTCAACCTGAATCGGGGTCTGGAGATCCATCATCAGGGGGACTTGCCCGCTCGGGGTGGGCTGGGGTCGAGCTCGGCGTTCACAGTCGGTCTGCTCCATACGCTGTACCATCTCCAGGGTCAGCGGCCAGATAAACAGCAATTGGCCCAAGAGAGTCTCCACATTGAGCAAGATATTTTGCAGGAGACGGTGGGCTCCCAGGATCAGGTCTGTGCGGCTTACGGGGGGTTTAATCACATTCACTTTATGGCCCATGGTGAAATTTCGGTTCGGCCGGTTCCCGTCAGCCGCGATCGCCTCCACCAACTCAACCGCCATCTGATGCTCTTCTACACCCAGATTCGGCGAACCACGACGGCGTCGGCGATCGCCAGCAGCTATGTTCCGGATTTAACCCAGCAGCACCGTCAGCTCCACAGAATGCAGGATCTGGTTAACGCAGGCTTGAATGTTCTCGTGGATAATCACGATTTAAATCAGTTTGGTGAACTGCTCCATGAAGCTTGGCAGATTAAGCGGGGCTTGGGAGCAAAAATATCCAATGCCCAGATTAATGAACTTTATAGCAATGCCCGGGCAGCGGGTGCCGTGGGCGGTAAACTGACAGGGGCTGGGGGCGGGGGATTTCTCTTGCTTTTCGTGCCGCCAGAACAACAAGCCGCCGTGCGCGATCGCCTCAAACCGCTGATTCCTGTGTCCTTCCAGTTTGAATTTGCCGGGAGTCAGATTATTTTTGACGACTGAAATCTCGTTGTCAAACCCGGTTGTCAGGGGACTAGCCCCCCCGACACCTCCCGCTGAGGGGGAGATTGCCCCTCAGACTCCGGCAATATCGGAGCCAGTCTTATTGATTTCACTGCGTTTTATGAGTTTTCGTGCTCTTGGCTTAATCAAAACTCAGGTGTCTTAAGTTCACACCCATGGTTTGCAACTCTTCCCCACACCGTTGGGCGATGAGAAAAATGAATTACTGTGCTGCTTTTTGATGAATAATTTCAAGTAGGTTAGAAGGAACCGAATGAGACAAAACGACACAATCTTTGTAGCAGGCGATAACACCCTCATTGGCGCTGCCATTCTCCGCCAGCTCAAAACCCATGGCTACTACAAACTGATGGGACAGGGCGAACAGGAGCCAGATTTACGCGATGCCCGATCTGTGGATGCATTCTTTGCCCAGAAAAAGCCCGATTATGTCTTTCTAGCCGCAGGCGAGTCCGGAGGCATTTTGGCCAATCAACGCTACCCAGCACAACTGATGCTGGATAACCTGCGGGTACAAACCCATGTGATTGAGACTGCCTATCGCCATGGGGTACGCAAGCTTCTCTATCTGGCGAGTTCCTGTAGTTATCCTAAGCACGCGACCCAGCCGCTACAGGTGGAGTCATTATTGACCGGGCCCTTGGAACCCACCAATGAAGCCTATGCTGTTGCTAAGCTCGCCGGAATTAAACTCTGCCAAGCCTATCGTCAACAATACCAGGCCGATTTTATTGTGGGCATTCCTGCCAATGTCTTTGGTATCGGGGATGACTTTGATCCAGAAAATGCCCATGTCATTCCGGCATTGATTTACAAAATGCACCAAGCCCAGTTAAATCGTGACCCCAGAGTGACAATTTGGGGCACAGGAGAGCCGAAACGGGAATTCATTTTTGCGGATGACTTGGCAGATGCTTGTGTGTTTGTCATGCAACATTACAGCGATCATCGACCGATTAATCTGGGCGGCGGCACGGACATTTCTATTCGAAAGTTGGCTGAACTGATTCAGATCGTGGTGGGTTATGAAGGCACACTCCAATTTGACACCTATCGGCCAGACGGGATACCCTTCAAAGCCCTCGATTCTCAGCCGCTATTGTCCCTGGGCTGGCAGGTCACAACAGAATTAAAATCAGCCATTCAAGTCACCTATCAAGGGTTCTTGAGGGAATTTAATCAATGCTAAGTCATCACAACGTGAGTTCTGGATAAGCAGACATCGTGAAAGACTCTAAAACTTGACAACAGCAACAATACTGGCTCCGATATTGCCGGAGTCTGAGGGGGCAAGTTCCCCCTCAGCGGGCAGGGTTGTTTTATGTTCTGGAGAGAAAAAAGAAAACCGGACGGTGGGTGCATCCTAGTTACGCAAGCCCTCACCCTAAATCCCTCTCCCAAGCTGGGAGAGGGACTTTGAATCCGGCTCCCCTTCTCCCAAAAAGGGAGAAGGGGCTGGGGGATGAGGGTGATGCAGTCTGGATGTGCCAAAGTGGGATGCTCCCCGGACGGTTCTGGTGTAGGGGTTGGGTTTCCCAACCCTGCGTTAGCCCGATACACCCTGCAACCCGTTGTCCAGGGTTGGTTTGTTCAACAATGGGTCTGGGCGCGGAAACCCACTGGTGTGAACTTAAGGCTGAAAATCTTACCCTGTATGGAATCCAGACCGTGGCGGGCAAGATGCCCGCGCTACGGGATCATCAGCAGTCAAACCGTAGCGCAGGCGTCCCGCCTGCCAGGGTTGTTAATCCTCTTTGTCTGCGGTTTAGAGCGCCTGTCTCAATCGCCCTCAGGGCATCGGTTTCGGGCTTAAGTTCACACGGATGGCGGAAACCACGCCCCTACGGAGGGAGGATCGAAAATTTTCTCTGGTCAACATAAAACAACCCTACCCTCAGCGGGAGGTGTCGGGGTCGGGCCCCCTGACAACCGGGTTTGACAACGAGATTTCAGTGCTTTGAAGAATGCGATCGCTTCGCTGAACCGAAACTCAGGTTATCAAAAGGTTGTGCGAGGTCAGGGAGACCCAGCCCCTACAGCCGATCTAGAATTTTCTCTAGTCAACGTCATAACAGCCCTACCTTGGAAAGGGAGATTGAGCTGCATCATGATTTTCTTGATCACCGTTCAATCTGCCTTAGAAACTCGAATTCATGGATAAACCCTCGCTTCATCTTCCCTTTTTCCGTTCTCTCTACCGCATTCGACGGGTTGAAGAGGAAATTGCCCGCGTTTATCCCACCGATAAGATCAAGAGTCCCATTCATCTCTCTATTGGCCAGGAAGCGATCGCAGTGGGGGTTTGTGCCGCACTCCAGCCCCAAGATATTGTCTTTGGCACCTACCGCAGTCATGCCCTTTACTTGGCGAAGGGCGGTGATCTCAAACAGATGATCGCTGAGCTTTATGGCAAGGCGACGGGTTGCGCCAAGGGCAAAGGCGGCTCCATGCATCTGATTGCCCCCGAGGTAGGGATGATGGGCACGTCTGCTGTTGTCGGTACCACGATCGCCAATGCGATTGGCTATGCCTACGCCCTCAAATATCAGCGACAGAACGCGATCGTGGTTAGCTTTTTTGGCGATGGTGCCGTGGAGGAAGGGGTCTTTTCCGAAAGCCTTAACTTTGCTGCCCTCAAGCAGTTGCCGATTCTCTTTGTCTGCGAAAACAATGCCTACGCGATTCATACCCATCAGCGGTTGCGCCAGGCGCAACTTAATATTTGCGATCGCGCCCGAACCTACGGCATCCCCGCCGAACGGATTGAAGAAAATGACCTGTTTAAAATCTATGGGCGGATTGCGACAACTGGAGCCCAGTTAAGACTTGGAGAGAGCGGCCCCGGGTTCTTTGAATGTATGACTTACCGTTGGAAGGAGCATGTAGGACCCGGTGAAGATTATTACCTGGGCTACCGGACGCGGGAGGAGGCACAACCCTGGATCGACAATGATCCCCTGCAGCAACTGGCCCAACAGATTGACGCGACGCAACGGGAGGCGATCGCCGCAGAAGTGGCGGCCGAAATTCAAGATGCCTTTGATTTTGCCGAGCGGAGTCCTTTTCTAGAGCGATCGGAACTCTACACCGACGTGTTTAAAGAACCGACGATGACCAAGGGCACGACGCATCTTGACCCAAACCCAGTCGAGGATTTCCAACCTTTCCGGGAGGGTTTGAAACCCTCCCCTACTGTAGATCCGATTGTTGACGCATTAAACTCAGATTTAGCTGCAGCCTCAGATCGCATCTGCTCCTACGTTGACGCCCTACGTGAAGCCACTCACCAAGCACTGGCAACAGATGATTCAACCCTGATCTTTGGCTTGGATGTGGATGATCCCAAGGCCATCCAGGGCACCATGCAGGGCCTACTCGCCACCTTCGGCCCCGAACGGATTTTTGGCACGCCCCTCTCAGAAGACGCCATGACCGGGGCGGCGATCGGCATGGCGTTGGCAGGACTCCGCCCTGTCCATATCCATATCCGCATGGACTTTCTGATGCTCGCCATGAATCAACTGGTCAATGTGGCTGCCAAAAGTCGCTATATGTTTGGCGGCCAAGTGTCTGTCCCCCTCGTCGTACGGGTCATGATTGGCAAAAGTTGGGGTCAAGGGGCACAACATTCTCAGGGGCTCTATGCCCTATTGATGAATATTCCCGGTCTCAAAGTAGTCGCTCCCACCACCCCTTACGATGCCAAGGGCTGCTTGCTGGCGGCGATCCGTGATGACAATCCGGTCATTTATGTTGAGCATCGCCTGCTCCACTTCCAAACTGGCCCGGTTCCCGAAGCCCCCTATACCGTGCCCCCCGGTCGCGCCCGAGTGACGGCAGTTGGCCAGGACATCACACTCGTGGGCATTTCCTATATGCAGATTGAATGTCTCCGTGCCCAGCAGTATCTACTAGATGTGGGAATTGCGGCAGAAGTCATTGACCCGATTTGGCTCAGTCCCTTGGATATTAAAACGATTACCCAGTCTGTGGAGAAAACCAGACGTTTATGTGTGGTCGAGAATGGCTGGTTGACCTGTGGTGCCGGAGCTGAAATCATTACTCAGGTTTTGGAGCAACTCCAGAGCAAGCCAGCTATCGAGATTCGTCGTTTGGGGTTTGCCCCCGTCACCTGTCCCACAACCCCTGTCCTAGAGGAACATTTCTATCCCAATGGTCGAACCATTGCAGACGTAATCCATCAAATGATTAAGGGCGTTAAATGGTTGCCCAAAGAACGACCCGATCTCAAAACGATTGAATTCAAGGGACTGTTTTAAAAAAGATTTGAGCGATTCTATAAATGAGCGATCGCCAGAAAGAAGAGATAGGGAAAAGTCCAGGGAGCATCCCAGTTACGCAACCCCTCACCTTACTCCTCTCCCTGGGGAGAGGAAATCCCCCCTTCTCCCTGAGGAGAAGGGCTGGGGATGAGGGGACGACGGACTGCTAGAAGGTAGTGCTGAGATGGCATTGGCAAAAGTGGGATGCTCCCAAAGTCCAAATCCAGAAACCCATCACGATCGATACTTCCGCACTGGAGAAATATAATACTGATAGAACCGGATAATGCCATCGGCACCGATTTTTTCTAGCGCTTTCCGAGTGATCGTCCGCACAATCATAAACCAGAGCCGAATATAACATTGAATAGACCCTTGACCATGGAGAATCCTGGCTTTATTAATTTCCCTATAGTTAGCCATCCAGTTGCGGTCAGAGTTGCCTCCTAACGTCATACTTGCCATTGTTTCATCTAAATACAAAAACTCAACCCCCTTTACTTTTGCTCTGAGGTAAAACTCATAGTCATTGGCATGAAAAAAATTCAGATCATACAGCCCGACTTTCCGGTAGACGACTTGGGGAACAAACGCTGTAAAATGATGAATGTTAATTGCGGCGGCTGAATCATCTCTGGCTGTAGAAATATGATCAGATTCTCCACTATATTTCAAATATTGTATATTTCCATGAATGATCACATCAGGATATTGTAGATATAGTTTTGCAACTTTATCGAGTACACCATCAACATAAAAATCGCCTGCAAATATCATCCCAATCATCTCTCCATTAGCAGCATAGACTCCTTTATTCATAGCATCACTGGTATTGATATCAACACCGCTAATTACTTGGGAAATTTTGTCTTTATATTGCTCAATAATTCCTAAGGTTCCATCTGTAGAACCACCATCAACAATGATATATTCTAACGAATCATAGGACTGTGTTAGAAGATTTTTAATTGTTTTTTCAAGTGCCTGAGCCTGATTTAAAACAATGGTAATAATACTAATTGTTGGGCTCGCCACAATATATCTCCCTCAAGCGACCCGATCTGCCTATGTGTGCCAGGAAAACGGTTTGATTCACATTAATGCTCACCGGTTTCATCTGCCATAATCCGCAACCGTACCGTCTTTTCGCCCACCTCATCCAGGGGCACTTCTAACACTTCCCCCGTTAAGCTCTCCAGCGACATCAGCATTGAGCGCAGATGAGGGTTGCTCGCACCTGTATCGACGTAGAGGCGATCGGCTAAGTTTCCGAGTCGTTTCCAGGTGGTAAAGAGCTTAGCCACCAATTGCTCCAGGGCGGTGGCCTGTTTAACCAGGTCTGCCGCCGTGTTTAGGCAGTCCAAGCGCAGAGCTTCTTCTAAAGCCAGTTCCAGATCAATCGTGGTCTTTTTCAAGGTTTGCACTTGGG
The DNA here is from genome assembly GCA_039180005.1 of Cyanobacteria bacterium P01_G01_bin.54. Lineage (GTDB taxonomy): Bacteria > Cyanobacteriota > Cyanobacteriia > Cyanobacteriales > Spirulinaceae > SIO3F2. The sequence continues at coordinate 8,724 of JBCDEB010000046.1, read as the reverse complement.
CTGCTGCATCCAAATATTTCGCCAGATTTTTCGCCTCCGAGGTCATGGTTTTCACGGTGTCAATGTCGGGCTTATTGGCGACTTCAATCTGAATCGCCGAGACATGGGTATCCGGCAACTTCTCCAGCTCTCGCAGGAGCGGTGCGAGGTGCTTCGGGGGCAGCCCGCCCTCGGATGCTTTAGTTTTAATTTCATCAGGCAATAAGTCTGAACTCATGGTGAGCCATTCATCCGTGAGCTCTTTCACCTCGCGGCGAGTGATTTGTTCCCCTGAGGTGGCGGCTTCGCTGACCATCTGTTGCACTTCTGGTGAGGCGTTGGCGGTCTCGACAAAGGCCCGCTTACTGAAGTTATTAATGGCCTCGGGTTCCAGTTGGCCAGCGTCTAGAAGTGCGTCGGCACTCTCTGCTAGCTTGATCAAGTTATAGGCTTGGCTCTTGCTCACCTCACGATCCTTAAGCCAGTTGAGAAAGCCTGTGCCCCGGCCTTCGCCTTGCAATTTTTCTCGATCGCGGATCGCCCGCAAAACCCGACCCCGCCAAATATCCGTCTGCAAGTCAAACTGCTCACAGACTAGCCAAACATCCTCGAGCTGACGTTTAAACTCGTGCTCATGCAAATTCTCATCTTCAGGGTCAGGCAGTTGAAAGTTAAAGCCAGACGTGCTGAGGGCGGCGGTTAACTCAGCGTCGGAGGGAGGGGTATAGACCATGATTGGCGTCTTGATTAGCCTGAGAATTCTAGCATGAGAAATAAAGTATACTTGTCCTGATTTTCTGAGCAACAAATCATAACCCCCCAACACATCTCCGCTCAGACCTGCATAATTGCAAATTGCGAACGGCGAATTGCGAACGGCGAACGGTTGATTGCAAACTGAGATGAGAATGGTATTGGGAGCCTAAAATCAACCATGTTCACAATCGTGATCACGACCTATAATCGTCTGCCACTGCTCAAACGGGCGATCGCTCGCTCCCTGGAACAGACCGTTGCCTGTGAGGTGCTGGTGGTGGATGATGGCTCCAGCGATGGGACACAAGCCTATTGTGAGGTGCTCGCGACCCAGAACCCTCAGTTTCGCTACCAGCGCAACCCTGAAAATCAGGGCCATGCTAAAAGCGTTAATATCGGCGTGGAACTGGCCCAGAGCGATTGGATCAAACTGCTTGATGATGATGATTATTTAGCCCCCGACTGTCTGGCTCAACTGACTGGGGCGATCGCCCAGCAACCCAATGCGGTCATTTGCTCGGTGCAGGCGGCACAAGTCACGGCAGATGAAACGGAATTATCGGTGACAGCCCCAGTCGGGCAGGGGGAAATCTGTGTGCTGCCCCAACCTGAAATTCACTACGGTATGCTACTGGAGCAAGTGCCCTTTGGTACGCCGGTTCAAGTTGCCTTTCAACGGGATGCCTTTTTGAAAACAGGCGGCTGGGATTCCCAGTTTGATACCAACTTTGATGATATTGATTCCTGGGTCAAGATTGCTGAATATGGCGATGCACTCTTTCTCAATCGCAGTCTGGCCTATCGCACAGTTTGGCCAGGGGCTTACAACTATCGTTTTTCCCTGCGCGATCGCCTCCGCACCCATCAAAAAATCAAGCAATCAATTTACGATCGCATTGCCCCACACCATTACCCCGATATTCCCTCCCGTAAGGCCGTTAAACAGTATCTACAGTTGCATTGGGGCTTGGTGGCACTCAAGCAAAAAAAATGGGGGGCGGCGATCGCTTTGTTGATTGGGGCGATCGGTTCGATCGCCGCCTGGCGACTCTTACTGCGCTGTCGTCGTCCTCCAGCCGATCTGCTGCAATGGCAAGTTGTTGCCCAGTAAAATCAAAACGAGTGTAGCGTCAACCTTGAATTGTAGGTTGGCGTTGAGCCCAGCGAAACCCAACACAACCACTGCTGATACTGGGTTTCATGATTTAATTCAATCTGCGAAACACCTCCTCATTTCACGCTTAACAAAGCACTAGAATACTGCGGATGAACAGCATAAGTTAATTTTCACACTCGATCGCCACCGACAACGGAATCAAACCCATTAACATATAGGATTAAAGCCCCAAACCACGCCAGCTTATTAGTGTAGAAAAACAGAATCAAAATCTTAGCGGAGTAAACATGTCATTCAGTAAATATAAAAACATTAGCGATGTACTCCAAGCCTTCCAAATCATCTATAGTGAAGCCAACTTTATTGACCCCACCCCCTTTGCTATCTCTGAATATTTCCGTGAAGACTTGAACTTTATGCTGCGGGAAAGCGTAGTCGATAACTCTGAATATGCGATCTGTGAAAACCTAATTTTTCCGGTACTCAAGGAAATCTGGAAAAAATACAGTCAATCCTTTATTCTCTGGAGTCACCAATCTCTTACTTATGATGAAAGTTTATCCGGATTCCCAGAATACATCCTCGCCAAACGCTCTCAACTCGGTAAAGTTGTATTTGACAAACCCTATTTCATGCTAGTCGAAGCCAAACAAGATAAATTTGCTGAGGGCTGGGCTCAATGCTTGTCAGAAATGATTGCCGCACAAAAATTAAATCAAACCACTGATATTACGATCTTTGGTATTGTCTCCAATGGTAAGGTTTGGCAGTTCGGCAAGCTCGAAAATAACTCATTTACCAAACACGAAGATATCTACAGTATTCAATCTCTTGATCAGCTTTTCGCAGCCGTTCATTATCTCTTCGAGCAATGTATGGCACAACTTCAGGCTTTGGCGATCGCATCCTAGCGGGTTTCTGCCGCCTCACTGGGGCCAAATGCAATGAGGTCGTAGCAGTGATGACTCCGGAGATTGCCCCCATAGGTATCAGTCGATATCATTAATCCATTGACTTGAGTTGTTCGGAGGTGAACCATGTTGAAGACAAAGCTTAAGCAAGATATTGAGCAATTGAATGAGGCACAACTACAGCAAGTCGCAGCGTTGGTTGCGACCTTACGCAAACAAAGTGCCCAGCAGCCTAACCGGTTTTGGCAGCGGGCAACGCCCGCAGAGCGAGCTGCCTATTTCAGAGAATGGGTTAAAACCTTACCCCGTTCTTCTCGGAGCTTGCCGGATGAGGCATTTGATCGCGGCAATATTTATGACTAATGGCAAAATATCTGCTCGATACGAATGTTGTTTTGCGTTACGGGAATGCCAATGATTCGTGAGAATCAATAGCTCAATAATTCTTGAGAATTTCTGTGATTCTCACAGATTACAATCTACGAATTTCCGTGCGAGAGAAGAGTACAGTAATCCACCCTGTAACCATACACCTGCAAACCATCCTACATTAACGACTCTCCAAAAACCTTTTTTGATCGCCAAGAACCTACAAATGGGGAGATGCCCTGCGGATGCTCTGAACTCGAAACTGTAACGTTTGTAGTCTAACCAAACTCCATTCCTTCGCCAGCCCACACGGTTTCCAAATGCGCTCCAGTTCTTACCAACCTCGTTATAAATTTGTCTCTGGACACTGAAGCCAAAGCGTCCGCTGCTGTACTGCACCCAGAGTTGGTTAATGGTGTGCAGATCACGACACGGGAATCGCTTAATATCCTCGAATCCAAGGTAGCCTTTCTCCTCCCTAGACGCCACCCAGAGTATCAAGCGGGTTGTTTCTTGGTCAGCTTCTTTGAAGTGCTGGGCAGCCAAGAGCTTCTGAAGCTGGCTATAGTCTGCGCCCACTTCACTCTCTAGCTGCACGCTTGGGGCGGTCGCGTAGGTAGTGGGGAAAGTAAGCAGTGGTGGAGTGGGTGTCGCTGGAATGCGTCGGGTTGGTTGAGCGCTAGCTTTCTCGCGTTCGTTTTTCTGGTAGGCAAACCACAGACTGCCAACAGCAGCACCCGCAGAGACCCAAGCAGCAACAGTACTCCAGCTCATCATGGAAAGATATAAAGTGATGAGATACCTTGCCCCTCAGTTTAATTCAGCCCCGAGCCAATTTATGCAAATTAGATTGCTCTGGACAATTGGGTTGCCGGATCTATTCGGACTAACGCAGTGCAGGGAGACCCAGCTCCTACGGCAAATTCACAATCTTAATTTTCTCTTTCGAAAGAATTGTCCCTACTCCATACACGGGACGCTCCAGCGCAGCAGCCATTGAGATGACTTGGATGTCAGCCAAGCCCCATAGCATCTATACTAGAGCAACTGCCCACTGTCTCGTCTCACTTTACCGTGAGGGGACTAGCATCCTATGGCAGAATGGAGTCCTAATCCTCTCCTACCAATGCTTGCATGAGCGCAACGCCCACCACCCTCGCCACCCAATACGATCCCAAAAGTACCGAAACTAAATGGCAGGCTTATTGGGAAAACCAGGCAATTTTTCAAGCAGAGCCAGCCGTTGAGTCGGGGCAAGAGAGTAGCTATAGTCTGGTCATTCCGCCGCCCAACGTCACGGGCAGCTTGCACATGGGTCATGCCTTTGAAACCGCCTTGATCGATACTCTGGTGCGCTATCAACGCATGCTCGGTAAGGACACGCTCTGTCTGCCCGGAACCGACCATGCCAGCATTGCCGTGCAGACAATCCTGGAACGGCAGATTCGCGCCGAGGGGAAAACGAAGGAGGAAGTGGGGCGAGAGAAATTTCTCGATCGCGCCTGGGCCTGGAAAGCTGAGTCTGGCGGGCGGATTGTCAACCAACTACGACGCTTGGGGCTCTCCGCTGACTGGTCACGGGAGCGCTTCACCATGGACGATCGCCTCTCCCAAGCTGTACTCACCGCCTTTATCAAGCTCTACGATGAGGGGTTAATTTATCGGGGGCAATACCTGGTCAACTGGTGCCCCGCTTCACAATCTGCCGTGTCTGACGTAGAAGTCGAACCCAAGGAAGTGGCGGGACACCTCTGGCATTTTCGTTACCCGCTCAGCGATGGTAGCGGCGCAATGGAAGTAGCCACAACCCGACCAGAGACGATGCTGGGCGACACGGCAGTGGCGGTGAATCCGAGTGATGAACGCTACCAACACCTCATTGGCAACACCATCACCCTGCCGATTATGAATCGGGAGATTCCCATCATTGGTGATGATCTCGTTGATCCTGGCTTTGGCACCGGCTGTGTAAAAGTCACCCCGGCTCATGACCCCAACGACTTTGAGATGGGCCAGCGCCATGGTCTGCCGTCAATCAACATCATGAATAAGGACGGCACACTCAATGCTGCTGCGGGGGAGTTTGCTGGCCAAGATCGCTTTGTGGCCCGACAGAACGTGATCAAACGCCTTGAAGAACTGGGCAACTTGATCAAGATTGAAGACTATGTCCATACCGTTCCCCACAGCGATCGCGGCAAAGTCCCCATTGAACCGCTGATTTCCACCCAATGGTTTGTCAAGATTGAGCCCCTGGCTCAACTGGCCTTAACTGAGTTAGATGAACATAACTCACCCCGCTTTGTGCCCAGTCGCTGGGCCAAGGTCTACCGCGATTGGCTAGTGCGTCTCAAAGACTGGTGTATCTCACGGCAACTCTGGTGGGGCCATCAGATCCCGGCGTGGTATGCGGTGAATCTCACGGGCGGGCAAATCACTGACAATACGCCCTTTGTAGTAGCTCACAACGAAGCCGAGGCCCAGGAGAAGGCGAAGGCAGAGTTTAGCGCAGACGTGCAACTAGAGCGCGACCCGGATGTGCTGGATACCTGGTTTTCTTCTGGGTTATGGCCCTTCTCAACGATGGGCTGGCCAGAGCAGGCTGCTGATCTTGCTGCCTACTATCCCACTTCGACGCTGGTAACGGGTTTTGACATTATCTTCTTCTGGGTCGCCCGGATGACAATGATGGCCGGACATTTCACCGGACAAATGCCGTTTAAAGATGTCTATATCCATGGGATGGTGCGGGACGAGAAGGGCAAGAAGATGTCCAAAACCTTCAATAATGGCATTGACCCGCTGATCTTGATTGAGAAGTACGGAACAGATGCCCTACGCTATACCCTGATTCGGGAGGTGGCGGGTGCGGGGCAAGATATCAGTCTGCAATACAATCGCAAGACCGATGAGTCGGAGTCGGTGGAAGCCTCCCGCAACTTTGCCAATAAGCTCTGGAATGCGGCACGGTTTGTACTTTTAAACCTCCAGGGTCAAACCCCGGCTCAATTGGGCCATCCCGATATAGCGGCATTGGAGCTGAGCGATCGCTGGATTCTCTCCCGCTTCTACCAAACCGTCCAGGAAACTCGTGATTATATCGATGACTATGGTTTGGGTGAGGCGGCCAAGGGCATTTACGAATTCATTTGGGGCGACTTTTGCGACTGGTATATTGAGTTGGTCAAGCCTCGCCTGCGAGAAGAGAGCGATCCTGCCTCACGTCGAGTGGCCCAGCAGACGCTGGCTTACGTACTAGAGGGCATTCTACGGCTGCTGCACCCCTTTATGCCCTACATCACCGAAGAGATCTGGCAGACCCTCACCCAGACTAGCGACACTCAAGCGAACCCAGCGAGTCTGGCACGGCAGGCCTATCCGGTAGTAGATGAAGTTTTGGTTATGAAGGACTCAGTCGAAGTGGAGACGCCCATTGCGGTCGAAACCCCTGACTTAGTTGAGTCCATCGCTGCACCAACAGCGACTACTCCGGAGGATGAGCATCTCGCATCAACCGCTGAAACAGAGTCTGACCCAAGCCAAACTGTCCAGACCCAAACTGTCCAGACCCATGAGAGCCCAGCTAGCGAGAGTCCGGCCCCTGAGGTGCAAGCGCCTGCTGTCGAACCAGCCACCCTAGACCTACCTAAATGGCTCACTAACTGGCTCACTGAAAACCAAAGTCTGCTGCTAACTCTGGGAATTATTTTGGGTGTTATTTTTGGGATTAAGCTCCTCGGCGCAACGCTAGCGTCACTCAACAGCATCCCATTGGTCGAACCGGCATTCCAGTTGGTCGGACTATTTTGGGTTCTCTATTTTGGGGTTACACGGTTGCTCTGGCGCGATCGCCGTCAAGCGACCGGACAATGGCTCCAGAAGGTGCTCCAGCAAATGTGGAGCCAGCTCGATGATCCCCTGCCTGAAACACCTCAATCCAAAACGCCTCAATCTGAAGCCGTTCAATCCAAGACCCTTCAGCCCGAGGCGACCCACCCCGATCCCCCCAATCCAACCCCTGAAGTGGCTCCCAGTGACTCCACCCCCAACGAAGTCTTAGGACTGATTAACCCCACCTTAGAAGCGGAATTCAATCTGCTTATTGGGGCGACGCGCACGATTCGTAACCTTCGCGCTGAAGCAGAGATTAAACCCAGTGCGAAAGTTCCCATTTTTCTCCAGAGTGAGAACCCTGAGGAGCGCCGTATTCTCACCGCCGGTCAAGCCTATATCCAGGATTTGGCCAAAGGCGAGTCCATCGCTATCTCTGCCCAACTGCCCAGTGATATGGGGCGCAGCTTTGCGGGGGTCGTGGGGACAGTGCAGGTGTTGATTCCGTTGCAAGGCTTGGTGGATGTCGCCGCCCTACGGGAGAAATTAAGCCAAAAACTCGCTAAGGTGGAGAAGGAAATTACCAACCTGACGGGTCGCCTGCAAAACGAGAGCTTTGTCAGCAAGGCTCCTGAGACAGTGGTTACCGGGGCGAGAGCAGCCCTCGCAGAGGCCCAGACGCAAGCCGAGATTTTGCGCGATCGCCTTACCCAACTCCAATGATTGGCCGACGATTCAACTACCGCTTATTTCTCGCTCCGAGATCACATGGTCTACCTTGCCCAAGTTAAGACGCATACCCCGCCCCAGCAGCTTTCAGTTGCGGTGTTGGCCCGTCAAGTGACGGATGGCAAATGGGCGGTGGAAAGTCATACAGAGCAGGAAAACATCACTGTGAGCTTACTCAGTGAGGCTGAAGCACAGTTCTGGCCAGCAGGCACATTAGTTCTACTGGAGCTCGATGCGAACTTCAATTGCGCCAACATCCAAGATGCCCTGCCACAGCTCCTCCAAGGTTTAAATGTCCTCACAGCCCCCTCCCCACTCAGCGATCCGCAAAACATTGAGCAATGGCGACAGGAACTCACCCTTAAGAGCCAAGAGATGAGCATGAAGATGCTAGAGCTGGCCAGCCGCCGCGAGCGCCTAGAAGCCGAAGAAGCCGAACTGGCGAGCCGCCACGAACACCTCAAAGCGGAAGAAGCTGAGCTTGATCGTGAGCGCCAACACTTGGCAATCGAGCGAGCCCAGCAGACTTCAGAGTCGGCAGTTAAAGAGTAAACGCGTCCTACAGGACTACAACATTATGGTGTCGGCTGATTTGCAGCGGAGCAGTCGCTAGGCATTGTGATGAAAGGGTTCGGTGGGACGATACATACCCGCCCACCCCGGTCATCGCGACGCGAGACGCCCCTCCCCAAAGGTAGGGCTATTATAGGCTTACCAGAGCCAATCCTAATCGACTGTAGGGTCGGTTTCCGTGCCTGCGCAACCTTTTAGAGCCATCCTGCCGATGTCATCGAGTGGGTTGCAGGGCGGGGAAACCCACTGGTGTGAACTTAAAATCTATTCAACCTGATACCAACGAGTCATGACGGGTTATCACCCCCAACGATGAAAACCCCCTTACCAAGGGGGTCGGCGTAGCCGGGGGGATCTCGCTAGCTTCATTTACTTGGTGCAAGAGTATTAACATTATCTATTTTCAAAGTAAATCCTGATTGTATAGAGCCAGAAAGAAAGCTCAGCCCTCATCTTCGC
>JBCDEB010000045.1:0-43262 GCA_039180005.1 Cyanobacteria bacterium P01_G01_bin.54 | reverse complement strand
CCCCTGACAACCGGGTTTGACATCGAGATTTCAGTGCTCCCGAGGAATACGATCGCTGTGCTTAACCGAAATTCACGTTTGCCAGGATTCGGCGGCTAAGTCCCAAAAAATGCGTTCGCAAAACCCTTGCTGTAAGGGGGTCTGCGAAACCCCTACAAGGTTAGCTCAGCGGGAGGTGTCGGGGGGCTGGGCCCCTGACAACCGGGTTTGACATCGAGATTTCAAAGCTTTGAGGAATGCGATCGTTTGTTTCGCTGATCCAGAACTAAGATTACTTGCGTTCTGGAAACGAACATTCCACCTTAATCTTGAAATTACTGCCCACCTCGCCTTGGGTGATGTAGGGAACCCCGACGCTGCCACTAACCGTCACGCCAAACTCCAGCGTTACTTTGTCCACGTTAGCAGCGAGATCTTTGAAGGCGTTGAGTGTGCGTTGGGTGCTGGTTTTGATCAGGGTTTCGATCGCCCCAAAGTCTAAATTGTTATCAACAATGTTGGCCGCATCGCTCCCCGATTCCGCTTCCGTTTACGAGAAAAATGCGCCAAATGATTTGGGTTGCAGTTCAGATTCAGCTTCAGCCTCGCTGACCGGGGCTTGCGGTGCGTCGGCAGCTTCAATATAAATGGTGGTGTCGTCATCCAGACGAATCGGATTGAGGTGCGGCATGCTGGGCAAGTGATTACGTCGCTTTCAGTTTAGGTCATTGGTTGCGGAGCATTGAAGTATGAGTCGAGATGCCCTAGTGGTGGGAATTAACCATTACGCCAACGCGAAAAATCTAGCGTCGGCGGTTCAGGATGCCCGGGCGATCGCCGGCCTCCTAGAGCAGCAGGGCAATTTTTGGGTCACGCGGCTCTTGGCAACAGATGCCCAACACCCGGTTGATCGACAGACGCTCAATGCTGTGTTAAAAAAGCTCTTCAATCCTGGTGGTCGGCAAGTTCCGGATACCGCACTGTTCTATTAGTAATCTATCCCATCTATTAGTAATCTATCCCACTATTTTAGTTGTGCCACGGCAGTAGGGTATGTTAGGTGGACGAGGATTATTGGGGAAATTCGATAATTGTTGTTTCCGCCGTAACGCACTAACCGCAGCATTAATAAACGAATGGATTCTTGGCTTAAGGTTATCGATGGGTTTTGGTGCGTTACGCAGGGGCGAAAACCATGCCATTTATTGATGGATTGCTCCCCTGCTAACACACCCTACGGAATCCTACCGTCATTACCTGCCAACCTAACGTCACGCAACAAATCCGGTCGGGCAACCACAGGGCGATCGCCCCTACAGAATCTCTGTCCTACAGGGCTAAATCTCAGTGAGCGATCCGAACCGGGTCTTAATTCCCATAAACATGGATTCCAACCTTAAAAAACAACCCGTACATCGCCCTGCTGAACCGTGTTTAGGAGCTGATGAATCACCGTTTGCTCTTGAGCTGAGAGTTCTTGGGGTCGGGCGAGGACTGCCATTAAGGTGTGAATCTTGTCCTGCTTAATTTGCTTCGTTTGCAGGGCCTTGGCGCAGATATCCTGAATATTGAGGACAGAAAAGAGTGTCTTAGAAAATCTAAACATGATCAAATCTGGGGATTTTTTTGAGGTCAAGTGTGATCGTTACTATCCGGAATTTTAGCGATAAGAATGAAGGATAGGCTAGCGAAAAGCGGACAATCTCACGCCTGTGAGATGCGAATAAGCTTTGTTCAATTAATAATGTTTGAGCAACGCCTTACTCACGTTTGTGCAAGGTGATTTGGAGCACATTCTAGCCTGGCTCTATAACAATCAGGATTTGGTATCAGTCATGACGGGCCATCACCCCTAACCAGGAAAATCCCCTTACCAAGGGGGTCGGCGCAGCCGGGGGGATCTCGTTAGCTTCGCTTACTCGGTGCAAGGGTATGAATCCTGTCTATCTTCAGAATAAATCTGGAAAGCCAAGGGTGAGATTGAGGGGTGAGACTTAGACTCCGCTCAGTCCAGAACGGAGTCGAAACCCTGACGCTCAGCCTTCGCTTTTTGGTTGCATACAATCCGGATCTGGTATTAGCCTCCATCAAACTGACGCAGGGCTGCCGAAATCCAGCCCCTACGGTAGACTTGCATTCTTTTCAATAAATAAATATCCCTATCTTGTTAAGGGGAGTTCAAGCCGCGCTTTAACTTGCCCGTCGAGCATTCACGCAACACCATTCGCCCCGCTTCCAGAGCGTGGCCACAATCCAACCATTGCTCTCTAGCACTTCGGCAACATCCTGGGCTTGGTCGAGCAGGATACCGCTGAGAATGGCCCAACCTTTGGATTTAACCACCTGGGCCATCTCGGGAATCATGTCGATGATGGTTTCGGCGAGAATATTACAAACGAGGCCATCAACCGATCGCCCAGCGAGGGGCAAAATTTGCTCTAAGCTGCCTTTGGTCACAACCAATTGTTCGGGGGTCATTTTGTTGAACTCGCGGTTGTCTTGGGCCACTTTCACGGCCAGGGGATCGGTATCGACGGCGTAGACGGTGCCGATGCCCAAAAGAATTGCACCCATACCCAAAATGCCAGAGCCGCAGCCGATGTCTGCGATCGCCGTTTCCGGGCCACTGCCACTGCCCGGGCCGCCCCGCATCTCCAGGGACTCTAAACAGAGCTGAGTGGTGGGATGAACGCCGGTGCCAAAGGCCGCGCCGGGGTCGAGGCGCAAAACCAGGCGATCGGTGGCGGGGACGTCGAGCCAGGCGGGGCAGATGAGGAAGCGATCGCCAATTTCCTGGGGATGCCAATCGGCCTGCCAACTTGTGGCCCAATCTTCCTCATCGATCAGGCTCCAGGTAATCTCGGGGGGCGAAAAGTCAGCGGCGATCGCATCCTGGCGTAACCAGGTTGCCAAGGCAGCGATATCCAGCTCCTGAAAGGTCTCTTGGAGAGCATAGGCTCGAATCAAGACCAGACTCTCATTCTGGGGCTCGGTTGCCATCCCATGACAGCCAAAATCATCCAGCCGCCAATAGACAATTTCTTCAAGGGAAGGCTGTCCTTGTATTTTGAGTTCCCACCATTGACTGGTCATGGTTTATCGTCTAACTCCGCAGTCTCAATTGTAAGGGGCACCGGGACGGCTGCCCCTGAAAACCGATGTAAAAGCCTCAAAGCGTGACCACATAGGCATCATCAATGCCGGGGATCTGGGTAATTTCCTCCAGAATGCCATCGGGCAGCGGGTCATCCAGGCTGAGAGCCATGACGGCATTACCGCGGACAATTTGTCGCCCCACCTCCATGCTGGCGATATTGACATTGAAGTTGCCGAGCAAGGAACCAATCCGGCCGATGATCCCTGGCATATCCCGGTGCAAGGTAAAGAGCAGATGTCCCGTGGGGGGCAAGTTCAGGGGGAAGCCATCCACTTCCGTGACGCGAATGCCCCCATCGGTTTGCAACACTCCCGTGACGGAATGCTCACCGCGAGAGCCCTTGGCCGCCAGATACAGCGAACCGGAATAGTCGGATTTGGAGGCATCCTTGGTTTCAATGACGCGAATGCCTCGTTCTTGGGCTTCAATGCCGGCATTGACATAGTTCACCCGCTCCCGCAGCGCGGGTGAGAGCAACCCCTTGAGGGAAGCGGTGACCAGGGGTTTGCTTTGCTCGGTGGCCAAGTCCCCTTGGAGGCGGACGGTGAACTGAGCAATGCGACCGCCGGCCAGTTGACTGACCAAATTGCCCAGAGTTTCAGCGAGCTGGAGGTAGGGCTTGAGCTTCTCCATCACGTTGGGGTTGAGCCCTGGAATATTGACGGCCGATCGCGCCTGGAGCCCGAGCAGCACATCACGGATTTGCTCGGCTACGTCTACTGAGACATTCACCTGGGCCTCGGCGGTGGAGGCACCCAGGTGGGGGGTCAAGACGGCGCGATCGCAGCTTTTGAGTGGTGAGTCACCCAAGGGTTCACTATCAAACACATCCAGCGCAGCACCCGCAATTTTGCCCGCTTCCAAGGCATCGTAGAGCGCCTGTTCATCAATAATGCCACCCCGAGAACAGTTAATAACCCGGGCTTGGGGCTTCATCTTCGCCAGTGCCTCAGCGTTAATCAGATGGGTTGTGTCTGGCGTTTTGGGCACATGCAAGGTGATGTAGTCCGACTCGCGGAAGATAAAGTCGAGATCCACCAGACGGCAACCGAGCTGTTCAGCCCGCTCGGCGGTGATAAACGGGTCGTAGGCCAGTAAATTCATGCCCATGGCTTTGGCAACGGTGGCCACATGGGAGCCAATCTTGCCGAGGCCCACCACACCCAGCGTCTTCTTATAAACCTCAGTCCCCATAAATTGCTTGCGATCCCAACGCCCCGCCTTGAGGGAGCCATTGGCTGCCGGGATATGCCGAGAGAGAGAAAGCATCATGGCCAGAGCATGCTCCGCTGCGGCAGTGGTATTGCCCTCCGGAGAATTCACCACCACAATGCCCCGTCGGGTGGCGGTGGGAATATCAATGTTATCGACCCCCACGCCTGCACGACCAATGATCTTGAGCTTGCTGCCCGCTTCAATCACACCCTCAGTCACCTGAGTTCCTGAGCGCACCATGAGGGCATCATATTCTGGAATAATTTCAATGAGTTCGGCCTCACTCAGCTTGGTTTTGACATCGACTTTTGCCACCTGAGAGAGAATCTCAATCCCGGCGGGATCAACCGAATCGGACACGAGAACTTTCGACATAACCATGCAATTCAAATAACGTTACCCTCACGCCTGTCAGCAAGCGCAGTAGAGAATTGTATCGGCAAATGGCCAACCCCCCTAGAGACTTTCCAAAGATTTCAGTTTGAGGGAGGATTGAGGTCTAGACGATTCGTGGATATCTATAGCAGCGATAGTGCTGGTTAGGACATTTTAGGAAGCTGTAAATCCCCTACTGGTGGGCAATGCCCACCCTACGCGATGTCCTAACTATCTCTCTTGTTGCTATACGATCAACGGGGGCATTATGTGAGCACCGCAGAACTGACGCTTGATGGCGAAGGATTGATTTTCCAGCTCATTGATGGTGAAACGGCATTTGAAAGCTCGGCGGAGGAGATCTTGCCTGCGATCGCCGCTCACACACGGATGTAGAGCAAAAGTGTGAAGCAGAACGTTATGATCAAGCGAACCCGGTTCCCACGTCTGCGATGACTTCAGTCAAAATACCCCTCATTGGTCTCAAAGCCAGCCAATTCCGCCATCCCCTGGATCAAGAAGCCACCCAAGCCCTCCAGCAGTTGCCGGGGTTGGATTTGGCCATCCGGAATTTGTTGGGGCCGGTGGCAGAGCAGGTGTTTTATCTCAATAACATTGCCACCAGTATTCGCGTGAGTGAGCAGCAGTTGCCGGATCTGCACCAGTTGTTGCTGGAGGCCTGCCAGGTCTTGGATCTTGAGCCGCCCGAACTTTATATTCAGCAAAACCCGGTGCCCAATGCCTATACCCTAGCGATGCGCGGACAGCAGCCGTTTATGGTGATCCATACCGCGCTGATCGAGCTCTTGACGCCTGAGGAAATCCAGGCAGTGATCGCCCATGAGCTGGGGCATCTTAAATGTGAGCATGGCGTGTATCTCACCTTGGCGAACCTCTTGCTGCTGGCCGCTAATTTGCTGCCCAGTTGGGGGGCAATGTTGGCGGAAACCTTGCAGATGCAGCTTTTGACCTGGTTGCGCTGTGCAGAGCTAAGTTGCGATCGCGCCGCTTTACTCGCCAGCCAAAACCCGAAGGTGGTGATGTCGGTCTTGATGAAGCTGGCCGGGGGCTCGCCACGTCTCGCGCCCCAGCTCAATCTGGCGGCCTTCATTGCTCAGGCCCGTGACTATGATCAGATCAGCCAAACACCTCTGGGTGAGGCAATTAAACTGATGCAAACCCAGCAACTGACTCATCCCTTGCCGGTGCTGCGAGCCCGAGAAATCGATCGTTGGGCCCATTCCTCGGCGTATCAATGCTTGCTGTTGCAAGAAGGCGGGGGGTATAATACCAAGGCTACGGGCAAGTGGCGGAATTGGTAGACGCACCACACTCAAAATGTGGCGGCCCCGGTCATGAGAGTTCGAGTCTCTCCTTGCCCATTAACATAACCGCATCAAGATCGCGCCCCTACCATTACCATAGGTAGCAATATCTCTTACGAGTGCATCATCTTTCCTAGAGCTGCTGCGCCAGCGTTGCTGCGATCGCCATGACCCGTCATAAAGTCCTCATTTTGGATAGCAATACCGCAGACCGGACACGTCTGCGGCAGCTTCTGCCCAATGGCAACTATGAAATTGCAGAAGCCAGCAATGGGCAGGAGGGCCTCGCCCTGATTCACCAAGAGCGGGGGCGGATTCGCTTTATCTTGATTGATGCCTATCTCCCCCAGATTGATGGCTGGGCGATCGTGCAGCATTTACAGGCTGACCCCAGTTTGAATCAGATTCCCCTGGTGATTCTGGTTGAAGCGGGCGATCGCCCCCCAGCCTCAACCTACCCGTTTCTGGAGTTACTGACCAAGCCTTTTAATCGCAAACAGCTCAAACAGGTGGTCAAGTCTGCCATCCAAAAGGCAAAAGCTGCTCAAGCCCCTGAGCCCATAAGTGAGCCCACACTTGAACCTGTAACGCTTGCCGCTGCTGCGATCGCCAGTCCTACTGACCCCTCAACCCCACCGCCTCCACCCATCCCAACAACAGCTACCTCCCGTTCTGCCGATGATGATCTTTGGTCAGGGTTCAACAGTTCCCAGGCCTTACCTGAGGATTTCCCCGAAGAATTCCAACACCCTCCCGAACTACCAGACTTTCCCCTCACGGCGAGTGACGGCATCGAAGGTGTCGCATCTCTGGGGGATGATCTAGCGGTCTATACCACCTCGGACGAGGATCAAGCCGCCGTCTCAGGTCTCTTCACGGCTGAGGCCGATGCACCATCTACGACCAGCCTAGGCAAGGATACACCCTCGCCAGAATTGCCCAGCCCAGAACCGCCCAGTCCAGAAGCCAAAATTGCCGAGCAATCGCCGGCCAACCCCATCACTGAAAATATTTTTGCCGTACCGACAGCCGGTCAGTTTACCGAAGAAACCGGCGTCCTGCCGCTAGAGCGTCCGGTTGAATCCCAGCCTGAACCGGAGCTGCCTATCGTGGCTGCGCCCACAGAAGCCGATATGGGTCTAACGGTGGATTTACCCGAGCTAGAGCCCGCCCTGCCCGAGGGCGATCCCTTTGCTGCGGAGCCGATGGCGTTTGAACTGGCTAGCCAGCTTGAAGATGTAGACGCTCAGTTGGCGGAACTCCAACAGACCGCGTCCCCAACAACCTCCCCAGCAACTGAGCTCCCTGCTGATTTATGGCGTGAGCCGGAGCCGGAGTTAACCGTTGAGAATGCAGTTGAGGGGGATGATCTGACCCAAGTGGCTGATTTTGAGTTTAACGCTGCCTTTGCACCTCCCATTGCCCCGCCCGAGCCCGTTGCCCCGCCTGAAACCGATATCGCTGACGCTGCGGCGACGGACTCCGATGGCGATCCCTTCGCTAGCTTTGAGGCTGACTTTGCGGCGACAGACACACCCGAAGGGCTAAGCCTGGAGTTTGTGCCTGATGAATCCTTCGGTTCCGGTGTGTTTGCGGCGGAACCGGAAGCAGGGCTGTCGACCGCCTCGAGCTCGGCAACGGCGGCGGAACCGGAAGCGGCGGAAGCGGCAACTGAGACCGTCGATGAAATGGTAGAGGAACCTGCAGCGGCTGAACTGGTGGCGGAAATGGAGGTGGCGAACGTGGATATGACGGAAATGGGGGCGATCGCCGCCGTGCCCCCCAGCCCCCCCGACCCTGTGCGGCAGGACCCCGCAGCCGTTGACCCCTTTGTCGATTTTGAGTCAGACTTTGTCGCCGCTGAACCAGAAGAACTCCAGATTGAGGAGCTCTCGCTCGACGATCTCGGTCTGGACTCCCTCGATGCCCCCAGCAGCGTATCATCAACGCCCCCGGCTGACCCAGAAACAACAGACCCCTTTGACCCCTTCGCTGACCTAGACGCCCCTGCAACCCCAACTGAGACCGATGAGTCCAATGCATTTGAATTAGACGATCTCCTGCCCACTGCCGTGACGGGCGCCGCGGCAGCGGGTGCAGCAGCCCTTGCCTCAGCAGCGTCTCCAGCCCTAACCTCACCCCCCCCTGAAACAGCAAAACCCCCTGAAACCCAAACCCCTGAGCCGCTCAGCGCTGAAGTACTCAAACCGATCGCCGAAATCGAGTTTAACTCGGACGATCGCCCCGAGCCCCTGGAGTCAGCAGCCACCCTCGATACATTAGCGGCCGATCCCGCGCTAGAACGGATTGAGGATCAAGACTCCCCTGAACCCATCGAGACCCGCTCAGACCCCCCCTCAATCTCTGCCCACAGCGAGGCGGAACCCTTTGCGGACTTAGGGTTTGACAGCGATCCGGACTGGCTGAGTGATCCGGCGTTTCAGTTCACCCCTGAGACCGACGCGTCTCCTGCTGCCGAGTCGTCTGCTGCCGATCCGGAGCCAACAGCCGCGACAGCTGAGTCTTTAGTTGAGCCTTTAGCCGCCGATCCCTTTGGGCTAGATGAGGCAGAGAATACGATTCTGGGGGATAAACGACCGGAGCAGCGATTGCCAGCACAGCAGGAGACAGAGACAGGTGCAGCCCGTGACAGTGACCTTCAAGACACCATTGACGAAGCAGAAAATACGATTCTGGGCGATCATCGCAGTTCCCAAACGAGTAAAGACACTGACACGGAGACTTCGCGGCTAGAACAACAGCTTGACGCGGCGTTGACTGCAGAAGACACCCCCGAATACACCGTCCTAGAAGACAAACGGGAGGACGGGGACTTTGCCGGGTTTGCCTTTGAAGACCCCACCAAAAAGAACCAGCGCCCCCTGCTCCAAGAGGGCATGGTAACGTTGCGGGGCTTTGATGAGGTAAAAATGCGCTTTGAGAGTGCGATCGCCAGCGAACGGATTGCGGCAATGCACGATGCGATCGCCTTCGATGAACCGGGACATCAACTCATCTTCCAGGCCCTGCGCGAGGAACAGGGATCCGTGCGCGAGGCGGCCGAGCAGATCATCAGTAACCGTCTGCGCCAATCAGCGAATGCCAAGCCCCTGACCCAGCAGGCTTGGTTGAAAATGGACTGTCTCCAGGTGATCATGGGTCATTCCTATTGGGTGCAAACGGTGGCGATCGCCGATGACAACCGCACCCTGGTGACCGGCAGTAAAGATAGCACGATCAAGACCTGGGATCTCTTTACCGGTCAGGAACTGCGCACCATTCGTGGTCATAGCGCTTCGGTTCTCTCCATCGCCCTGAGTTCGGATAGCAAGAAGATCATCAGCAGCAGTACCGACAATACCATCAAGATCTGGAACCTGGAGACGGGCGAACAGCTTCAGGTGATCGAGGGCGATCGCCACCATAAGATCTATGTGGTTGCCTTGAGTGCCGATGACCAAACCCTGATTAGCGCTAGCGCCGAACAGACGGCCAAGCCCCAGTTTGAGACTGATCTCGAAGGATTGCTAAGTTATCTGCCCTCGAAAAGCATGTCACCCCTGCTTGGGATGGTCAGCTTTTTCCGACGCTCCCGAGAGATCAAGCTCTGGGATGTGCGATCGGGCAAAGTGAAAGGAAACTTACTGGGCTATTCCAAGGGCGTGACGGATCTCGCCGTGACCCCCAAAGGCGATCTGGTGGTGAGTGGCAGCCGTGACCATACGGTCAAGGTTTGGAATCTCCAGACCAAACGGACAGTCAATACCCTCTGGGGCCATACCGATGAAATTCGCTCCGTGGCGATCAGCCCCGACGGTAAAACCATCATCAGCGGCAGTCGCGACAAGACAATCAAGATTTGGGATCTGCGTACGGGTCATGTACTGCGCACCCTACGGGGCCATTCCCAGTCTGTGACCTCGGTGGCCGTCAGCCCCGATGGCAAAACCATCGTCAGTGGTAGCCGCGATGCCACGGTAAAAATCTGGGACTTTGAGAGCGGAGAATATCTCAATACCCTGATGGGCCATACGGACTTGATCCGCTCAGTGGCAATTAGCTCGGACGGTCAGACGATCGCCAGCGGTAGCCGGGATAATACGGTGCGGGTTTGGCGCAGTGTGATTTGAAGCTATGCCACGGCACTAAGTTTGGAATAATCGATCAGAATTACTCTTCCTCTTCTGCTGTAGCATCAGCATCCACTGCTGCTGGAGCCGGCTCGGCCGCTTCCGGCTCGGCTGGAGTGTCTGACTCAGCTTCAGGTTGCGGCGTGGGGGTTGGCTCAGCAGCTTCCGGCTCAGCAGCGTCTGATTCAGCCACTTCCGGCTCCGCTAGAGCATCTGGTTTGGCATCGGGTTGCGGCGCGGGTTTTGGCTCTGCTTGAGCCGCAGCCGTTTTGCTAGCGGCAAAGCGTTCCTCGGCATTGGCCATCACGGCATCAAATTTTTCGAGGATCTCACCGGCGTAGCTCTCGAGCATTTTGGTGGCAAAGGAGAGGCGGTTTTTCATCTCATCCACATCCAAAATCACCACTTTGATGGGTTGGCCCACCGAGAGCAGTTCGTGGGGCGTTTGCAGGGTTTTAGCGCTGATCTGTTTGACATGCAGCAGGCCCGTGAGACCGCCAATATCGACAAACGCACCGTAGGGTTGCAGATTCACCACTGTACCCGCCACCAACTCCCCAATCACCACATGCTGGATGGCGGCCGATCGCGCCGCTTCCCGTTGCGAGAGCACCAGCTTACGCCGCTCCTGGGAGACCTCTAGACAGGTAACGTTGAGGCGCTGACCCACCAAGCTATCCACTTGGTCGTTTTCGAGCAGTTGCTTTTCGGCCTCCAAGAGGTGCGATCGCGGAATAAAAGCCCGCAAACCGTAGACCTGGCCCATCAAGCCGCCCCGATTACTGCCCGTGACGCGCATTTCAATCACCTCTCCTTTGGCTTGGAGGTCTTCAAGCTCCTGCCAGGCTTGCTTGATCGCCAGTTGGCGACGCGAGAGCACCACTTGGCCATCGGCATCCTGCTCCCGCACCACCACAAATTCGAGCTTTTCTCCCTTGGGCAACACCGTTTCAATCTCTGCCACGCGAGTTAGAGCAACCTCATCGCGGGGGACAAACCCCGGCGACTTCCCGCCAATTTCAACGTAAGCTCCATCATTACTGTATTCAAGCACTTCCCCCTCGACCACTTCCCCGCGTTCGAAGCGGTAACTGTATTCCTCCTTATTGAGGGCTTGTTCAAAGTCGTCCATCGAGAAGGACGGTTGGGAGGATGGGGAAGTCATGATAAGTTTCAACGATTCAAAAAACATTGACGGTCAGGCTTACCGCCAATGATGCCTAGCATCAGGATAGCGAAGTGAGGGGCCATTGCCGATCGAGATGAGAGATTTATTTATGTCGGTTGGGATTCCCCACCCCTACAAACGATCGCCAAAGCGCTCTAGCATCTTCTGCCAAGCATCCTGGGCGGCCGTTGCCCGGTAGTCAGCCCGTTGATCACAGCAAAAACCATGGCCCGCCCCGTCGTAGCAAAAGATGCGGTGGTCGATCTGATGGGCTTTGAGCGCGGCGGCAATTTGCTCGACCTGCTCCGGAGGGATGAGGGGGTCTTCATTGCCAAAGAAGCAGTCGATCGCCCCGTGAATTTCAGCGGTTCGGTTGAGTGTGGGCTCACCACCACCGGGGGTCATGACGGCAATACCGGCACCGTAGAAGGAGGCAGTAGCCTTGACATTGGGTAGCGTTGCCGCAAGATACGCCACATGCCCCCCAAAGCAAAAACCAATCGTGCCGACACCACCGGGTTTAACGTTGGGCCGTGCCTGGAGTTGGGCGATCGCGCTCTGGATATCTGCCAATAGCTGGGGGGCGGTCGTCAACACCTTATGCTTACGACCCTCCACAATATCTGCCTCGGTATAGCCCACTTCAAAGCCGGGCGCGGTGCGCTGGTAGATCGCCGGGGCGATCGCTACATAGCCAGACTGGGCTAAGCGCTCAGCAACGCTGCGAATATGGCTGTTGACACCAAAAATTTCTTGAATCACCACGACGCCAGGGTATTGACCGGGATCTTGGCCGGGGGCACTGGGCTCGGCGAGGTAGGCTGCGATCGTGAGGTCATTCTGGGGCAGTTGCAACCATTGGGTCTGAATCGGCGGAGTTGGCATCGGCGCTAGAGTCATGACACGAGAAGGTCTCAAAAAGCGTTACATCGAAAGTCTTGGGAACAGCCTACACTAGAAAAAGCGTCTGCATTTTCCAACACTCTGTTCGGTTCTCGAAGGTACTTATGGCAAATCGGGTTCAGTTTCATATCCAAACCGATAGCGATATCCCCGCATCCAAGCAACTCTTTGATCAAATCCAGTTTGCGATCGCCTCCCGTCAATATCCACCGGGTCACCGTCTGCCCAGCACCCGCCAACTGGCTCAAATTACCGGGCTGCACCGCAATACCGTCAGCAAGGTCTATCGTCAACTGGAAGAAACGGGGCTAGTGGAGTCCCAAGCGGGCTCGGGCATCTATGTGCAAGCCCAGGGCCATGAGGGGGGCACCAGCCTGCGATCGCCGATGCTGGAGCAATACCCCGAAGCCTATCGCCTCGTGCAAAAGAGCCTGGATGAGCTACTCACCCAAGGTTGCACCCTCTCCCAAGCGCGAGAGCTCTTCCTCTCCGAGATTGACTGGCGCTTGCGCTCCAGTGCTCGGGTGCTGGTGACCGTGCCCCAGCGGGACCTCGGTGCAGGTGAGCTGATGGTACAAGAATTGGAAACGGCGCTGCAAATTCCGGTGCAACTGGTTCCCCTGGAGGAGCTCGCCGACGCCCTGAGCCTGACCCATTCCGGAACCGTCGTCACCAGCCGTTACTTTATCAAGGAAGCCGAAGATATTGCTGTACCCCGCTCGATCCGGGTAATCCCCGTCGATATCTGCGACTACACTAAGGAAATTGAACTGATCAAGTCGATTCCCACCAACACCACCTTTGGCATGGTCAGCCTCAGCGCTGGCATTCTCAACATTGCCGATATTCTCACCCATAGTCTCCGGGGGGAAGAACTCCTGGTGATGACGGCGCAAGTCAATGATACCTACAAGCTCAACTCGCTCGTCCGCACCGCCCAAACCATCCTCTCCGATAAAGCGAGCTACGATGCGGTCAAGGCGGCAATCATGACCGCCCGCGATGATCTAATTCGTCATCCCCGCTTGATTTGCAGTGAGAACTACATCGGTGAGAAATCCATCAGTCTGCTCAAACGCGAGTTGGGGTTGGGGTAGTAATGCAGGGTGCAGAAGTTTGCAATCACCCACATCTCTGAACTGACCAACCTCCTATACTCGAGAATCTACACAAAAGGCAAAGGCTGACTCGGCGGCTCAAGGGACTGGATAGAATAGGGGCGATCGCTTTACTGTCGTCTCTCTTAGCGCAAGTGACCCCATGACTGAATCCATCACTGAGCTCTTACCCGGCTACACCGACCTCGCCAAAGCTTTGCTGACCCTGGTGATTTTGGCCTTCATCTTGGAGCGAGCCCTGGTGTTGGTCTTTGAATATCGCTGGTATGAGCAATACCTCTCGGGCAAGGGTTTGAAAACCCCCATCGCTTTCGGGGTAGCTTGGTTCATCTGCACTCATTACAGATTTGATGTGGTGAATGTGCTCTTTGCTCAGGGACAGGACACGGCGATTGGCATCTTTTTGACTGCAGCCGTGGCCGCTGGCGGCAGCAAAGGGGCGATTTCTTTGTTTGAAGGGGTGCTGGGCTTGAGCAAGACCGCTCAGATCGAGCGTCGTCGAGCAATTGAGACCCAGGCTCAGGCGAAGGCTGAAGCGGCGAACGCCAACGTTATTGCGGCTCAGGCGGATGCAGCGGAGGCGAAGGTTCGTTTGGCCAAGGCCCAGTCCCAAGCGGCAGTGCGATCTGAAGTGAGTCCGTCTGTGAGTGAATGATCAATTGTCGTGCCGTAGCAGAGCAAAAAAAACAATGGCCGTTGGCGAATCTAAAGTCTCAATCTATGCAGCCATGGCGGCGAATCTGGCGATCGCCGTGGCTAAATTCATCGGTGCCGCGCTCAGTGGCAGCTCTGCCATGCTCTCAGAAGGCATTCATTCCCTGGTGGATACCGCCAACGAAGTCCTGCTGCTCTATGGCTTAGCCCGCAGCCAGCGCAGCCCAGATGAAACCCATCCCTTGGGCTACGGCCAGGAACTCTACTTTTGGTCGCTGATCGTCGCGGTGTTGATCTTTGCCCTTGGTGGCGGGGTGTCAATCTATCAGGGGGTCAAGAGTCTTCAGCAACCGGACCCCGCAACCAATGTCTGGGTCAGCTATGGCGTTCTCGCCGCCGCCGCCCTGTTTGAGGGAGCTGCCTTAGTGGTTTCTCTGCGTCAATTTAACCGTGATACGGCCAACTCGCAACAGCCCCTGTGGCAGGCGCTGCGCCAGAGTAAAGACCCCAGTGCGTTTGTGGTCATTGTGGAAGATAGCGCGGCCCTCGTGGGTCTGGTCTTTGCCTTTGCGGGTCTATTCTTCAGTGAGCTAACGGGGAATAACCGTTATGATGGCTGGGCCTCAATCGCCATTGGTCTACTCCTGACGGTAGTGGCGATCGCTCTCGTCGCCGAAACCAAGGGGCTCTTGATTGGCGAGAGTGCTGCCCCGGCGCTCCGGGAGAGCATTCGGGTGATCGTCCAAGCCGATGACGCCGTGGCTCAGATGGAGCCACCGATCATGCTGCATCTAGGCCCCCAAGATATTCTCCTGGCCATGAATATTGAGTTCCAAGATGCCCTCTCAGCCGATGAAATTGAAGCCGCCACCCGTCGCATTGAACAGAAGATCCGCCAAAGCCACCAGGAGGTGAAACGGATTTTCCTGGAGGCGGCCTCGGTGGCACCCTGAAATCCCCCCTGTTCCCGAGGAATGCGATCGCTTCGCTTAACCACAACTCACGTTAACCCTATTTGCGATCGCACCAGCGATCGCCTTATATAAATAGAGATCTTGTTTCCCATCTCCCCATGCAACTGAGTCCCCAAGAGAAAGACAAACTCCTTATCTTCACCGCTGCCTTGGTGGCTGAGCGCCGCAAAGCCAAAGGGCTCAAGCTCAACCACCCCGAAGCCGTTGCCTACATCTCGGCTGAAATTCTTGAAGGAGCCCGGGAAGGCAAGACCGTTGCTGAGTTGATGGACTACGGCACAACGTTGCTGAAGCGGGAGGAGGTCATGGAAGGCATCCCCGAGATGATCCACGAAGTGCAAGTGGAAGCCACCTTCCCCGATGGCACCAAGCTGATTACCGTGCACGACCCGATTCGGTAAACAAAAGATGGATCGCCGTCAATTTGCCCCCGCCACCCAACGCAATCGCGACTTTATTTTGCAGATCTTGCAGCAGGTGCTGCCCCCTACCGGAACGGTTCTCGAAATCGCCAGCGGTACCGGGGAACACGCCCTCTGCTTTGCTCCCCAGTTTCCCGATTTGATCTGGCAGCCCAGCGATCTCAGCCCCCAGGCTCTGGAGAGCATCACCGCCTGGCAGCAGCACCAGCCAACGCCCAACCTCCTGCCACCACTGGTGTTGGATGTTTGTCAATCGCCCTGGCCGGTGGAAACAGAACCGCTGACGCCAGCGATTGGCGCGATCGTCAATATCAATATGATTCATATCTCGCCCTGGGCCGCCTGCGAGGGGTTGATGGCCGGGGCAGGGCGCGTTTTGCCCCTGGAGGGGGTTTTATATCTTTACGGGCCGTTTAAGCGCGGGGGGCAGCATACGGCACCGAGCAATACTCGCTTTGATCAGAGCTTGCGCAGCACGAATCCGGATTGGGGCGTGCGGGATCTTGATGCGGTGGCGGCGATCGCCGCCCCACACCAACTCCAACTTGAGCAGATCCTGCCCATGCCAGCCAACAATTTTTCTGTGGTTTTTCACAAGCGCTAGAAGCGATTATCATACTAACGAGTCATGACGGGTTATCACCCCCAACGATGAAAACCCCCTTACCAAGGGGGTCGGCGTAGCCGGGGGGATCTCGCTAGCTTCATTTACTTGGTGCAAGAGTATTAATATTGTCTATTTTCAAAGTAAATCCGCATTGCAAAACCCAAGAATCTTGCGTGAGGGAGGGTTTCAAACCCTCCCCTACTGTGTATTTTGTTTTAGGAGTATACAGTAGGAGAGGGCTTTATTTATTACTCGATATTGCTGACTCTATTTCGTTATTCTTTGCTTTTGTGAATGGGTCGATACCCCTATTTTTACGAGCGGTCTGAAATGAGCACCTTGTAACAGAATATGATACACCGGCTCACCCCCCCCAATCGTCTGTCGAGCAAGCTCACCTCTAATCGCTCCATGTCCATACACATGGACGATATAAGTGCCCCCCTTCCAGTCTGCAAAGGCACGGAGATCTTCATTCACAGTTCCATAGGCTCGGCCACGAACTCTAGCAGTATGCACTGTATCTCCATAATTTCCTTTTGCATCTTCATAGTCGGCGATTCCTGTGCGAAGTGCGGGTACGTCCAGCGCAGCAGCGCCCAAGCGAATGAGCGTAGCATATAGACAATCTCCATTATCTGGAACGTTACACACCTGATAGTTGATATCATCAATTCTCAATTCATCTCCGTCATCAATGATATTGCCATAGTTTTTCGGATCGATCTTAAACTCTTGATCAGCTCCAGAACCGTGACTCGCTGAAGATGAGCCATTTTTACTAGCTCCGCCCTTGGCGATATTTGATGTAAATGCAACGACAGTTCTTGACCCTGCTGGAAGTGCAGAGTTATACGCTAAGCCCTGAATCCCTCGTAAGTTCGTACCTAGATATTTTGAGTATTGTTTATAGACCATCATCATGGCGTCCAATGCCCATTTGGGCACGCCTTGTCGAAATACATAAATCTGTGACTTACCCGTCATCAAGACATTAATGAGATTGTCTTCAAATTGACTATAAAAGCTTTTCATTATGGCTAATCCTTGTTGATGTCGGCGATCATAATCTTTGATTTCAACTCTGGCTTCACCCATCTTTTCCTTGATTAGAGCATCGCTATAACGACATTTGTGCTTCTCATCATTTGCCCATGCTTTATGCTCTACATCTCTGAGTATTCCATTCGCAAGGTAGCGTAGTATTTCTTGATGATGCGCTTGATCTCCCGGGCCCTTGCCATCTGACTCGATTAGTTGTTTTAAATATCGCTGGGTTCCCTCGGTTTTGATGTACAAATTTAGTTTTGCAGCAGTTTCAAGCAAATTATCCTTCGTTTCCATGACCTCCAATGCAAGCCTTGCCCAAAACAGAGCATCATCCCAGTCAGGGAATGATGTGATATCTTTCTGCGTCCATTCAATCAGCTTTTGCCAGACGTCCGTGGATTCACTACAATCAACTAGCGCTTCTACATCTTGTGCAGTTTTAAGTTGTCCGTCAATTCTCAAACGTTGAACGACTGTTGCATGGTCTTTCCCTTTTCTGAACTGATCGGATGTCCTCTGTTGGGGAGACCTGAATAATGACCCCAACTCCATCGCCTGTATTTTCTCCCCCATCACATTCGCCTCGCGCTCCAACCCCGCATCATCATTAAGCCCCATACCCTTCAACTGCCGGGTCGCCTTCACACGCCCCTGCATCTGCTGCACCACATGCCAGCCCTCATGGGACAGATGCCGCTCTTGTCCTGGCCCCATATAAATATCTGTGCCTTGGGTGTAGGCATGGGCGCTCATTTGCGCGGGCTTGATGGAGTTGTAATGCACCTTCACCTGATCCAAGGAATAGCCCGAAAGATACTCCAACCCCGTCTTGAGCGGATCCGGCAACCCGGTTCGGTTCGGCTGCGCCTGTAGAGAAATACCTTTTTTGTCCCCAGAAGAAGCGTCTGAGTTTGCCGCACCCGTCACTGCCATTTGCTGCACCACTGAGGGCTGAGCAACGATGGGATGAACGGGCATTTTCTTCGCTGCGGGCAAGGGCATTGCTTGCGCTCGAAGCTTGCCCGCCCCGGTTGCGTCGCTGGCCCCCGCAGTGGGGATGGATAGATTGTTCACCACGGCATTCCAAGGCCACTTAACTCCCGACTGCGGCGCTGTGACTTCTGTGGATGGTTGCGGCCGCTTAGCGGGTGGGGCGTTGCTCGGCTGAAGAGCAGGAATTGACTTGCGTTGGGGAGCGAGGGCAGCATAAACCATTGGCCAGAGGGAGTGAAGGGGAGGGGCGATTGCCTGCCCTCAATCATGGCAAGTTTTTTCAGGATTGTCTGTATTTATCTCCAGAAAGACTATCGATCCCGAGCGCTGCGATCGCCCGCTTAACTGATTAACGTGAGTTCTGGTAAACAGACATCACGAAAGACTCTGAAACTCAGTAATATCAACAATACTGGCTCCGATATTGCCGGAGTCTGAGGGGGCAATTTCCCCCTCAGCGGGAGGTGTCGGGGGGCGGGTCCCCTGACAACCGGGTTTGACAACGAGATTGCAAAGCTTTGAGGAATGCGATAATTTCGCTTAACTGAAACTCACGTTGATTACTTGTTACTCGTTACTCGTTCCTTAAAATAAAGGGGTCAGTGCATCACCATCCCTGAACCCCCATCCCGCGAGGAAGCCCCTATGTTCTTGCACTTTAACCAAGTTGCCGCCCGTTGCCTCAAGACCCGTGATGCCGGCAACGACGGTGAATATTACTGGACTTG
Source organism: Cyanobacteria bacterium P01_G01_bin.54 (assembly GCA_039180005.1). Lineage (GTDB taxonomy): Bacteria > Cyanobacteriota > Cyanobacteriia > Cyanobacteriales > Spirulinaceae > SIO3F2. The sequence goes on along the minus strand of JBCDEB010000045.1, from coordinate 24,464 downwards.
GCGGGTGCTAACGGGTGCCAATCAACAGCAGTCTTTGGCGCAGGGCTTCTCGATCAATCCGGAAATTGATGAAGGCACAAGGCTCAAGGAAGATCCCGACAATGAACAGGGCTGGGTTGAGCTCAATGACCCCAAGTTTACGATCGCCCTACCGGAGGTGGCGGCAGGGCAGGAGGGCAATGTTCGCTTTGAGCTGTTTTGTTGGGAGCATGATCGGGCCAAAGACAGCAAGGCGATTAAGGAGGCGTTTACCAATCCGGCGCTGCAGCAGCTCATTACTCTCCATGAGCGACAGCAGGGCGATCGCCAGACCGCCAACACGCTGTTCCTGGACTGGCTTGCGGGGGAGGAGGCAACAGCGGCCGTGGCTCAAACTCGGTCGGCGGTGCAAGAAAAGCTGGCGACAGCAACGGGCTCGCTGTGGGCGGTAAATCCGGTGGCGGCGATCGCCAGTGCCACGGTGCCACTGTTGGCAGATGTGACCCAGCTACTCATTGATAACCACAACAGTGATGATTTGGTGGGGGTCAAGGTGGTGGACTGTTTCTATGGCTCAACAGCGGAGGGAGACTATCACTATCATTGGGTACGCGATCGCGGTCGGGAGCCGGCCTTGACGGCGGCGGCGGTAGCAGAGCCGTTTTGGAATGAGTTTACCTTTCGGCGAGCGAATGGCAAGGAAGTGGTGATGACAAAGGGGTTTTTCCAGATTTGGACGGGGGTTTGAGTCTAGGGGCTGTCATCATTTGATCTCCCTGCTGATGGTTCATTTCTACCTCTGCTCTTTTTGCTGGACTGACGAGTTATACCAACGAGTCATGACGGGTTATCACCCCCAACGATGAAAACCCCCTTACCAAGGGGGTCGGCGTAGCCGGGGGGATCTCGCTAGCTTCATTTACTTGGTGCAAGAGTATTAACATTGTCTATTTTCAAAGTAAATCCAGGTTCTATACCCAAAAAAAAGTGCAGGATACTAGCGAAGACTGAGCCTGTCGAACGTCTGAGCGGCCGGACTTCGACAAGCTCAGCCCTCATCCCAGTTTTATTTGAGGTTTACCTAGCGGATTTGGTATAACCCGCTTTTGTCATATTGGGGTCAAACCCTCATTCTCTCGTTGACTGTAACAGTGAGGATTCGTTTGAAAATCCTGTCGTGACAAAAGAGGGATAAGGTTATCCCGCAGCGGTCAGTCCAGAGTTTTATCTTAAAGGACAAGATCAAAAAAAGCAGCAAGCAAATGCTTGCTGCTTTTTTTCAGTGTAAGGGCAGAGAATCTGCCTTAAACTCGAACTAAATCATCGATTTAGAGCCGAATCGCTTAGAAGCGGAAACGTGTCCGGATTGCACCCACCAACACACCGGGGTTGTTGTCGTTGTTGTTGGGAGCCGTAATAAAGAACAGACCCGGTGTAACTTCGATGTTCTTCGTCACCTTGATCTTGTAGAACGCCTCCAGGTGCCAGCCGGTATCCGGGTCGGAGCGGCTGTCGGTGGGGTTCAGGTCGAGGGCAGTGTTGCCTGCTAAGCCCCCTTCTGCATAAGCCAGGTAGGGTTGGCGACCAAAGACAAAACCCAACAGGTTGCCGTCACCGCCGAGATCAGGGAAGCCCAGGTTCAAGGCATAGTTCCACACTTCTGCATCACCAGTTCCAATCACCCGCGCATCGGCATAACCGGCCCAAGCACCGACCAAAAAGCTATCACTCACGTTGTAGAGAAATTCTAGGCCGTAGGAGTTGTTGATAGAGGGCGTACCGGTATTAACCTGAGAGGCAAAACTACCGGTGCTGTTGTCTAACCCTGAATCTAAGCCATAGCCGTGGACATAGGAGGCGGACAAAGCCAGGGTACCATTGTCATAGGTGATCTGAGCAGGAATGGCATAGGAACCACTGAAAATACCATGGGTCGGATCTTCCGGATCACCCGCCATATAGCCCACTTCAAACATCAGGTCATCGCTGAGTTCATAGGCAAGACCGACAGCAGCTTGTTCACCCACCCCACGGTAGATGAAGGGGTTACGCTGAGCAAAGCGAGAGATTGCACCGCCACCGCTAGAGGCAAAGGGGCTGATGGGGGTGAGAATGTCATCTCGGCCGGCACCAATGGCCCACAATTGCAAGGAGGCCTTATCGCTCAGGGGCGTTTTATAGTAAACCTGGTCAATCTCAAGGCTGTTGCCTGTATCGTTGCGCCAAGCCACCCGTGCTTCGCGAGTGCGCGGTGTCGAGTAAACATCAAATTGGTTGATGTTGCCGCTAGCCAGTCGCAGACCCAGGGTATCTTCGCCATTGAAGGAGGTGAGCAGGCGTAAGCGAGCGCGATAGGAGAAGGTGATTTCATCGCTGGGCTGGGATTCGGTGACGCGATCGCCGTCGCTACCATTGTCAAAGTCACCATCGTAGAAGGCTTGCTGCAGACCCACAACCACTTCACCCTTCAGCTTGGTGGTGGTGGAGAACTGGTTGTCTTCCAAGAAGGAAACACGGTTTTCTAGGGCATCCACGCGAGCACCAAGAACACCGAGTTCCGATTCAAACTCACCGCTCAGGCGACGGATGGAATCTAGGTCTCCACTATCAATATCACCACCGAGCTCAGCAATCAGACGCTCAATCGTCTGAAAACAAGCGTTGAGACCTGCCGCAAACTCATAGCGGCTCAGGGCACGGTTGCCACGGAAGGTGCCGTCGGGATAGCCCTTGAGGCAGTCGTAGCGACGCACCAGGTCATCAAGAGCTTGATACGCCCAGTCGCTAGGAGAAACATCGCGAAACTGAGCAGCACCAACCCCTTGCTCCAAGGATTGAAGCCCCTGGTTGTTGTAGTCCTGAACTTGGTTGAGCAGATCTTGGGTGCTGGTCTGTGCATTTGCCGCCAAGGGTTGGGCCATGAGTAGGGAAGACCCCAGGACGGCTGGTAAATATTTGCGTAAGTTTGACATCAGTAGTAAATCCTTCACTCCTCAAGAATAGATTTTGGATGTTGCGCTCCCTGACAGGAACCTCCTGAGGCTAGATGGCGATCGCCTTGGGCATTGCGCTAGAGCACAATCGCCTTCTATCATTTGGAGAGTTAAATGGTCAAGGGAGTGGATAGCCCTGCAACTGAAACTTGACATCCCGGATTATAACGCAAGATATTCTTGCTAGTGGCAAAATGTCAAAAACGAGAATTCCAAGCAAATAGTATTGAAGAATACAGAGCCATCGTCACTGATTAGCGATTGTAATCACCGTCGCGATAACGAGCAAACCTCCTGATATATAAGGCTTTTAGAGGTCGAGCGTCCGCTGCGATCGCCATTCATTGGGTGGATGAGACCTCCTTAAGTCCCACTCCATTTATTGAGAAATAGTAGCATTAGTATAGGGGCGATTGAAACCTCTACCCCTGCATGGGGCTAACTTCCGGACAAGTTGAAGCTACTTTCCCAAAATCAGGGTTGAACACCGACTGCTTTGCAACACCCATCACGGTCTGAAAAACGGCTCAGGCGTTACTGAACAACGGCTCATCGTTGGCCAACTTGCAATTAGCAGGCTAAGGGAATCGTCTTAAGACAAGGATAAGGCATCCTCATTGTCTGCTTAAGGGATTGTCTGCTTAGGGGATTGTCTGCTTAGGGGCTGTCATCAGTTAAACCTCAAGCCATTGCGGTGACTCGCTTAGAGCCCCTCTCCTGTTGTTTGGGTCGGGCGCTCAATCGCTTGTCCCGTAAGGCTTCTGGCTCTAACTGGTAACGCGCCTTAACAAAGCATGGCTTCAGGGTTAATGTTTGGCACGGTTAGAGCACCAGGGGGCCAGACAGGACGTTGTGCCAATGACACAATCTATATATAGATACCCTGGGGCGTGTCATCACTAGCGTCCCCTCAACCCCTGCCCCACCATGACCTATCTTTCCTCTCAGCATCGTGTTGCCATCTTGCTCCATCAAGGCATTCGGGATGGTAGTGGCAAGACCGGATTGACCTTCTTGCGTTATGGGGAATCCCCTGTGGTCGCCCTCATTGATCAGGACTGTCGGGGTGAATCTTTCTCGGTTAGCGATCGAGGCCTCAATCGAGACCGCAACAGCGGTCATTGCTCCCAGACTCTGCCCATTGTCGGTTCTGTCAGCGATGCTTTGGCCTATGAGCCCGATGTATTGCTCATTGGTATTGCGCCTTCAGGGGGCCAATTGCCTGTTGCCTGGTGGGAAGAGGTTCAGCTCGGGGTCGCTGCAGGGTTATCGGTTGTGAATGGCTTGCATACCCCCATGGCGACTCAATTTAGCAGCCAGAGCAACGGTGGCTTGCAACCGGGCCAATGGATTTGGGATGTCCGTCAGGAACCCGCTAATTTAATGATTGGCAAGGGGCGGGCCAGAGCGCTTGCCTGTCAACGGGTGTTGATGGTGGGAACCGACATGGGTGTTGGCAAAATGTCAGCGGGGTTGGAGCTCTGGCGTGCAGCGCGTCAAGCCAGTTACGCGACCGCCTTTTTGGCCACGGGGCAAAGTGGCATGATTATTACCAGCAGGGGTGTCCCCCTGGATGCTGTGCGGGTGGATTTTGCGGCGGGGGCGATCGAACAGCAGACGTTAGAGCAGGGTCAGGACTGCGATCTGCTCTGGATTGAAGGGCAAGGGTCACTGCTACACCCTGGCTCAACTGCGACGCTCCCCCTGCTGCGCGGCAGTCAACCCACGGATCTGATCTTGGTTCATCGTATCGACCGAGACACGATCCACAGCTGTCCTGACGTTAAAATCCCGCCTTTGCCAGAGGTGGTTCGGCTTTATGAGGCAGTGGCTGCGGGCGGGGGCGCTTTCCCCCCTACCCGCGTCCGGGGCATTGCGCTCAATACCGTTGCCTTGGATGGGGTTGCGGCGAAGGCTGCGATCGCCCGCGTCGCAGCCGACACCGGACTGCCTTGCACAGATGTTGTGCGGTTTGGGGCAAATATCTTACTCGACGCGGTACGCCAAGCGAGAGCGGACTAACCTGCCCTAACTGGGCACATCAAATGCCCCCTCTGACCGCAGCCAAGCTCTTTGCTGGGCGGTTAACCCTTGAGCATTGCTAAAGATCGCCCCCTCGACCTGAGCCTGGGTCAAGTCCACTTGATCCCAGGCGGTATTGGACAGGTCTGCCTGCTGTAGGTTGGTTCCCACCAATTGAACGTGAGTAAAATACGCGCCACTCAGGTTGGCGCTAAACAGGGAGCTATAGCTGAGATCCGCTTCTAAAAAAATAGCTTGGGAAAAATCCGCCTTAATCGCCTCAATCTGAATCAATTGCACTAGGCTGAGATTTGTGGCTCGGCAGCGACTGGCGGTTAAGTCAGCGTTGGTTAAGTCAGCGCCGGAGAGATCCGCACAGCACAAGTTTGCCCAGCCCAGATTTGCTCCCAGCCATTGGGTATCAGCCAAGATCGCCCCAGCAAGATGGGTTCGGAACAAATTCGCTGCGTTAAAAATACTTTGGGAGAGTTGGGACGCGCTCAATTGGGCTCCGTTTAAGCAGGCCGCTGTAAAGTCCGTGGCTTGACCTTTGACTTGACGGAGATCCGCACCGGTTAAATCAGCTTTCTGGAAGTTCGCACCATCGACGGTGGCATTGTGGAAACTGGCTTGCTCCGCTTGAACACATTGCAGTGCCGCCCGAGTGAGGTCGGCTTGGTTGAGTTTGGCTGCAATCAAGTTGGCGGCGGTGAAATCAACCGCCACCAGCATCGCCTGTTGCAGTGAGGCTTGCCGAAAATCACTCTTCCGGCAAGAGGCACCGTTGAGATTGGCCTGTTGCAAATAGACCTCGAGAAACCGGGCGCGATCGAGACAACTGTTTTGTAGATCAATACCGCTCAAATCAGCACGGTGGAGGGGCTGATTATGTTCGAGCTGAATATAGACGTCTTCAGGAGTCAGTAGAGTCATCGGACAAGCTTCACGAACTATGACGTTCACATTTTACAAATTTTGTAGCGTAGATTACAAAAGCCCAACTATTAGGCACAAAGCTCCCTTACACCAAAGCAATGCAAGAACTCAATGCACAGAACTGAGCAGCTCTGTTCAATGTAGATGCCACAGCGATATTGAACTTCTGGTTGATCCCCCGAGTACTGTGACCACATTGGGCGATCTATCACTTATCCTTTCACGCTGTAGTGATGCACTGAATGATGCCCCTTAGACACTCCCGACTTTTTTGCGGTTAGTGGATTACGCTGAGGATACATTAAATATAATCCTAATCTACAATCTACACTAGTTAAATATACTGAGATACTCTGGCTGAGGCAATAAGTAGATTCACTGTAGACGCCTTGGATCAACACCCAACTCTCAACTGCAAGCGCTGATGACTCATCCGCCTTATCCCTCAATCAATGTAGCACTTCGCTTTCTGGTCTGAATTAATTATAGAGAAATAAAAATACTTTGTATTGATTTTATTCTTTGAGCCCCCCAAAACCCAACTGAGCTGTCGCCCTCGCTGCTCTACAACACCGCCTATGCTATCCAGCCTATTTTTTACACGAACCTCCCACAAACCCACCCGCGCGTTCAACGACTGCGGCGCTTTTCGGTTGTGAGCCTCAGCATATTTTTAGCGGCAATCAGCGCATTGGCTTGGCTGTATCGCCAGTAACAGTTCGGAACGGGTTGCGGGTTGTGGAGCTCGCGAATTAACCTCAAAAGCTTAACGAGACCAGCGATATATATAGTGCAGAGATCTCCAATGACAGTAGGGCAACAGTGGCAACAGGGCAGCTTGGTTGAGGTGACGATCGCTGCCTTGAGCGATCGGGGTGATGGTGTTGGGCGTTGGGGAGAACGCGTGGTCTTTGTGCCCCAGACTGTGCCGGGCGATCGGGTTCGGGTTCGCTTGGTGCGGGTCAAGCCGCAGTATGCTCAGGGCAAAGTCCAGGAATTGTTAGTGTCTTCAGACCAGCGGATTCAGCCTCGCTGCTTTGTTGCAGACAAATGCGGCGGTTGCCAATGGCAGCAGGTCAGCGATGTGGCGCAACAGCAAGCAAAAGTACAATTGGTGGTGGATGCCATCGAGCGCATTGGTGGGTTTAAGTACCAGGCGCTAACTGAGGCTGCATCTGAGTTGCCCCTAAACATCGCGCCCATTTTGACGGGGCCAACAAGCCTCCGTTACCGTAACAAGGCCACCTATCCCCTAGGACGCTCGGCCAGCCAAAGGGTGCAGGCGGGTTATTATCGCCAGGGCACCCATCAGATTGTCAATTTGAATCAATGCCCGATTCAAGATGAGCGCCTCGATCCGCTCTTGGCAGGGGTTAAACAGGATATTGCGCAACGGGGCTGGCTCATCTATGACGAGGCCAGGCATCGGGGTCAATTACGTCACCTGGCATTACGGATTGGGCGGCGCACGGGAGAACAGTTGCTGACGCTGGTGAGTCAGAGCCTTGATTTGCCAAAACTCAAGACTCAAGCCGAGACCTGGCAAGCGCAATATCCTCAATTGGTGGGCGTCTGTTTGAATCTCAATGCTCGGCGGGGCAATGTGATCTTTGGCAATCGCAGCCATTGCCTTGTCGGACGGGACTATTTGCATGAGGAATTTGCCGGACTCACCTTCCAACTGCGCCCGGAGACCTTTTTTCAGGTGAACACGGAGGTCGCTGAGGCGTTGCTGGCCCACATCAGTCAATGGCTGGACTTACAGGGAACCGAGATTCTGCTCGATGCCTATTGCGGCATTGGTACGTTTACGCTACCTTTAGCGCGGCATGTTGCTCAGGCGATCGGCATTGAATCCCAGGCCGCTGCGATCGCCCAGGCTCAAACCAATGCCCGGCTCAACCGGATTGAGAATGCGACCTTTCACTGTGCTCCGGTAGAGGACTGGTTACAAACGATCGCCGAGCGTCCTGATCTGGTTCTGCTGGACCCGCCGCGCAAGGGCTGCGATCGCGCCGTGATCGAGCACCTGCTCCGCCTTGCCCCACCCCGGATTGTCTACATTAGCTGCAAACCCGCCACCTTAGCCCGTGACTTAAAATTGCTCTGTGCCGCAGGGCAATATCAGCTCACCCACATTCAACCCGCTGACTTTTTTCCCCAAACCCCCCACGTCGAATGTGCCGCATTTTTAGAACATCAAACCAGACATTAAACCGGACATTGGGGCAGGCCGGGGTAGAATCGAGCTTGGCCCGTTATATCCTGTCGCTTGTGAAGTTCTTCGTTTATCACACCCCCGAAGCCACACCCACTGATACTCTGCCCGACTGTGCGATTGTCATTGACGTTTTGCGAGCAACCACCACGATTGCAACAGCCTTTGCTGCGGGCGCAGAAGCGGTGCAAGCCTTTAGTGATCTCAATGAACTCATTGCGGTCAGTGAGCAATGGCCAGCTACTCAACGGTTGCGGGCTGGGGAGCGGGGTGGCAAGCAGGTGGAGGGCTTCGAGCTGGGCAATTCGCCTCTGGCCTGCACCCGCGATCGCCTGGCGGGTAAGCGCCTCTTTCTCAGCACAACCAATGGCACCCGCGCCCTCCAGCGGGTCATCCAGGCTCCCGTGCTCCTGACCGCTGCCCAAATTAACCGTCAGGCCGTGGTGGATTATTTACAAACTGAGCAACCGGAAACCGTCTGGCTGGTGGGCTCAGGCTGGCAGGGAACCTATTCTTTGGAAGATACGGTCTGTGCCGGGGCGATCGCCCTTCCTCTTCTGGAACAAAACCAAATCAAATTTGGTAATGATGAGGTGTTGGGGGCGATCGCCCTCTATCAACAATGGCAAGACAACTTGTTTGGGCTCTTCTGTCAAGCCAGCCATGGTGAGCGTCTGTTACGCCTCAATCTTAAAGACGATATTGCCTACTGCGCCCAAACCGATACAGTACATGCGTTGCCCAGACAGACCGAACCGGGGGTACTCAAAGCCAGCTAGGCTGTATTATCGCTTTTGCCATCAGACGTCTGGGCGTAACGACAACCCGCCCTACAACCAGCAACGAACGGCGGTGAATCCGATGGGGATAAGACTTGAGCCGCCAACGCATAAAAAATCCTCATTCGACTCAAGCTCAGGATCAGAGGAAATTCTTGAGAATCTGCGACAAGTGCGTCAGGCCAAAAGTGTACTGTTATAGTGAGAGTATGATAATTTGACGAGATTCAGATTTACATCAGGGTTACGGTTCATCACGATTGCATCATTTGAGACCAGCACAGCGTGCCGACTTCTATCTGATTGGGAGCAGACTTAATAGCAGATGTGCAAGTTGAGTCTGGCCTTCCCGATTGAGCAGCCTACTGTAAGCAGCGAGCTTCTCAGTGACTAAGCAGCGTAAAAATGGGGTTGCTTCAGTTAGAGTGTGAGTGACGAGTTGCCGCGCTTGAGAACTTGTCAGGCGCTTCCTTCTCCTCTTATTCTAAATCTGCTGGTTGAACCCGTCTTGTCGCTAACTTTAGAGTGCCCATGTTCTCCAACCTTACTCCGCGACCCGTGTTGGCTCAAGAGCCCGCGCCTGCCCCAGCCCCAGCACCTGCTGCCGCCGAGGGTGGGGGTGGTGGTTTGATTTGGATGGGTTTGAGTCTGCTCTTGCTTTTAATCATGGCTGGGGGGGTCGCCTACGGCAAGCTCAAGATCTATGACCCCCTGACCAAGAGTCTGAAGATGGAGAAGTTCAAGACGCAAGATTTGCAAAAGCGTCTCAAGCTTGCCCTTAAGACCATCCAGAAGATGGAGGCTAACCCCGATCTGGTTCATTCGCGGGAATTTAACCTGGATTACTTGCGACTGCGGATGGATGAAGAGGTCTTTCACTATGCGATCGTCAATCAAATTAAAATTCGCGTCAAGCAGCTAATTAGTATTGCGCTACGCCCTGACACCAGCCAACATCAAGTGGGGATCGCTGCGGGTGGCCGCCAAGTGGATGAGACCTTTGATGTCACCTACGAAACCGAGACCCGGGGCAAACGGGTTAAGCGGATCTTGTTCCGTACCCAAATTAAGCTCACCAAGTTGCCCACTCAGTCCACTTCCAGCACCATTAACCAGATTATTGACTGCATTGAAAAGTTCCTGAGCCCCAACGAAGACCACGACAACTGGCAGCCCGCCATTCAAGGACGTGTGGTGCTGATGGATTGGGATCAAAAAGCCAAGCCCACACCATTGCTGGTACTGGAGCAGTCTGCCGATGGGGGGAATGTCAGCTTCCGCACCAACCCCAACCGCCGGGGTGGTGCAGCCGCACCGCCGCCACCGCCACCAACTGACAAGGCGAAGTCGCCAAAGTCGTCCACGTCGGGCAAGCGACGGTCTAAAACGGCTTCTGGTAGCGCCGCCAAAAAGCGCCCCCCCTCAGCCGGACGGCGCTCTTCGGCTAAGCGGTAAATCATCTGCTTTAAGTCATTCAGCCTTGGTGATCGTAAACGGATAACGCGTCGGCGGGCGATTGCTCGCTTCGAGCATCGCTACGGCTTCATAATTGCCAGGGGGGAAATCTCCTTGCAGGGTAAAGATAAAGCCGTTGAGAGCGAAGTCCAGATCGACGGTGTTGCGGTTGATTTCCTCCCAAGTGCCATTGTCGTTCTGGTAGAACCATTGGAACGTCAGTTGTACACCTGCCTTGGCGTCTTCGAGATCGGCATCGAGTTTCAGGGCCGTGACATCGGAGGTAAAGGTCTCTAGGCTGGCACCACAGCGATCGCCGAACCCCGCTTCGGTTTGCGTGCCCGGTTGAACCTGCGGGTCGCTGTCAATGCAGAGGCTCAAGCTTTTGATCTCGGTATCGACTTCCGGTTTAGTTTGGCTGGCGATCGCCTCAACCCAGTCCTTTGAGGGCCACACCTCAAAGGTTTTAGTAACCGTTTCAAACCCCTCTGTTTCCGAGCTTAAAGTCAACTCATAAAATCCCACGGGCAAGGTTTCCGGGCTGTACTGCAGCTTCAAGGCTCCATCGTCCTGTAAGGGACTGGCAAAGGTTTCATTTTTGACCAGCTCAGGTTTGCTCGGTTGTGGGAAATAGTTCACCTTGAGCGTGATAGATGTTTCTTCGGCAAAGTTTTCTGGGGTTCCGACAATATTAATCTCACCAATATCTCGTGTAAACAGATTGCTATTGCTGGCGCAGGTGCCTTCAGTCAAGGTATTACAGAGCTTGACATCGTTGATTGTGACCGCAGGAACCTCGGGTTGCTCAGCCGTTGGGCTGCTCTCCCCCGCGATCGACCCCAGCGCAATCAGACCGCCAAACATCAAAACCACAGACAAGAACATATTGAGATACTTCAAGCGCAGCAGGGGCACGCTGCGGGCGTAGAGCATCTGTAACGGTGGGAAAACCAGGGCAAAGGCGGCAGCGAAGAAAAGGAGGGGTAGGGGCGATTGATCCGTAAAGAGAAACAGAAGGCCCACGAGCAATAACAAGGCCGCCGGAATCGAGAGGAGAATCAAGAAGACCATCGCTACCGCGCCAATTCGAGGGGGGCTAGGGGGTTGAGGCAGCTCAGCGGTTTCGGGGGTCACGTTGGGTGGTTGATTCTGGTAAAACTCTGACGAAAACATTCGTTCGTCTTTGTCGGGGTCGGGCGGTGTGTTCATTGCTCCGGCAAGAGGTCTATAAGCTTGGGCAGTTTCAATTTAGCGATCGCTGGCGCTTTTGGCTAGCGAGAGTTAGCGGGTTAAAACGTTGCAAAATGGATGAGGTGGATATCATCGCAACTCAAACTTAGAATCCGATTTCACCTCAGCCCAGCCCAAGCGGGCTTGCAAGGAAATAATCACCACATAGAGCACCGGTACCATAAACAGGGTTAGGAAGCTGGCTACCAACATGCCGCCAAAGACTGCTGTGCCCAAAGACTGGCGACTCCCTGCGCCTGCACCCGTCGCCACCACCAACGGAAAGATACCGCAGAGGGTTGAAATTGCCGTCATCAGAATTGGGCGGAGGCGTTCGCGAGCCGCTTCAATCGTCGCCTTCACCAGCGGCAAGCCCTGCGCCCGCAGTTGGTTGGCAAACTCCACAATCAGAATGGCATTTTTACTGGCTAGACCAATCAGCATCACCAGTCCCACTTGACAGTACACATCGTTGATCAGACCTCGCAGCATCTGGGCAGATAATGCGCCGAGTACCGCGAGGGGAACCGCCAACATAATGATCAGCGGATCGACGAAGTTCTCATATTGGGCGGCGAGCACCAGAAAGACAAACACCAAGCCCAAGCCAAAGATCCAGGGGGCTTGGCCACCGGATTCTACTTCTTCGGCGGAGGTGCCGGCCCATTCATAGCCCAGACCCGGTGGCAGCGTCTGGGCCGCGATCTGCTCCATGGCAACGATCGCCTCGCCAGAACTGCTACCGGGTATAACATCGCCGGAAATCTCAATCGAGCGTTGCAAGTTAAAGTGATCAATCGATCGCGCCCCCGTATCGGGCACTTCATTCACCAGACTACCGACGCTAAAGAAACGCCCCGTATCCGCACGAACATAGATGCGATCGAGATCCCCCGGATCATCACGAAATTGCTGATCGGCTTGGACATAAACCCGATAGTTGCGCTGCCCCAAGGTAAAATCATTCACGTATTGGGACGCCATCGAGGCTTGGAGCGTCCGCAGCAAATCATCGACGGGCACTTGTACCGCCTTGGCGGCCTCTCGATTGATTTCTAAGTTGAGCTTGGGTGTATTAGAGGCGAAGGTGGTAAAGACTCGGGTTAGACCCGGCGTTTGATTGGCTTGACCAATGATGGCCCAGGCAGTTTGCACCAAGGTATCCAGCTCATCAACACCCCGCAAATCTTGCAGATGGAAGGTAAAACCACCAAAGGTACTTAAACCCTGAATGGGCGGGGGATTAAGCGGAAAGATCCGTGCCTCGGGAATTGCACCAAACTTGGCAAAGAGTTCACCAATAATCGCCTGTACCGGCCGACCCGGTCGTTCTCGCCAGGGTTTAAGCGGTGAAAAAACGATGCCATTGCTGGCGCTGCTGCCCGCAAAGCTAAAGCCGGAAACGGCAAAAGTTGCATTGACTTCCGGGACATTGAGCAGTTCCGCTTCCACTTGGGCCACCACATCCGCGGTGTAGTTGAGCGAAACCCCTTCGGGTGACTGAACGAGGGTAATAAAGTAGCCCTGGTCTTCTTCGGGCAAAAAGCCTTGCGGGACGAGATTGTACACTCCGGCAGTGGCGGCCAGCGCCACGCCAAAAAACACCACGACCAAGAGACGAAAACGCATCAACGTCCGCAGCGATCGCCCGTAACCCTCTTCCGCTATGGCTAATATTTCATTGACCAACCGGAAGGGCCCCCGCAGTAGCCAGGGCACTTGCTCATTTGCCCCCAGCATCATCCCGGAAATGGCCGGTGTAAAGGTCAGGGCCAGAAATGTGGAGACGGCGATCGAGAAGGCAATGGTGAGGGCAAACTGGCGATAGAGGGCCCCGGTGGTGCCGGGGAAAAAGGCCACGGGGATAAAGACGGCCATCAGCACCAACGAGGTGGCAATCACGGCTCCCGTGAGTTCTTGCATAGAGGCGATCGCCGCCTCCCGAGGCCGCAGCCCCTGGTCTTTGATCAGGCGAAAGGTGTTCTCCACGACGATGATGGCATCGTCCACCACCATCCCCGTGGCCAGGGTCAGACCAAACAAGGTCAGGGTATTGATTGAGAAGCCAAAGAGCCGCACAAAGATAAATGTCCCTACCAACGACGTGGGAATCGTAATCGCCGGAATTAGCGTCGTGCGCCAGTCCTGGAGAAAGACAAAGATAATTAAAACAACAAGGGCGATCGCCTGGATCAACGACTGCACCACCTCGCGTAGGGAGGCATCCACAAACGCCGTGGAGTCAAAACCAATGTCGTAGGCCATCCCCGGCGGAAACTCCGTTGCCAGGCGGTCCATCTCGGCTCTCACCGCTGCGGCGACTTCTAAAGCATTACTCCCGGGCAGTTGTGTCACCCCCAGACCCACCGCCTCGTTGCCCCGGAAGCGAAGTAACGTATTGTAATCCTCCGCACCCAGTTCCACCCGTCCAATATCGCTAAACCGCACTAACGTGCCATCGTCAGCCGTTGAGAGCACCATATCGGCAAACTCTTCGGGGGTCTTCAGGCGACTGAAGGCTTCTAGATCTAACTGAAACGCTTGATCCTCCGCATTCGGCGATTGGCCGATTTGCCCGGCCCCGATCTGGAGATTCTGCTCGTTGAGGCTATCGATCACATCCTGAATGATCAGGCCCCGGCTAGCCAGCAACTCAGGGTCAACCCAGAGACGCATGGCATACTTGCGCTCACCAAAAATCTGGATGCCACTGACGCCGGAAATCCGCTTCAGAGCATCGGCAATGTAGATATCGGTATAGTTGCTGAGAAAGGCGGTGTCATAGGTGTCATCGGGCGTGTAAATTGCCAGCGCCATCAAGAAATTACTCGACTGCTTCTGCACCTGTACCCCGGTGCGTTGCACCTCCGTGGGCAGTTGGGCCTGCACTGTGGCAATGCGGTTCTGAACATCTACGGCAGCTAGATCGATGTCGCGATCGCTCTCGAAGGTCAGGGTAATGGCGCTGGCCCCGCTGTTGGTACTCGACGAGGACATATAGCGCAGCCCTTCAATGCCGTTGAGCTCTCGCTCCAGAATATTGGTGACCGTGCTCTCGACCACCTCCGCACTGGCCCCCGTATAAACGGAAAGAACTTGCACCTGGGGCGGCGAGATCTGGGGATATTGGGCGATCGGCAGCGTGGGAATGGCCACCGCCCCGAGCAAAATGACAACGATCGCGCAGACGATCGCGACGACCGGGCGTTTAATAAAGGTTTCGACCACGATTATTCCCCTGGCGGCGGGCCGACAAAGTCAGAGTCTGGTGCATCGGCAGGTAGGACAATCAAGGCCATGCCATTGGTCAGGTTGGGCACACCGGCTGTGACAATCTGCTCTCCGGGTTTTAAGCCCGAGAGCACCTGGTAGCGGTTGTTCTGGAGTTTGCCCAGCTTCACCGGCCGCTGCCGCGCCACAAATTCGACTTCCGGGGGCACTTCATCCTCTGCTCCTGGCGGCTCGGCGACAAAGACAAAGGGTTCCCCCGCTAACCGGGTAATCGCCACGGGGGGGATCAGTAACCCCGGCTCGGTGCGCCAGATTAACCGGGCTCGCACAAACTGACCATTGCGCAGCAGGTTCCCGCCATTTCTAAAGGTTGCTTTGGCCAACACCGTCTGACGGCTGGGCTCAATACTGGGGTTAATAAAACTAATCTGTCCGGTGTTGAGAATATTGCCCTGTTCAGTGACGAGCTCCACGAATTGACCCCGCCGTAGCTCTGGCGCTTGCTCGGTGGGCACAGAAATCCGCAGGCTTAAAAGACTGTTCTGGGTTAGGGTCATCAGGGTATCAGCATCGGAAACGACACTGCCAATCCGAGCGGGAATATCACCAATGACCCCGGCAAAGGGCGCAACGATAAACGTATCGGCCAGCTCTGCAGTCGCGGCACTGGCATTGGCTTGAGTCTGGTTGAGGTTGGCTTGGGCCTGCGTCAAACCGGCCTCGGCTTGCAGCAAACCCGCTTGGGCTTCGTTGAGGCTTTCCTCGGCTGCCGCGATTTGCTCATCAATGGAAGCGAGGTTGGCGATCGCCACATCCCGATCGCGCCGGGCCTGATCCAGTTGCTGCTCCGTAAAAACGCCTTCTTTGACAAGAAACTCGATGCGACGATAATCTTCCTTGGCCAAGTCCACCTCTGCCTTGAGGGCAATGCGATCGTCCTTGAGGGCATTGAGCTGAAAACGAGTATTGTTGCGACTGGCTTGGGCAGACGTGACATTGGCACTGGCGCTTGCCTGATTGGCCTGGGCTGCCGTAACCGTGGCGAGGACACTATCCAGATTGGCTCGCTCCTGGTCGGGTTGCAGCTCGGCGAGGCGTTGCCCCTGACTGACCGCTTGCCCGTCTTCAACCAACAATCGCCGCACCCGACCCGTAATCTCCGGACGAATCTCCACTACCTGCTCAGCTTCAAGAGAGCCCACAAAGTCGCTGGAAATCGTGACCGTCTCCGGCGCAAGCGTCGTGAGCTTAACCGGCACACCGGGCGGCTGCTGTTGCTGGCCGATCGCCAAGTTGCCCCGCTTTTGGACGATCTGCCAGGTCAGCCCGGTGCCCATGAGGAGAAGAGCAGAGCCAAAGAGGGCAAGGCTTTTGGTCGTCTGACGTGAATTGAGAAACAGGCGCTGACGAGGGGGCTGGGGCGGCGACTCAGGCGTCACAATGACCTCCAGAAGTGTTGTGATGTGTCAGAATTTGCTGACGTTACAGAGTGTAGCGAAAAATGCCCTAGGCTTGGAGGGATAAAACTTGATGGAACCGACGGATTCAACAACGGCCGCGACGTTGCAGAATCGCACAATTGAGATTGCTCGAACCCTCAGCCCGAACTTAGCTGCGGCGATCGCCACTGTCGAGCCCATTGAGCTGGTGCCGCGCCAGGATGCCCCCTTTCCGGAACGCCTCTGCCGGGCGATTGTCGGCCAGCAACTTTCGGTGAAGGCGGCAGCGGCAATTTGGGGGCGCTTGCTAGCACAGGCGGGCGAGCAGTCACTGATTGAACATCTTCAGCAGTCTTCGCCGGAGCAGTTGCGCCGTTGTGGGCTCTCGGGGGCGAAGGCGAAGGCGGTGGGGGCGATCGCAGTGGCGGCTCAAGCGGGGGAATTATCGGGGGAGGTGTTGGGGCGGTTGACGGTGGCTGAACGGAACCAAAAACTTACGGCACTCTGGGGCGTGGGCCAATGGACGGCAGACATGATGAATATTTTCTATTTTGGCGAGCCGGATATCTGGCCGGAGGGGGATACGGCAGCGCGGAAAACGTTGGCGCGGTTAACGAATGGGCAAGGGAAAACCCAAGACATCGCTGTGCAGTTTGCGCCCTATCGCTCTTATTTGGCGCTTTACCTCTGGCGGTATCTCGATGCGACACCGGAGGGTTGAGGTTTGAGTATCAACCCACTTTATGATTAACCCAATCTACATACAGGAAATTTCGGATTATATTTGGGGTAGGGTTTAGTAGGAAGTGCTCACACTACAACTATCTCCAGTATTCATCTAAAGTTCATCCAAAACCTAATTGTAGTCACAAAACCATGAGAAGAATTACTCCAGTTGAGTTGTGTGGGCCAAGATGCTATTTCACAAATTTTGACTACAGAATCACAAGCAGAACTAGGAATTTATCAGAATTCCGCAAGGACGTTGAGCGGAAGCTCAAGATTTTGCTCCTACTAAAATCCCGGATTGTATGTGCAGCCTCTCATTTAACATCTGACTTTGTGTTTGATTTTTTTAGAGAAAATCCTGAACTGATAGCAGGATCGCATATTGTTCCTGCCATGAGAGTAGACAAGGCGACTGTATCAAGCCTTTTTAGTAAATCACCTGATCTTAGGATGGATGAAAAAATAAGCTTCTATGAAGATCATATTGGAACGGCTGTTAACTGGGATCGCAAAGACAATGTGCCTTGGTTCAAAAAAGCATTCCTTGGTGCAATTAAAGATAGTCAATCTCCAGTAGGTTCAAGATTGGCCAAATATTTGTCAGAGGAGAAAATAAGTACTTTGGTTGAACATGTGGAGAGCAGAGAGGACTTCATAAGAGGATCTATTGAAGAGTCAATTGTTGATTTTCCTGATACAGCCAAGGAATTACTACGAAGTTACAGGGAGATGTTGTACCATGTTGGTGGCTCTTCAGTTGTCATGTGTGAAAGTGCCTTACCTCAAGAAAATTATATAGATTATGATTTAGTGGGCTCTCAGAATACACGATTTCGCTTGTCTGAGACCAACATATTTTGGAAGCTTTTTCTAGCTGTCCTTGGAAACTTTTCAAAGGACAGCTTTGCCAGTTGAGTTATTAGACTATCTATCATTCCATGACATTGTAGAAATAAGGAAGCCACTGCTAGAGTCAAGCTTTCAAGACAAATATGATGCTCTTGTTAGCAAAGCAATGCTTAGTATCCAAAAAAATGAATACGACCTTGTCTGTGACATTGAAGAACTAGAAACTTTGAGGAATGATTTGGAAGTAATTTTCACAGATCACATACACAAGGAGGTGTCTAACTATGCCCGAAAACGTGCCCCAAAAATCTCAGAGGAGATATTAAGTAATAGTATATCAGTTGGACTAAGTCTACTGTCTTTTCTCCCAGCCGTCGGTGGCATAACAGGAATAACTTCTCTAGTAAAAGATCTACGCTCCTTGATGTTCAACCTGAGTGATTTCTCTGGTCATAAAAGTGCTTTTAAAACATCACAGAATGCAATTAAATTCCATAAGGAGCAGCTAGATGAAATTGTTTTGAAATCAGACATATCAGATAAATCAACTCTCCTAGATGTTGTCCACATGATCACAGGAAAAGTTTTGAATCAGTTTTCAATATAGTAAGCTGTAGATTAAGTTGACTCAGAAAATCTACCAACCCAAAAAAATAATAGGGTTTCCAGACGACCTCCTACTTTTTGTTCTGTATTCAACCCCTCCAAGCAGTAGGGTGGGCAATGCCCATCACAAACCAACAACTTTAATTCCCCTAAACAAATAATCATGTTATGTGAGCATCATGAAACTCGGTTTATGGAATATTGATCACCCTGAAGTCTTACAAAAAGCATCTCGACGAAATCGACGGTTTAACGAGATATCAGCTTATCTTAGTCGTCAAGACTGTGACATCTTTGTTCTTACCGAAGCTAATGCTGCGATCGAGATTGCGGGATATAACGCCTACTTCAGCACCGAGAGTCCGTATCTCAAAAAATCACGGTGTTACAACCCTCCGAATCAATATCATCAAGTTGCTATCTACAGCCGCTTACCTTGCAAACAAATTAAAGTCGCAGAACCCATCAATGGACTGCTTTGCAAATTGATGTGGAGGGATGAACCATTATTTATTTACGGTAATGTCATCACCATCAAAGATCAATGGGTGAAGGACAGTAACAAAAAATATTCCGATCGCCTGAAAGAACAGCTAGACGAAATTGAGCGACTCGCTCAATACCCGTGTATCGTTGCGGGTGACTTTAACCTCCGCCGGGGTTGGCCGCAAAAAAAAGGGGCCCATAAAGCCGTTAAACAATTTGTTGAGCAACATAACTTCGTGTGGCCCACCGAAAACCAAACCCATACCATTCAACATATTCTTCACGCTGCAAACCTAGCGGCGACCTTCACAATTGATACTACCGTTCAACATAACCATGGCAAGCAAGATGGCCTTAGTGACCATCCCTACATATCTGTAGATTTCCAACTTTAAAAAAATAGGGTGGGCAATACCCACCACAAACCAATATTATTCACCAACAATATCAAAAACAGGAACCTCGATTAATCGCTACCTTGGTGATCTTCGAGAGGCAAAACAACGACAATGCGCTCAATTTGGCTCAAAGCTTTAATCTCCCGAGGTTCTCTAATTTAATTACCCTTGGCAATAACCATTTACCCCATTAACAATCTCTTGCTCAGATTGGTTCACCTCTTGTAATTCAGCCAGAGACGCCTCAGCCGCTTCACGATCTTCCTTCTCAAGGGCATCCACTAAATCACGACTGGCACTAGACGTCTTACTATACATCTCGACAAAGTCGGTTTGGAACCCTTGCAAACTCTCATCCTCTATTTCCAATGCTTGCATATTAGTGGAGGCTTGTTCCATCGCCTCAGCCGCTTTAAGCATCACTTGGGGGTCACCGGAAACGCCTTCAATGGCCAGTTGTTGGGCTTCCTCAGCGGCGCTATTGGCCACTTCAATGATGCTATTACATTGAGCAACTTTACTCGCGCCACAACCCGATGCAAGCAACAGAACGATGGTGCTAAGAGAAGCGATCGCACTAGATCGAGGCAAGAACTGCATTTCTGAGTCTCCTATGAGTAGAGAATAAATTTGTTTTGTGTCCTCACGATGATAGCACTTCCAGTCTGGGTGTAAACCCTAGTGTTTAGGGGTCTCCTATTCATGTATTCAATACATAAGAACTTGCTTCTCGCTCTAGAAATCCTGCCGTCTTGCGTACTAAAAATAGATCTTATGAACTGATTTAAAATTTGAATTTTAGATATAACACCAGAATAGAACAGACTCAAAACCCAACTGCCCTATGCTCATCTCCCATCGCCAAGCCCAGATTAACGAAGCCGAATGGCACAACCCTGACAACTGGAGCACAATCTACTTCAGCAAAAAAGATAGCCGTACCGTTGTCCCCAAACAAAACCCGACCCAAGGTTGGACGATCAACTTTGGCAGTCCTGCTGGATCACTGTGGATTTATTATTTTATGGGGCTGTTTGCACTGCTCGGTTTTGCAGTCGGCATTTTATTGGGTTCTACAAGAGCTTGCTTTAACCTCTTGACTTGAAAATCTCTAGCCCGATTTTGGACATTGGCGATCGCCGCCCCTTCGCTAGGAGTAGAACCAGCCAAATATGAATAATTTCATCCCCGCGCTCAGCGTATTCTTACTACAACTCTATCTCTTGCTATCCTGGTTCAGATCTCGTCAGAAAAAGGACGGCAACGATCAGCGCTTGTGTTTTTGGGGGTTCCTCCTGGGACAACTCTATCTACTCTGGGAAGTCATCTGGATTAAGCAAACCGGAAAGCCCTTGCCCGGCTCCGCTGCGCAAATGGCATTGATGGGCAGACTCGCACTGGGTGGGTCATTGGGTGGCGTTTTTACAATTTTGGGCTTGTTTTATTTAAGTTTTGGCAATTATGGTTTATCACAAGACTCAAAGCAAAAGGACAAAAAATGAGTAATTGAGAGGGGATAAATTAGATGACTGAACAAGACGGTTGGCCACAGCAGTTGAGTGCTGAAGAACTCGCCCAATGGCAGCGTCGCTTGGCAGAAGCCAATCGGAATAATGTTTTCTGCCATTGCCGCCAATGCGATGCGGAATGGGTTGCTTCTGGGCCAGAAGCCTGCCCACGTTGTGGCAGTTTGGCGGTGGAGGCGATCGCCTGCTGACAATTTCCGGACGGCTAATGACATGCCTCAAGTGAGGTGCCCCCCCACAAACATCCCAGAGCAGCTTAACTGTATTTACTAAAGTATTGCCACCTTCATAAAGGATCACCGTCTTTGCAAAGCACTACTACATTTTGCAACGTTAGCATAACCCACCAAGCCCAATCTCGGCCGTGGATATAGCATACCTTTATCAAACTGTCTACGAACTTCACCCCCTAGCGTAAAGGAAAGTAAAAACATGTCCGATCAAACAATTGTCCGTGCCGCAATTCATCCAGCAATTGGCATTGCCCGCATTGGCAACAGTACCGAATGTAACGGCTACTTCATCGGCCCAGAAGTTCCCAGCCAACCCGCCCTGCCCTTGGGCGCTTATAAAGACCCCGCAGGGGCACTTCTGCGCCAAGTCGCCCGGTTTCGCCTGTTCGGCTACAACGCGGCGGGGGAGATCGTCGCTGAACTCAATGCCAGCAATGCCGAGATTACCTGGTCGGTAGAGCTCGCCAACAAAAAAGCCGCCTGGTATCAATTTCACTTGGCTCTCGATATCCCCGTCGCCCTAGAGCCCACAACGCCACCCTCCGCCCGCAGAAATGCCACTATCGGCGATCGCAGCCAACTGGCGATCACCCCTGGCTCTCGCGCCATTACCGGCTGCAACACCCAGGGGCAGCAATATCACTTTGAAGGCGGTCAATTCTTTGACTTACCCGTTCCCCTCGGTGAATTAAGAACTGACGCTCAGGGCAACCTACTCGTCTTCGGCGGTCAGGGTCTCTCGCAATCCATTTCCGGTGCTCAGCCCACCACCTTTGCCAATAACGACGGCTGGCATGATGACACCTCTGATGGCCCCGTCGATGCCCAGGTCACCCTTAACGGCCGAGACATTCCCGTCGAAGGGGCCTGGGTGGTGGTCGCACCACCCAATTATGCTCCTTCCCTCAACACCGTCCGCACGATGTATGATCTACTCTACGATCGCATGGTGGCCTGGGGGCTGCTGCCTGCACCAACAGTGGTCTCGTTTGAGCAGCATATTCGTCCCATCTTTGAGCGCCTTTCCGGACTGCAATGGGTTAACCAGGGCTTTGCCGCCTGGTTTGGGACAGGAACCCCCTTTGATGTCGCTGAATTATTGCCCCGGCTGCAAGACAAAAGTGATGCCAATGCCGAGTTTCGCCAGCGGCTCTGGACGCAGTTCCGCAATCCGGTGCCGACCGGGCAAAACCTGGGCAAAACCCTCTGGCCCCAGTTTTATGGCGATGGTCTAGATGGCATGACGGGGGCCACGCCCGATTCAAGCAAAAAAGTTGTTGATGGCTTGTCTGCCCTGTCAGAACTCCAACTGAGCTGGCTCCAGTCCTGGGCTAAAGGCGAATTTGACGACTCGCCCGCAGCACCGCAATGGACCCATATCGACCAAGTTCCCGTGCCCCAACGTCCGGCACTGCTGGATCAAGCTGCCCTGGAGTTTTGCCTCGCGGACGCCTTTCATCCCGGTTGCGAAATGACCTGGCCGATGCGCATTCCCTTTCTCTATGCCGGGCCCTATCGCATCAAACGGCGCACTACGCCAGAGCCCGACTTTGGCCTAGTGCTGACGCCCGCTGAAGCGATTGCCCCAGACGGGCCAATGAATGGGGCGGCAGCCGGTGATCTCACCCGCTGGATGGCCGTTCCCTGGCAAACCGATACCGCCAGTTGTCTCTCAGGCTATACCTTCTTCAACACCTCTCCCAGCCTGCCCACCTTTTGGCCCGCGCGGGTTCCCAATCAGGTTCTGAGTTTGTCCGACTACAAAATCGTGATGGATCCAAGCAAAACCAAAGAAGAGCGGCTGAGTGCCTTTGCCCAACGACTGTATTGGTTCCGTACAATCGGCGTCACATCTCCCCAGGAACAGCAAAAACAAATCGAGCGCATGATCAAAGAATTTGACGTGCTAGGCATTGTTGAAGAACGGGACGGCCCGACTGATCTGCCGGGTGTGCCCTCACGAATTTGGGTCGAGTCGGAAGTGGATGTTCCGGCTGATCTTGCGGCGCAAGCCGACCAAGCTGAGCAAGTAAGCCGCGCCTTCAGCAAGCTCCGCCGTTTGGGTCAATATGGCCGCTAACCCAACCCTATCGCCTAATCGTACGCAGGTTTTGGTCTTGGGCGGAGGGCCTGCGGGGGGAGCCGTCGCGCTAGAACTTGCCCAAGCAGGCTGGGATGATGTGGTGCTCTTAGAGCGACAAGCCCGGCCGGGCTGGAAAATTGGCGAAACCTTGCCCCCCGAAGCACGGGTACATTTGCAGCGCCTGAACCATTGGCAGACGTTTCAACAGTCCGGGCATCGCCCCTGCTACGGCATCGTTTCCTGCTGGGGCAGTGCGGAACCTGTGGAGCGGGATTTTCTGAGCAATCCCTATGGGCATGGCTGGCAACTCGATCGGGCGACCTTTGAAGCCACGCTATTGCAAGCTGCTAGAGATGCAGGCTGTCGCATTTTTTCCGGTGCTGAAGTTCATACCCTCCGCTATCAAGGCGATGCTTGGTATCTTGAGACCTCCCTGGGGGAATTCCAGGGGGAATGGGTCTTAGATTGTACTGGACGCAAAGGGATACTCGCAGCCCAGGGCTGGGCTGGTGCGTTTGTGCCCTTACCAGACACGGTTTCCCTCTATTGTCTGCTGCAGTCAACAACGGGAACCGATCGCGATGGACGCACCTATGTGGAATCTCATCCCTCGGGCTGGGCCTATTCAGCCTTAATGCCGAGTGGCTTGAGAATCGTTGCGTTTCTAACTGATCGCGACCAATTGCCAGCAAACCTTCCGCTAGCCGAGTGGCTACAGCAGCGAATTCAGGAGGGCCCGCAAATTCAACAGCTCCTGCAGGCTCATGACTATGCCCCAGTTAAAACGGTTCATCCAGTCAACGCAACCTCCGGGCGGTATCAGCAGGTTGCAGGCTGCCGTTGGCTGCTCGTCGGTGATGCCGGGATGACGTTTGATCCCCTTTCGGGCTGGGGCTCAGCAAAGGCGATGGTCTCTGCTGCGGCAGCGATCGCAACTATCCTGGAGGGGAGTGATTATCCAGCAGCCTGTGAAGAGCTGTGGCAGGTTTATCTTCGACAATATCGGGATTATTATTTAGCCGAACAACGCTGGCCCAATGCCCCGTTCTGGTCACGTCGGCAGCAATGATTTTTAACCTAAATGGTACTGAATATTGCAAGATTGATAACATACCCGACCCAACGAGATTAGCTAGGGACTGCAACTGTTTCTCTAGCTACATTTGGTCACCTAATACCAACGAGTCATGACGGGTTATCACCCCCAACGATGAAAACCCCCTTACCAAGGGGGTCGGCGTAGCCGGGGGGATCTCGCTAGCTTCATTGACT
>JBCDEB010000044.1:0-43585 GCA_039180005.1 Cyanobacteria bacterium P01_G01_bin.54 | reverse complement strand
CTGGATGAGTGGGCTTTAGCCTACTTTTGCTATGAGCCTGGGGCTTGAGCCCCAGGCGGGGCGGGCTTCTCAGCGTTAAGTTCACGCCAGTGGGTTTCCCCGCCCTGCAACCCACTCGATGACATTGGCAGGATAGTTTTAAAGGTTGCGCGGGCATGGTTTCCGTGCCCCTACAGTCGAGTGGAATTTTCTCTGGTAAACATAAAACAAACCTGCCCGCCGCGGGAGGTGTCGGGGGGCTGGACCCCTGACAACCGGGTTTGACAACGAGTTGTTAGGGCGGTGAGGAAGGCGATCGCTTCGCTAAACCGAAACTCAGGTAACGGATCATCCAACTCATGGTTAGCTCGCTGCCACCGACGGACAGAGATCCGCTAGCTCACATTCCCTACAATTGGGCTTGCGGGCTTTACAAACGGCGCGACCGTGATAGATCAAACGAATAGACCAATTTTCCCAATCGGGCTGGGGAATGAGTTTCATCAAGTCCCGCTCCACCTTGACTGCATCGGTATGGGTGGTGAAACCGAGGCGTTTGCTCAGGCGCTTGACATGGGTATCGACGGTGACGCCTTGCAAGATGCCAAAGGCATGGGCTAAGACCACATTGGCGGTTTTCCGGGCCACACCGGGCAGCGTCAGCAGGTCAGCCATATGGCGGGGCAGCTCACCCCCAAAGTCTGCCATGATTTTTTGGCAAGCTCCCTGGATATTCTTGGCCTTGTTGCGATAGAAGCCTGTGGAGCGAACCAGGGTTTCTAGCTCATCGCGATCGGCGGCGGCGATCGCCGCCGCATCTGGAAAGCGAGCAAACAGTTCAGGCGTAACCTTGTTAACGCGTGCATCGGTGCATTGGGCAGAGAGAATCGTTGCCACCAGCAGTTGCACCGGCGTTGCATAGGTCAAGCTACAGGTGGCATCGGGATAGAGGCGTTTGAGCCGGAGCAGCACCTCATTTGCGCGGAGTTTCGTTTTGCTCGGGCGGGGCATAGCGACTAAACCGAACCTAACGCGCTTGCCAGAGATCCTGGATTACCGCGAGATTCGCCGTATCTCGGATGATCAAAAAGACGCCTAGGCTCAAGAGTACAACCAAACCCGTTTGCATAATGCCCTCTTGCAACTGGGTGGGCAGAGGTTTACCGCGCAAGCCCTCAACGATCAGTAGCGCCAGTTGTCCCCCATCCAGGGCGGGGAGCGGTAGGGTATTGATGATGGCCAGGTTGATGCTGATTAGGGCTCCAAACTGGAACAGATTACCCGCATCCGATCGCGCCAGGGTTGAACCAATCTCAACAATGCGGACGGGTCCGGCCACCTGCTCAGCCGTTTCCCCAAAGTTCATGATCAGTTGACCAAAGCCATTGATCGTTAAGGTCGTGAGGCGCTGAAATTCCATTGCACCCTGTCCGAAGGCTTGGATGAGTGAGCTGCGGTTGCGGGAGACGGTTTGATTTGGCGCGAGCACCACACCAATCTTTCCATTGCCCTCCCCATCAGCGATCGGTGTCACGGGAAACTCTAAGGTTTGGCCGTCCCGCTCAATCGTTAATGCTAGGGTCTCACCGGGCGCATTTTGAATCAGCTCCATCAAATGGGGCAGGGCTGTTTCCTCAGCCGGTAGGGCTTCAGCGTCAACAGCTAAGACCAGATCACCAGCCTGGAGACCCGCTTTCTGGGCAGCAGAGGGTTCACTCTGGACTTCACGGGTGATAACCTCAGGGATAATGACGCCAGGAGAATAGGTATAGACCGGTGTGCCAATCGTGGCAATTTGGGTCACGATTAACAGATAGGCAAAGATGAGGTTGGCGATGACGCCCGCGCTGATGACGATCGCGCGATCGAGCAAGGGGCGATTGCTCAGCAGGTCGGGATCATCTAGGGAGATTTCTCCGCCAGTTTCATCGTCTGGGAAACCCACAAATCCCCCTAGCGGGATGGCCCGTAGCGCATATTCGGTTTGGGGTCCTTGGTATTTGAAGAGGACTGGGCCAAAGCCAATCGAGAAGCGATTGACATGAATTTTCTGGAGTCGTGCTGCTGCAAAATGGCCCAATTCATGCACCACAATGAGCAGAGCGAGGACGCCGATCGCCGCCAAGACTGACATAAATAATATTTTTACTCAATGGATTTGTTATTCAGATGTCCATTGTGGCATAGATCTCTAGGCAGCGATCGGCGTTCATGATGGGCATTCGCGATCAGTATAAGCACACTTAACGCCACATCTTGAGTTGGATGCGATCGGCGCTATCCCAGATTTAGTGGGGGTTTACGCTTTTTTCTCGCCTCCGCCATACTAGATGTGTATTGTGTTTGTTTATCGCTCATTGAGCACGAACTGGCTATGCTGTTACGACTTCTGGAAAAACTCGATCGCCTGCGGGTGATTTACGATCGCGATCGCCATGCGCCCTATATGTACCGATATTATTTACTCTTTAAAGATAAAGTCCAAGACCAAGATCGGGCCAGCCAACTGCCCTTTAACCTGATGTTGCACAAGATCTGTGCGAGCGACCCCGATGATCTCCATGATCATCCCTGGTGGTATGCGACGCTGATCCTCAAAGGGGGCTATTGGGAAATCACGCCAAAGGGCAGATTCTGGCGTGGACCGGGTCATTTCCGGATTCGGGGTTCCCAGGATCTCCACCGTTTAGAGCTACCGGAGGACGGTTCGGGTTCCTGGAGCCTGTTCCTGCGCGGGCCCAAGGTACGGGATTGGGGCTTTCTGCGTCGCGGCCAATGGATCTACCATCGCAACTATCTTCAGGAGCGAGCGATCGCGGCACAGAATTTGTGAAGAGATAACGAGACTCAGTTCTCCACATAACCCTGTAAGCTCTCCGGCTGCTCCTGTTGCAAGATCGGTGTCGCTCGTTCTTGCAGGGTTTTTGTGCCTTCCACAATGACAAGATATTTACCCGCATTGAGGCGATTACGATAGATCAAGGCATCCCCACTCCCCTCGGCTGCACCGACGCCGCCACCCACAAAGAAACTCCCCATCGCCCCACCGATTGCCCCCAAAACACCGCCAATGAGGTGATTTGGGAGCGGCCCTAGCCCATCAAAGAGGTAGAACTGGGTAATGCTATTGAAGAGATAGCCGCCCGCAAAGCCAAAGGGAACCAGCCAGAGCGCCATGAAGCGAATTTGTTTTTGCGCCTGTTCTTTGGGATCAATCAAGCCAAACTCATCGGCACTCTTATAGCCCCGTCCCAGAATCGCCATTTGTTGTAGGGGAACCTGGGCCTTCTCCAGGGCGGTGTAGGCGGCTTCGGCCTGGAGGCGATCGCCAAAAACCGCAATCAAATAACTCATCTTGCTCCTCCGCTCCTGTGATGATGCCGCTAGTCAAACAGCCACTTCTGCACCCGCTTAAGATTCGCCCAATCGGGCTTACGTTCTAGGCCATCTTTGATATTTTCCAACACATCGTCTCTTAGTTCACTACTGAGCGACATCGTCTCTTGGGCAACTTCAATATGTTTGCGTACGCCCTTCTCGCCGCTATCGAGCATCGCAAGCGCCAGATTGATCCGGGCTTGGGGGGCGTGGCTGTCGGCTTTGACGCCCTTTTGGGCGGCCCGAACCGCTTTCTCTGGCTTGTCGTCGAGGAGATATAACCAGGCTAAGCTGGACCAAGCAGCGGCATTTTTGCGGCCGCTGCGATCGCAGATCTCCCGAAACACCGGAATCAGGTTTGCGGCCGTCTCGCCATCGTTGTAGCGTTGCACCGCCGCCTGGTATAGATCGGCCAGAGATTCAGTCATGATGCCTTAATGCCGCTTGAAGCGCTTGCTAGAAAACGAGTCAAGCTTCTATGCTCACACGCCAAAGGACTTCCCGCAACCGCAAGTTTGCGCTGCATTAGGATTAGTGAATTGGAAGCCACCGCCGATCAAAGCATTGCTGTAGTCGAGCATCATGCCATAGATGTAGAGCAGGCTCTTGGGGTCAGAAATAATTTGGAAGCCGTCGTAGTCATAGACTTCGTCGTCGGGCTTGATGTTCTCAGCCTGCTCAAAATCCATGGTGTAGGAGAGCCCTGAGCAGCCACCGCCCCGTACCCCCACTCGCAAACAGAGGTCTTGACCCTGCTGATTGCGCAGTTGCTTGAGGTGAGCCAGGGCAGTCTCCGAGAGCAGAATCCCTTTTTGAGCGGGTTGAGCGTCTTGAACAGCTTGAGTCATGGTGGTTTGAGTGCGGATCAATACTGACTTCTTATAGTAACGCGTGGGCTGCGTTGGTGGTCAAAGGGGTTAGGGTGCCATGGCACACCTGACGATCGCCCGCCAATCTCCCCGACTGGCCCCTTTGCCGCAATAATGAACCTGTCGATCGCCGCTCTATTGCCCCGTGACTGCTCCAACCCCCCGCGATATTCTTGTTACCCTGCTGCCCCACCTGCGGGTGGCCGCCCATTACGCCCACGAAATTCAACAGCGCATCCGGGCCCAACCGGAAAAGGAAGCGGGCCATAACGTTTTTGCCACCGCCCTCACGGATGCCGACCTCTCGATTCAGACCTTCTTTGAAGTCTTGCTCCTCGGCTCGTTTCCGCAACTGCGCTTCTACGGCGAAGAATACGAGAAAACCTATAACACCAAATACTTGCGTGGCATTGACTTTGGCGAGGACGAGACCTACTTGCTCACACTCGATCCGATCGACGGCACGCGCTGTTATATGGATGGGCACACCACCTATCAGATTATTCTCGGCATTCTCAGCAAGCAGGGCCACGAAGCGGCGCTCTCAATTCATCCCGCCAGCGATGAGTACTTTTGGGCGCTGCGCGGTCAGGGGACAAAGCGGGGGGCGATCACCCAAGATCTCGAAGACTGCGAACTCTTGAAGCTGGGCGAGACACCGCCGGAAATTTACTTTAGTTGGAGTATGGAAAACTATGCTGAGCCCCTGCGCGATCGCTACACTATTGCCTCCCTCGCCGAGTCCTATTCCCCGGAGCAGGGGATGAATGTCTTCAGTACGATCTTGCAAGGTAAACTCTGCGGTGGGGTATTACGGGCAGGACGGTTTTTGGATACTTGGCCCCTGGCGTTTTTGGCTCAGGAGGCGGGGGCGATCGTCACCACCTTTGCCGGTGAGCCCGTGCCCCCCGCCCAGACCCACCAAAAGTACGAATTGCCCAGCCTATTGGTTGCCACGACTACAGCTGTGCATCAGGACTTACTCACAGCGGTGGCTGATACTAAATCCATATCGTAAACTCCCAAAAACTAGCATCCGGGAGGGTTTTATGGAGGTTAAGAAATTAATCCGGTAATAGCAGAATGCGCTAAACCCTTGACAGGCGGGACGCCTGCGTTACAGAATTCCTGGTTTATTTGCTTAAGTTCCATTAAACCCTCCCCTACTGTGTGATTGTGTTTTAGGGGCACATAACGAAGAATGGTAATCGTTTCGCTGATTCAGAACTCAAGTTTGTTAAATTTCTCGATAGTCGCCAGGGAACTCAGACGTTAGGAGAAGCCTTGGGGTATAACCATTACGAGGAGTCATACTCTATTCCAAACACCCTCAAATTTTTACTGATGAAACGATCCATCCGCTGCACCCTGCTGGGCACCCTGGCGCTCAATTTGCTGCTCTGGTCAGGAACGCCGCTGGCAGCAGAACCCCTGGCGACCGATGAACCGCTATCGGCCCCCACCGCGAAAGTGTTTCCTCCCGAGCTGCTCAACCGAGCGGCGCTGCAGTCGATCGGGCGATCGCTCACGCTCAAGCCCACCCCCGTCCCCGAACAGAGCAAACAAGTGCAGCAAGGTCGGGCCAAGATTTTGGATGTGGATGGCACGCTGACGTCGGCCAGTGAAACCTTGCAGGATGGTACTTATTTTGAAGCCCATCCCTTCTCAGGGCGGGCGGGCCAGCAAATCGAAATTAATCTGGAGAGTGCCGAGTTTGACCCCTATCTACTCCTGATCGACCCGGAGGGTGAAGTACTGGCTGAGCACAATAACATTAGCGCCAACAACCTCAATGCGCGGATTCAAGTCACGTTGCCGGGGAACGGGCTCTACATCATTGTGGTGAATACGGCTCGCCCCCAACAGCAGGGCGGCTATGGTCTGGAGATGACCACAGCCCTTGGCAGTGGCGCGTTTCAAGCCACCTTGAGCTGGCGGAGCACCGATGATTTGGATGTGGCGGTGCGGGACCCCAATGACGAATGGGTTTCGTTTAGCGAGCCCCGGATCAACTCTGGTGGACAACTGGATGTAGACTCAAACGCCCAATGCCGTGGTGTCACGTCTACCCCAGTGGAGAATATTTTTTGGCCGGCCAATGGCGCACCTCAGGGTGAATATGTGGTGGCCGTGAGTCTCTATCAGCATTGTGGGGGTCGTTCCGGGCCCGTTCCCTTTACGCTGCGGTTGAATGTGCAGGGCACGGTGCAGACTTTTGAAGGGACGGTGGATGCAACTGAAGAGGAGAAGTTTGTGTTTTTTGACACGGCGGTTTATTGACGCTCCTGCTCCCAAGGGGGAATCAGCGCCATTGCCTGAGTAAACTGTGCCTGGCGTTGCCCCTGAGTCCTGGCCCAGAAGGTGAAGAGATCCAGCGGTGTGGTGACGAGTTGGCGGCGATCGCGCCGCCACAGCCCGAGGGGTAATTCCTTAATCAGCCAACGCCCGAGGCGATAGATCACTTCTCGAAGGGTGAGCGATCGCATCAAGGGCACACCATAGAGCGCATGCAAGTAGCGATTGGAGCGGCCGTAGCGTCGCCATTGCTGACCCAGGGCCTTGAGGCTGGTGCGATGGCGATGCTGGACAATCGCCTCGGGGACAAAGGCAGATTGATGTGGGGTATTGTGTAGAATTCGCCAGCAAATATCCGCATCGCCTCCGGTGGTGAGATAGGGACGAAAGAGACCAATCTGGTGAAACAATTCGCGTCGAATCGCCAGGTTCGCTGTCTGACCGTAGGGGCAAAAGCGATGGTTGAGGGTATGGCGCTGGGAGAGGGTCTCTTGCGCTTCGGCATATTGCTCTAGCCAGCTGGTGCCCGGTAGCGCTACCACTTCACCGACAACGAGGGCGATCGCCGGATCACGAAAGGGTTGAATGAGCCGTTGCAGCCAGTCCGGCTGGGGGCGACAGTCCACATCGGTAAACACCAAAATTTGTCCCCATGCCGCGCGAATACCCACATTGCGCCCGGCGTAGGAACTCTGGATCTCGGTCGCTTTAAGGGGGCGCAGGCTGTAACCCTGCTTGGCAAACTGGGGGACGGCTTGGGTGAGCAACTGGGCGGTGCGATCGCCGCTGTTGTTATCCACCAGCAGATATTCCAAGCGATCGGGCGGCACAGTTTGCTGGAGCAGGCAGCGCAGCAAATCCGGCAGATCCCGCTCCCCGTTGTAAATGGGCACAATAACCGAAACCTGAAGCATGATGTTAAATCCCAGGTTTCTCAAACCCCAAAATAAAGTAGGTCAAGGCATGGATATGGCATAACCCCGCCATCGCTACGTTTTGAACCCCCGCCTCCGGCACATCGCGATAGGCGGTGAGCCCGAGCTTCACCAGAAAGTCATAGGTGGGCAGCGTGTTGTGGGTAATATCCTGGGAGCGCACGAGTCGGAACCCCGTTTCCTCGGCCAGACGACTATAGTCAGCGGTCGTGAAGTCGAAGGCACAGTTGCCATAAAAATTGGGGCCGAAGGGCAGCGCCATGCTCCATTGCAACCAGGGGCGCAGCCAGTTGGCGGGGAGTAAGTCTGAAAGGATGAGTTGGCCGCCCGGTTTAAGTACCCGCAAAGCCTCTTGGAAAAACCGCCGCCGATCGCCGAAATGGAAAATACATTCCACGGCCAGGAGGCGATCGAAACTGGCACCGGGAAAAGGCAGGTCACCGGCATCCCCCTCCACAAAAGTGATCACATTGCTCGCGTTGGCGGTGATCGTGGCGCGGGCATGCTCCAGTTGCCTCGGGTCAATATTGAGCCCGGTTAGATGTAGATTGCTGAACTGGTCGTTGAGGCTGGCGATCGTGCCGCCAATGCCACAGCCCACATCCAGAACTGCCATGCCATCCCTCACCCCAGCGGCAGTATACATTTGACGGGCTAGGTTTTCGGTGGCCTGGGCGAAGTCTGCGGCGGTATTCTGAGCCTGGCGGGGGTCAGGCCAGTAGCCCGCATGGACATGGCGTTGCACAGCGATGGCAATGTCGGGGTCGTTTTCGTCTAGGAGCTTGAGCAGCAGGTCGATATAAGGTAGATCGATGGTGGGTTGAGACATAAAATTACCAGTTAATAACAGACACAATCACCGAAATCGCAAACCGATTCTCAAGCAGCTGGTTTCTCAAACCCCAAAATAAAGTAAGCCAAGCTATGGGTATAGGACAATCCGGCCATCACCAACGTTTCTAACCCTGCCTCAAACCGATGCTGATGCTGGGGCGCTTCGATGCCAAGCTTCAGGAGAAAGTCATAGGTGGGCAGCGTGTTGTGGGTAATGTCTTGGGAGAGCGTAAACTCAAAGCCCGTCTCCTTGGCCAGACGGCTATAGTCCGCCGCTGTGAAATCTAAGTGAAAATTGCCGTAGAAGGGGGTAAAAAAGGGCAAGGCTTGGGTCAATTGCAACCCCGGAATCAGCCAGTCGGCGGGCAGAAAATCTGAGAGAATCAATTTGCCGCCAGGCTTAAGCACCCGGAAGGCTTCTTGGAAAAACCGTTGGCGATCGCCGAAATGGAAAATACATTCCACCGCCAGGAGGCGATCGCAACTCTCGGCCTCAAAGGGCAGGGCACAGGCATCCCCTTCCACAAAAGTAACGGTGTTGCTCTCGCGTGCGGTGATGGTGGCACGGGCTTTTTCGAGCTGTCTCGGGTCAATATTGAGCCCGGTCAGGGTCATATTGCTGAACTGATCATTGAGGCTGGCGATCGTACCGCCAATGCCACAGCCTACATCCAACACCTGCATGCCATCTCCCACCCCAGCGGCAGTCACGATCTGCTGTGTCAGGTTTTCAGCAGCCTGGGCATAGTCTGGTGCTGTCTGTTGAGCCTGGTTGGGGTCGGGCCAATAGCCCCAATGGACATGGCGTTGCATTGCGACTGCCATATCTGGATCGTCTTCGGCCAAGAGCTGGAGGAGCAGATCGATATAGGGGAGATTGAAAGCGGTTTGACTCATGGCAGGTAGGTGAATGACAGGATGGATTGGTGGGTAAGCGGAATGGGCCGACCCACCTCTCCCCTCTGATGTATTCCTCTCAGTAGGAGATTTTTTGCCAGACCATCCCCTCTTGGGAGGGGCGGTCGCGCGTCGCGCTGACCGGGGTGGGTCGGGTGTTGGCCCCCATGCAAGATGTGTTTACTAGAATGAAGTTTACAGTTTCTCCGCTGGGGACGCTCCTTTAGGCTGCGTTTCTGGGGATTAAGCCCCCGGCTTCTCAAACCCCAAGACAAAGTAATTCAGCCAATGGGCCTGGGCTAACCCAGCCATCACCCAAGTCTGCAGTCCGCCAACCCAATCTCGACTGGCAGACTCAACCCCGAGCCGCAGCAGAAAGTCGTAGGTGGGCAAGGTGTTGTGGGTAATGTCCTGGGAGCATGTGAGCCGGAAGCCTGTCTCTTGGGCGAGGCGGCTGTAGTCGGCTGCGGTGAAGCTACAATCGGCGTTGCCGTAGAAGCTGGGAACTCCGGGCAGCGCTGCGCTCAATTGCAACCCCGGAATCAGCCAGCTGACAGGCAGAAAGTCCGAGAGGGCGAATTTGCCGCCGGGCTTAAGCACCCGAACGGCTTCTTGGAAAAACCGTTGGCGATCGCCGAAATGGAAAATACATTCCACCGCGAGGAGGCGATCGAAACTCGCATCGGGAAAGGGCAGGGCACAGGCATCGCCTTCGACAAAGGTAATCATGTTACTCTCGTGAGCGGTGACGGTGGCGCGGGCTTTTTCGAGCTGTCTCGGGTCAATATTGAGTCCGGTCAGGTGTAGGTTGCTGAACTGGTCGTTGAGGCTGGCGATCGTACCGCCAATGCCACAAC
This sequence comes from Cyanobacteria bacterium P01_G01_bin.54, assembly GCA_039180005.1. GTDB lineage: Bacteria > Cyanobacteriota > Cyanobacteriia > Cyanobacteriales > Spirulinaceae > SIO3F2. Next base: position 33,541 of record JBCDEB010000044.1, on the reverse strand, counting down.
CCACATCAAGGATCTGCATCCCATCGCCCACCTGTGCCGCCCCATACACCTGGCGCGTTAGGTTTTCGGCGGCCTGGGCATAGTCTGTAGCTGTATTTTTTGCTTGGCTGGGGTCGGGCCAATAGCCCCAATGGATATGGCATCCGAGGGCAGTGGCGACGTCGGGGTCGTTTGCGGCGAGAAGTTTGAGCAGTAGGTCGATATAGGGTAGATCGTTGGTGAGTTGGCTCATGGCGTTGTCGGGGCAAATTGATGCAATGCCCCAATAATCTTAATGCGCTTTTCCTGAACGGTCGGAATTGTAGTGCCGTGGCACCGCTAAAATAGTGCAATGGATTATTCGGGGGTCAATCCTTCAAAATATTGGCGGTGTTGGGTTTCGCTCAACTGATGCTGTTGGCGAAGTTCATATTTCGCAACATGGGTAGCAGGCGGGACGCAGATTCGACAAGCTCACTGACCACCTGCGTACAGTTTGGCCATGGATTATCCGTAGCGCGGGTGGTCGCTGAGCGGAGTCGAAGTGCATCTTGCCCGCCTCGGTTGACCGGGAGAATCCGCGTTTTGCACGTTAGGTTATATTTCGCCAATAAAATGTGTAGATCTGAATTTCATGGATGCACCCTGGAGTAAGAATGGGGTGATATACCTTATTTTTTGCATTCGAAAATCCCTGTAGGGGCAATCCCTCCGTGGTTGCTCTGGTGTGACGACAGCCCCTGGTGAAACTCAACTCGCAACACCCTGCAACGATCGTTCCAGCGCCTCAAGCTTCACTGGCTTGAGGAGAGCGTCGTTGATGCCCGCCGCCTCAAATGTTGCCCAGTCGCTCGACTCAGCCTGAGCTGTCACGGCGATGATGTAGGGCTGCTCGTTCGCCGGATATTCCTGGCGAATGGTGCGGGTGGTTTCGATTCCATCCATCTGGGGCAGTTCGACCGCCATCAAGATCACGTCATAGGTGGTGATGGCGATCGCATAGAGCACCTCCAGACCATCTTCAGCCACATCGGTAGCCCCATAGCCTAGCTGTGTGAGTTGCGTTAGGGTTGCTTGGCATTGTTCCGGCTCTGCTTCGGCCAATAGGATCTGGAGTGATCGGCGATTAGCTGGGGCCGAGACTGCCGTCTCCGACGTCCGGAGACTGTCTAGAGCAGTGGCTTGACGCTCATCCGCCTGGGGCATGAGCGTCTGGAACTCTACCCCCAGAAACGTTTCGAGGCTCTTGAGAATATCCAGGGGGTGAAAGGGCTTGCGAATAAAGTCCGCACAGCCAGCAGCCAGCATATTGGCGCGATCGGCTTCAAAGGCACTCGCCGTCACCGCAACGATGGGAGTTAGGCTTTGGGGGTCAATTTGTCGAATGCGGGCGATCGCCTCATAGCCATTGAGCCGGGGCATCCGCAGATCCATAAAAATCAGATCCGGTTGCCACGCTTGCCACTGGGCGATCGTGGCTTCTCCATCGATCGCTTCTTGCACCTCAAAGCCCCAACGGCTGAGCATCGTGCTTAAAATCTCCCGATTCGAGTCCCGATCATCTGCGACCAAAATTTTGTACTGGCGCTGACCCGGTGCCAGTTGCATCTGTGCCGCAGGTTGCAGTGACGTCTGAGCCTGTGTCTGGGCATCCAATGGTGTAAAAATAATTTCAAAGCGAAAGGTCGTGCCTACACCCACAATGCTCTCAACCGTTAACTCCCCGCCCATAAGCGCAACAAACTTTTGGCTCAACGCGAGGCCCAAACCCGTGCCTTCTTGACTCTGGCGGCCACTCTGGGTTTGGACAAAGCTCTCGAACAAGTCCGAGAGTTCTTCCGGGGCAATGCCAATGCCCGTATCTTCAACCGTAAACTGAAGGCGATTAACCCATTGGCCCGGAGCAACGGTCAATGTGACCTGACCCTCGGCCGTAAACTTAATCGCATTCCCGAGCAAATTCACCAGAACCTGCTGAAGTTTGACCCCATCGGTACAGATCAGATTCGGTAACGCTGCGGTTTGCTGAACCTGTAAGTCCACGCCTTTGGCTTTGGCTTGGGGTCGCAACATCTCAGCAAGGCTATCGAGCAACTGGGGGAGATCCAGCTTGCTGGCATTGAGCGTCATTCGCCCGGCTTCAATCTTGGAGAGATCGAGAATTTGATTGATCAAATTCAGCAGATATTCACCATTGTGCTCAATGCGCTGCATAATCTTGCGCTCGCGCTCGCCCAGGCTAAATTCATCGAGTAGGAGGAGCTGAGGATAGCCCAAGATGGCATTCAAGGGGGTGCGGAGTTCATGGCTCATATTTGCCAGAAAGATGCTCTTGGCTTGGCTGGCTGCTTCAGCTGCTTCCTTGGCGGTTTGTAACTCTAGGGTTTTCTGGTTGACCGCCCGCTCTAGGTCACGGCTGTAATGGGTGAGGAGATTTTCGACCTGCTTGCGCTCTCGGATATCTTGAAACACATTTACGGCATGAATCACCTCGCCTTGGGCGTTGTAAATCGGTGCAGCATAGACTTCTAGGGGAATCCGCACCTGGTTCACCTCCACCTCTAAATCATCCACCCGTACGGTTTCACCCTGTAAGGCTCGAACCAGGGGGAGTCGCTCGACGGGATAGAGGACGTCGGTCTCCGCTTGATAAGCCTGATAGGCCACACTGAGTTGCTCAAGGGGGGTATCGGGAGTATGCCCCAAAAACAGATCGCGCCCCCATTGATTGATCAAGAGCCAATGGCCCGCCGGATCGAGCACGCCAACGCCCATGGGAATGCTCTCAATAATCGTATCGAGTTGCTGTTGACTCTCATCCAGCGCAATAAAGGATTGCTCTAGCTGCTGTTGGCTCTCATCTAGGGCAAGGAAGGACTGCTCCAGTTGCTGACGCATCAAGCGAAAGACCAGCCCGAGATCGTAGATGCTGCCAATGCCTTCGGGGATGATTTCCACATCTAATGTTCCCGAGGCGATCGCCTCCGCTGACTGCTTCAGACGGGCCAACGGTCGCCCCAATAGATTCGCCATCAATAACCCTAAGCCGATCGAGCTGAGCAAAGCCAACGCTTCAAGCAGAATGGCCCAATGGTTATTGGCGATCAGATCGGCCGCAAAAGCTGAGCGCGGGATCAAAACCGCAACTTGCCAATCGACGGGGAACAAGGGAATCTCTAAGGGCGTTCTCTGCTGCCAATAGGTCGGCTCTCCCCCCCACGGCCGTTGAGCTGAGGGAGCAGCCGCTGTTTTCGCTAGAGCGGGCGTTAGCAACGGATTGGCATTCGGTAACGGCTGTCCAGACAATATCAGCCCATCCGCCAGCTCCTGGCCCCCCGCCTCAAGCAGTCGCACCTGACAGCCGGGACAGACCTGCCAGTTCGATACCACCGCTTGCAAATGAGCCAGATTCAAATTCACCCCAAACACGCCCTGGAGGTGATTCTGCGCATCATAAACAGGGGCATAGGCAGTGATGAGGGGTTGGGGGGGCTGACCCCAGCGATAGGGGGCAGTCCAACCTGGCGCGCGATCGCGCACTGCTGCTGAATACCAAGGCGGCACAGCAGTATCTTGGGATGGCAGCTCGGCTGTCAACTCCAATGCCCAATCCGTTTTTAGTATTGGCGCTGCGTAGTACGTACCCAATTGACCTGCCTTGTCCGGCACGGCTAATCCCACTGCAGTGAGTGGATCTGGCAAGTTTCGATACTGCTCAAGCCACTGCTCAATCTCTGGATTCCGCTCTAAATGGACGACTTCGCGCTGCACTGCCCCAATGTTTTGCTGATTAATCCGCATTGCTGTGGCAACCGTCTGCTCAACATAGAGTTCCACACGGGCCGTCACTTGTTCCATCAATCCGGTCGCCAGGGCTTGGACAATCTGCTGGTCGCTTTGATAGAACCCATAACCGACCAATGCCATCATCACCACCAACTGAATCACGAAGGGCACGACGAGAACCATCCCAATAGAAAGCCGACGCAGCAATTCCTGCCAGCGGGATTGGGGCGTTTGCGGGGCAGGCGTTTGCGGGGCAGCGGTCATCGGTTGAGTCATGGGAATGCCAACCCTTACGTTCTACGTCATTCTGGCACAGATACAGGAGAGTCCTGCTTTCACTCAAGCTCCTTCAAGGGTCTACAGCTATTCCTTAAGAGCCCGTTCCCGAACCCACTGGCGGTTGAGGGCTTTGGTTTAGGGTTTCGTATTGCTGCTGTAAATATTGGGCGATCGCTGGCGGCTGAGCCGTAAACGTCAGATAGATGCCTGGCTCACCCGCAGGCTGAGGATTAACTTTGCCATAGAAGCTCTCACCCAACTCGGGCGCATCCCCCGCTACCCCTTGCAGCGTAAACATGATGTTACTCAGGGGTGCCGGACGGCTCTGCTCCGGTTCAATCCAGAGTTGGGCCCCACGCTCTGAGAGTTGCACCAACTTGCCCGGTAAGGTGTGGGCATCCAGATGTTTGCCCTCAAGCAGGGAATAATTCAGCGCAATCGGCTCCGGCAGGGGATAAAAAACCTCGATCGCCCGGTCAAGATAAAGCTGATATTCGCCGCCAATCCCTCCCACTTCGTAGATCGTAATCGGCTGACGCACACCCTTGGGCATGACCTCTTGTTCGGAGTCGATGCGCAGATCTTCTTCACCCGCCGCCGCTCGGGTCGTGGGTGAAATCAGGATCTGACCCCCCGTCGTGTAGGACTCAACACGATAGGTCAGGTTGACCTGAGAACCGACCACACCATACTTCGTCCGTTTTTCCGAGCCAATGTTCCCCACTACGACTTCTCCGGTATTCACGCCAATGCCCATTTCCAGGGCTGGCAAATTGCGGGCTTGCATCTCTTGGTTAACGGCTGTCATGGCTTGCTGCATCGCCACTGCACAGGCAACCGCCCGCCGAGCATCGTCGGGACGGTTTGTCGGCGCACCAAAGAGCACCAGAATGCCATCCCCCATAAATTCATCGATCGTGCCTTGGTATGCAGTGATCACATCGGCCATATAACTCAGATAGAGGTTCAAGATCTGAACCACCTCTTCCGGCGAGATTCGCTCTGAGAGCGCGGTAAAGCCCCGCAAGTCAGAGGTGAGAATCGTGATCAGGCGGCGCTCTCCACCGAGTTTGAGCCCTTCAGGGTTTTCCAGGAGATTCTCCACCACGGCGTTGGTGACATAGCGACCAAAGGTCTTGCGAATGTCCCCTGCGGTACGCGCCACGTAGGCGGTAATGCTGAACTTGGTGAAAACCAAGGCCAAGAGCGGCGGCACTAGGGGAATCCAGACGGACTGGAGAATGGCACAGTAGGCGATCGCCCCCAAGCCACCCATCAGTAGCACAATCGAGCCAAAGTTTTTGACATAGCCGCGCCAGTCTTTCTCGGTGTAGCGCACCAACCAGGCCACCGTAGCGCCGATCGCCGACCACAGCACTGTCCAGAGCATTTCCCAGAGTTCTGGCCAAGTGCGCATCAACGGCCGCTCATCCAGCACTGCCGCTAACACTTGGCTGGCTTGCTGGGCATGGACTTCCACCCCCGGCATAGGGGCAGGGGCCTGACCGAGTGTCACGCTCGGGGGCGTAAGAAAGTTATCCTGTGCGGTGACACCTAAGGCGCCAATAAAGACAATGCGATCGGTCGCCCAGCTCGGTGGGAGACGACCCTCCAGTACCTCGCCAAGAGAAATCCAGTCAAAGGCCCGCACACCATTACGGTAGTTGATCAAAAACTGGTAGCCACTATCGGAAGCGCGGACATAACCCCCATCATGGGATTGAAAATTCTCAAAAACCGCATCCCCGATCTGCCACCAGCGGCTTTCCGGTGGGCAGTTTTCGGCAGCGTCGTTGGCTGCTGTTGTGCCCCCAGGCTGGAAACGAGTCCAAACGATCTGCCACCAGGCTTGGGGACAGGGGGCAAGGGTAATGCCATAGCCCTGAGCATCCAAGTAAGTCGCGGCGGCCAAGAAACCAAAACTCAAGCGGGTTTGACCATCGGGTCCCTCCAGACTAATCAGCCCCCGTCGGACAATCTTGTCGGCGTCTTCAATCACATCGTTGGCGGCAATAAAGAGGGAGTCCTCGCCAGCCGCCTGTGCTGCCTGTTGCCGCTCCACCAAGGCAGGCGGCGGCGGCACGGTGGCAAAGGCCCCTTCTCCAGCGACCTTTTCAATGCCAATAATATTGGGTACAGTCCGAAAGACCTGCTCTAGCTGGGCATGACCCGGTTCGACTGGCTGATCGCGCAAATCATCCAAGGCGATCGCTGCCGGGTTCTGGGCGCTGAGCTGGGTAATGACCTCGGCATAAACCTGATCCGGGACATGAATGCGCTTGATCGTAGCGTAGTCTTCTTCAGTAATGCCAACAATCGCAATGCGTTCATCGTGGGGTTCTTCCGGGCGCAAGCGTAAGAGCTGATCGTAAGCAGCCCACTCTAACCCTTGCAACAGCCCTAGCCCACGAATCAGGAGGACACCTAACGCAACAGAAGGGGTTGCGATCGCAACCCCCCGCCATTGCCAGAACAACGCTTTGCATTGATTCCACATTGAGTTTTCTCACTTGATGATCGGCCCGTTGGCGATGCATCCTGACCCAAGCTGACGATGACTCTACTCTACCGCAAGCGAAGTCACCCCACCCGTATGGTGGCTCACAACCCTAATCCACAAAGCATTGCGGATCATCCTCAACCGTGAACGTCACACCCACTTCATCCGCAAACGGGACATTCTTAAAGCAGCCGAGACCCTGAGAGTCTAAGAGGCGCTGCCAAGCCTCTGGACGTGTTGCTCGGTCTTGGGCAGTGGCCAGCAGGGTTTCATTCCAGGGTTGCTCTATCCCAAGTGCTGAGGCAGCACATCCTGCTTCACAGGAGATGAGACCCTCAACGGTCGCAAGATATTGGGCATTGTTATTGCGACAAAAGATATTCAATGTCCAGGCATAGCTTTTACCAGATTCCAACACCCCCGCTGGCATCTGGTACTGAGCGATCCGGGGGCCGGCTGCTGCAGTTTCCGGAACGGGCAAGTCCTCGACAAACAAGACCTCATGATAGCGCGGAGAACGGTTGGGATCATCGTTGGAGAGACGTTCGTCTACCAGTAGTTCCGCTTGAGCCCCCCTCATCTGCGGTAGATAAACGAGTAGCGTTGGCTGTGGATTCAAGGTTGTGGTGACATTGCCTTGGGGAGAGAGCACTGTTACTGGTGTGAGTTTATCCTGTTGACCATCCCTGTTTAGGTCAGATTCGCTCGTCAAGGCGCATTGGTGCGTGCTGACCGTTCGCTTCGGTGCGCCACTGGCGGTGCGAGAGGGCGCACCACCGGAAGGAGAAGAGCTCGGGGTATCAACGGCCTGTCCCGATAAGGGCAAAAGGGTTGCGCTAGCAAATCCCAGCGTGCCTAAAGCGAGCAGACTGTTGTGTAGATGTTGTTTCTGTAAACCCATAATTACCCTGCCTGATGTGACGCTTGATCAAAAATAAGCTTCATCCTTTCTCCAGCATAACGGCTAGAGCGAAGCGGTTACGAGAATGTATCAGCATTTGATACACCTGAAAACGGAAATTAAAGCTGGGGTGTTTCGCCATCAATAAAACATTGTGGATCATCCTCAATGGTGAAATTCGCATCCGGCTCCTCGGCGAAGGGAACCTCAGCGAAACAGTCCAAGCCTTGACTTTCCAAAAGCTCTTGCCATCCCTGGCGATCGAACTGGCGAAGTTGGGATGTCACCTGTACGGTTTCTTGCCAAAATCCTTGATTGGCATAGTCCTGAGCGATCTGGCTCAACTCTTCTGGGTTGAGCTGTTGGGAATCTGGTAATTCCACTTGACGATTACAGCCCCCTCCTCGACAGTCAATTAGTCCGTCAATAGCGGATTCAATCGGTGCGAAAGTATCCGAACGACAGCTAAACGATATTGACCACTGGTACAGTTTGCCCGGCTCAAGATTAATCTCTTCTGAGGCATAGGCAACGATGCGCGGCCCATCGGTTACAGTGGCGGGAATTGACACTAAATCTTCGGTGTAAGCGTCGCCATAGCGATACCCACCTGCAGCACTTTCATCGGGAACCAATTCATCAATATCAATGGTCACAAAGGGGCGATCGCCCCTTTGAAGATTGATCTGGGGCATGTAGACAAAGAAAGTCGGCTGCTGATTCAAGCTCGTGATGACTCGGCTTGTGGGTGCAAGCACGGTCATTCGGGTTAGCCCTTCTTGGCTCTGATCACCATCCAAGTCTGCAATTGAACGAATGCAGGAGGCTTCAGCGTCATTTCGGCGGGGTGCACCACTGGCCGTCCGGGGTGGTGCACCACCAGAGGGGGTTGAGCTAGGAAAACTCACCGCCTGGGCAGGTAACGGGGCGATTGCCCCTAAGCCGAAACCGAGCGTCATGATGGTCAGTAAGCCTGTTTTGAGTTGTGGGTGGAGGAGCATCATTTCTAGAGAATTGAGGGCAAATCAATTGCGATTATTCAGCAATAGCGGGATGGGTCGTGTCACTGACAAAGCAATGGGGATCGTCATTAACGGTAAATTCTGCCTGGGGATTGTTGGCAAATGGCACGCTTGCGATACAGCCCAGCCCCTGGCTTTGGAGCAGTTCAGCCCATTGTGTTGGGTCGAATTGTCGCAATTGCGCTGTAGAGCGCAGGGTTTGGGTCCAAAGTCCTTTTGCTGCGGCACTCTGGGAGAGTTGCAGCAACTCAGACGCATTCAAGCCCGTTAAACCGGGCATTTGAACATTAGCATTACACCCCTGCTGACAATCAATGATGCCGCCGACAGCAGGGATAAAGGGCTGGCCACCACAATTGAGAGACAAACTCCATTGATAGGTTTTACCGGCTTGTAAATTCAGGTTGTTGAGTTCGTAGGCCACAATACGCGGGCCCACTGTCACACTGTCAGGAATGGGTAATGTCTCGTTGAGATAGATAGACTCCTCTCCTTTAAACTGATACTCAATCACCTGTGACACCCCATTTACATCCGTTACTGTTACGGCTTCCACTTCGTCAATGGCGATCTCTGCAGACGTTGCCGTGTTGTGGGGCAAATAGACAAAGAAGGTTAGGTGAGACCCTGTGGGGGTTTTGATGATGTTATTGGTGGGAACCAGGGCAGTCATCGGGGTGAGCGGTTGCTCGGCAATACCATCACCGTCTTGATCGATAAAGTCGGTTACGCTGCATTCATTTCGTTGGGGTGCACCACTGGCTGTCCGGGGGGGGGCACCGCTGGAAGGGGTGGAACTGGGGAAACTCACCGCCTGGGTTGGCAAGGGCGCGATTGCCCCCAGCCCAAAGCCCAAAGCACTGAGGAAGAGGAGACCCGATTTTAACGGTCGGCGCACTGTCCAATATTGATGAAAACCCATAGCTAGATATAAGCGTTTCGTTACATTTCAGGTGAAGCGGAGGCAACAATTGGGGTCTAACCCTCAGCATAACGGTTTCGCTGGGACGATGGTTAGATCACCTGTGCAGATCTACACAGTAGTGTAGATACAGGACTATCAAAACAATGGTAGAGACTGCGGGTGTAACCCCACATAAGGCAAACCCATCGCTGCTTGCGCATTCACCCTATTCTGTCCCTCACCTACTCTCTTGCCCGTTCCAAAATTCGCTATGGTTTAGAGACGAATGGCGGGCCGATAAGGTTGCCAGTCTCCGCCAAATTGCCGACTTATGGACGTTTAGAAAACCTGAGTTCTGGATCAGCGAAGCGATCGCATTCCTCGGGAGCCTTGAAATCTACAAACTAACGGCGGGTGGGCATTGGCCACCCTACGCAATTCCTCATGCCCCTCTCTCCCTTTCATCTTCTGTACGTTACTGTTCTGGCCTTGCGGGGCAACCCGGTGCGATCGCTCCTGACGTTAACGGGGGTGTTTATGGGAGTAATCGCTGTCAATGGCACCTTGCAAGCCCAAAATATCAGCCAGCGCATGATTGAGCGTCAACTCGCCAGCCAAGAAGCGCCGCAACTGATGAGCTGGCCGGGTCAGCTGAGCGAAGCCGATCAGCAACGCTTTAGCCAAGAACTGGGTAATATTGCCGTCAGTAGCGGCATGGGGTGGGGCTATTGGAGTCGGGTGCGTTATGGAGAGCAGGAAATCTTCTTAGATGTTCAGTTTGTTTCTCAAGAGCATCTAAAAACGAAGGGGCTCCGCTTGCTACAGGGTCGTTTTTTTAATGAAGATGACTTTCGTCAATTTCGCGCTGTGGGGGTGATTGACCAAACGGTTGCTGCACAGCTCTTCCCCGAAACCGACCCCTTGGGCAAACAACTGACGGTGGAGGGGGACATTTATACCGTCATTGGGGTGATGGAGGCGCGACCGGTGGAGCGGGATGGCCAGATCTGGTCGACGATGGTTGTGCCCTTGGCTCTTTACCAAGCCCGCATCGGTCGTCGAGAAATGAGTGGCGTTAGCCTGCAGCCCAGTAATTGGCGTAAGCTGGAGCAACAGCAAGCCCAGTTGGAGCAGTTATTGCAAGCTCGTTTTCCCGACCAGGAGGCTTGGGTTTGGCACAATGCGGAGGCGATCGCCGAGCAACAGGAAATCCTCACCCTGGTTTCGCGAGGACTCCTGGGGTTGGGGGCAGTGGCGCTGCTCATTTCCGGCGTGGGCATCGCCAATATCACCTTTGCGTCGGTCCTGGAGCGCACCCCAGAAATTGGCCTGCGTCGAGCGATCGGCGCAACTCCCGGAGATATCTTGGCGCAGTTTTTGCTCGAAGCCCTGTTTCTGAGCTTGCTGGGGGGCGTGGCAGCGATCGCGGTCGTGGAGGTCGCCACTCGGCTGGTGGTCACTCAGTTTAACCTGCCTTACCAATTTCAAATCTCAACCGTAGGCCTGAGTTTGGGAGCTGCTATGGTAGTGGGGGCAGGTTCGAGCCTCTTGCCAGCCCAACGGGCCAGCCGGATCGAACCCATGTCCGCTTTGCGGAATGAATAGTTTTGCGTTGCGGACTGAATCATCAATGAGTACCCTGTCATGACTCCCTTGCATCTCCTTGCTCGGCTCCCCCGCATTCGCGGTTTGGGGTGGGCGATCGCGGGGACAATCGTCCCCTTCTCCCTGTTTGCTTTAACCTCAACCCCTGCCGAGCGCTCCCCGTCACCGAGCTCTGAGTTGCCTGCTGCGAGCAGACCCATAGCGGCTCATCCTAACCCCGCGCTGGACAATGCCCATTCGGGTTCTCGCTCTCCTGTCCCCAGTCTGCCGCCCGCCCAATCGCGATCGCCTTTCACCCCGCTCAAGAATGCCCTTATTGAACAGGTGGAGCGAGTTGCTGTTGTGGGCGTAACGTCTACAGCCCCTGACAATCCAGCTGCCTCGACCCCGCTTGTGCCAGCGTCGCTCAATCCCTTTACTTTGTTGCGGAACTCCCAAACCAGCCCACCCAACCCATCTCCCACAGCCGTCATTCCCATCTCTACCCCGCGCATCACCCAGATCCCGGAGACCAGCGTGGCTAGCGCGGGTGTGCCCCTCACCCTGCAAGAAGCCATCGACTTGACGGTCATTCACAACACAGGTGTGAAAAATGCCTACCTGGCTCGGATTTTCGATCGGGCCGCACTGGGCGTCGCGCGGGCCGAGCTTGACCCGCAACTCACACCGATTCTAACCGCCGGGGTGGTGCGAGATGAGACCGCCAATGATGGCCGTCGCAGCGAGACCGATTTTCGGGCACGGGTCTCTTGGTTTGCGCCCACAGGGGGGACGTTGAACCTGGACTGGCGCACGGATCTGAATTCTTTCGAGCAGGCAGGCGATCGCACCATTGCCATGACCTATGTCCAGCCGCTGCTCCGCTACGGTGAGAGTACGACGGCCCGAGTGAACCACCGCCGGGCCCTGATCCGAGAAGACCTGAACCTGTTGGTCTTACGCAGTACCCTCTCGGATGAAGTCACCACCACGATTACCACCTACCGCAGCTTGCTCCTGGCCCAGGAACAGGTTCGTCTCACCGAAGCCTCCCTAGAGAATGCCCGTGCCGAACTCCAGCGTCAGCAAGCCTTGGTGGCGGCGGGTCGTGTCGCTCGCTATGAACTGCTGGGGGTTGAGCAAAATGTGGCCGACTTCCAAAGCCAACTGCTCGGGGCGCAAAATAACGTCCAGTCGGCCCAGTTGGCTCTGATGAACCAGGTGGGGAGCGATCGCGACCTCAATGTTGTTGCCGTCCTCGAAGAAACCCGTTTCGATGCCATCACCCTCTCCCTGGATTCCGAACAAATTGAGCAGATGAGCTTGGCTCAACGCCCGGACTACCTCAGTCGCTTGCTAGCGCTTAAGCTCGCTGAAATTGCCAAGGGAGAGGCGGCCAATGGCCGCCGCTGGAACTTGGATCTCAGAACCACCTACAACCGAGTGCTCCAGTCCGACCCAAATTGGTCTGCCACCTTGACCCTAACGCGGGATCTTGGCGATCGACATCGGGCTGAAGCTGCATTTAAACAGGCTGAAGTTGCCCTGGCCCAACAGCAAAACAACCTGGCCCAAGCCGAAGCAGACATCCGAATTGCCGTGAGCAATCAAATTCGAACGGTACGCTTGCAGCTCGAGCAACTGGAGCTCGCCCAAGAGCAGGTGCGCTTGGTTGCAGCGGAACTCGAGGCGCAGGAAGCCCGACAACAGGCGGGCCGGGGCAGTAGTTTTGAGTTGCAACAGACTCAACGGCAGCTCCTGGATGCTCGCAATCAGGAACTTGCCCAACGCATTGATTATCTCAATGCCCTGACCGAGCTTGAAAATGTCCAGGGCATCACGCTCGAGCGCTGGGGTATTCGCCTTGAGCCAGACCGTTAGTGGCAAATATCTGATCAAACCTTAAGCACAGCGATCGCAGCGATCGCCCTTGAAGGTTACCTCATAACTGCAAGCCTCTAAACTGGCCGGCAGTACCGAGAGATCAATGGGCGCTAAGGCTTGCCAACTAATATCCACGATCGCACCACAGGTCTGGCAGACAAAATGATGATGGGGTTCCACGTTGGCATCGTAGCGCGTGAGTCCTTCTTCCAAGAGCACCTCGCGCACCAGTCCCACTTGTCGCAGCACTGTCAGCGCAGTATAAACACTGGCTTTAGAGGCGATCGGCAGTTCTGCGTTCACCGCCGCCAAGATTTGTTCAACGGTGGGGTGATCCTGACGCGTCAGCAGATTGGCATAGACCGCATATCGCTGAGGGGTAATCCTCAGACCTCGGGTCTTCAGGCGATCGCGAATCTCTGGCGTCGTCATTGTTGCGGAATCTTAAGTTCTGTGTTTCAGGTTCTTTATTGTAGCGCGATCGCTTTTGAGACTCAATATCAATGCAGATTGAATATTGATTGAGATTTATTCTTAGTTAACCTGAGTTCTGGATAAGCGAAGCGATCGCCTTCCTCCAAACACTAAAATCTCAATGTCAAACCCGGTTGTCAGGGGTCCAGCCCCCCGACACCTCCCGCTGAGGGGGAGATTGCCCCCTCAGACTCCGGCAATATCGGAGCCAGTATTTTTGATTCCATTGAGCTTTATGAGTTTTCGTGCCCTTGGCTTAACCGAAACTCAGGCGAGTTAAAAGAACTGGATGTAGTTTGCCACTACAACCCGGACGACTAGAAAATGGAGGACAGTTCCCCAGCGTTGTTCTCCACCATGGCTGTTCCCGGTTCTTATAATGCCAGCACCTATCATCGCGACCTCGAAAGTGAACTGCACCGCTTGCGAGCCCAACTGGCCCTGACCTGGAAAAAGGAAGCCCGTAATCTGCAATGGCTGGGCTTAAAGGATGGCATGTCTGTGCTGGAATTGGGTAGCGGCCCGGGATTTAGCACAGAGAACCTCCTTCAGCTTTTACCCAACAGTGCCATTACCGCTGTCGAAGTTGACCCCGTGATGGTCGAGCAAACCCGTCAGCAGTTGCAAACCTATCCCGCAGATCGGTTTCAATTGCGAGACGTCAATGCTAACGATACGGGTTTACCCGACCATTCTCAGGACTTTGCGATCGCCCGCCTACTCTTTCAACATCTACCGGAGCCGCTTGCGGTTGCCCAAGAAGTGTGGCGCGTGCTCAAACCCGGTGGTACGTTTGTGATTACCGATGTTGATGGTGATCTGTTCTGGCTCTTTGAACCCCCCCTGCCAGAAGCCGCCCTCATTTCTGAGCGGTTGAACCAAGCTCAAGCCCAACAAGGGGGCGATCGCAACATTAGCCGTAAACTCTGGCGCTTACTCCAAACCGCAGGCTTCCAAACCCTCAACCTGGAGCTTATTGCAGCGCAGAGTGATGACCTGGGTCTACCCGCATTTTTGCCCCAGCTCGACCCAGATTTGTTGCAAAGGTTAGTGACCGTGGGGTTGTTGGGTGAGCTGGAATTAGAGCAGATTGCCCAAGCTCGGGAGGCGTTTGTGACGGCTCCAGATCCCTGGGTGCTGTTGATGTGGTTTATGGTCAGCGGCTCTAAAGTCTGATTCACGCTGCCAATCTGAACCCTGACCCCTCACCCCGCCATCACTTAGCCAACGTCAACGCCAAGGTCTGAAACTGCTCCGTTTCACGCAGCGCTGGATTGATGCCAAACCAACGGCCCTGCTCATCGCGATATTCAAAGACAAACATGCTGCGCAGCAACAGTTGATATTCCTTCTCACCACTAAGGGTTTGCTCCGTGAGCACCTGAAAAATACGCTTCCATTCGTCCTGCTCAAGGGCCAGCAGAATATCATCCTGGTAGCTCTGGATCACCCGCTCAGCACAGTCTAGGGGGATGGGAGGGTCTTGGTGGCGCAGGCAGGTGTAGAGGAGCCCCAAGAGATTGCGCACATGGCCGCCACTGAGGCGACAGAGGCGATCGAGCGTCTCGGGGCTATCAAAAACCTCCGGAATCTTGGCCAGACGCGCCTCTGGATCCAGCGTCGGAAAGGCTCGTGCCAGCAGCAACTGCCGCAGCAGCGCCATGCCTTGCTGGTGCTCTTGCCCATCACGATGCTGCACCGGCACCATTGGCAAAATCGTCGGGGCCACACCGCCGCCTAAGCGATTTTTCAGGGTTTGATAGTCATTGGAGAACACAAGATCCAGAGGAATGGTATAGACCAGATGGCAATGGAGGCGACGCAGTTGGGAGCCCCGATCGATAAACAGATGCTCAGGCAGCGATCGCGTCGGGGTTAGCTTACTCGGGGTGATGCGATCGAGGTTATCCACAATCACCACCAGACCGGCCTTGCCTCGACATTTTAGCTCCAGGTTCGCCCGCTCAATGATTTCCTCATTAATGGCTCGCAGCAGCCCTTCAGTGCGGGGTTCGAGGGACTGTTTTAACTGTTCCCGCAGACGAGGATTGTCTTTGGTGCGGGCGGTAATGCGGGCGATGCCCACCGAGAGCTCGGCTTCGGCATCCAGGTCGATGGGGGTCTGCAAAAAGTTCTTGACCTCATCGAAAAGGTTGACAAAGTAGCCCGGTTTAAAGTGAAAGCCATCCGCTTCAAGGCGTTCGGTGACCGAATGGGCGATCGCCAAAAGAATATCACTCACGCTCACATCGGCCATGTCCAGGTCGCGGCTGGACTCAAAGTAGACCACCTGAAACCCTTGGGCTTCTAGGTTGGCTTTTAGGCGCAGCAGTTCGGTGGACTTACCACAGCCAATATGACCGCTAAAGAGTTGGCAGGTCGGTTCATCCGGTGAGAGGCGGGTAATGGTACGCTCTAAGGCTTGAACAACTTTGCCACCGCGCACTGTAGAGAAGTCAATATAGTAAGGTTGATCGTGTGGGTTGGCGAGGTCAAGGGTTTTGCTAGGGTTACAGGCTTTAAAAAATTGAAGGAGAGGCAAAGAGGTCATAGAAGAAATCTCGGATCGAGGGTAGGCTCCCCACAACCCGATGGGAGCGAGCAAACGCCATGGATCACAAAAAGCCGTGATCGAGGTCAGGTGTAAGGGCGATTGTCAAGAGCGATCGCTGCGATCGTAGTCACAATCCCTCACCCTATCTTCTATAAACTGCCTTGAGCATTCTGCCCACAGAGGTATGGGCCGCAAGGGCTATAGCCCCTACGCCGCCATTTGGCTGAACTTTAGCCGCTCGGACGGATGCTGTTCCCACCTGACACGCTATATCTAGCTCCCAAAATCCCCCTGACCCCCTTAATAAGGGGTGGGGATCCGTGTTATCAGAGAAAATTCTGGATCACCTATAGGGTCATGGTTTTCGTGCCCACGCAACCTTTAAAACCATGACGCGCCCTAACGGGCAAACACGGCCGCTGCCGCTGCCACACCCGCACCAGGGGTAAAATCCGCAACACCGAGTGACTGCAATGTGGCTTCGATGGCTGATACCACGGTCAGGGTATCGCGCTCACAGACAAAGCCGAGATGGCCAATGCGGAAGAGCTTGCCCTTGAGGTGATCTTGACCGCCGGCCAGCGCAATCTCAAATTGCGATTGCATCGTTCCCCGGATCTGCTCCGCATCCACTTGGGCGGGAAGTACAGCTGTTACCGCTGGACTGGCCACTACATCCGCGCCCAATAAATTCAAGCCGATCGCCTGCATTGCTGCTCGGGTAGCTTGCTGCAGACGGGCATGACGGGCAAAGATTGCCTCCAACCCCTCGGCTTGCATCATGCGGAGGGAATCCTGGAGGGCAAAGGTCAGGTTAACCGCTGGGGTGAAGGGGGTTGAATTTTTGGCGGCGGCCTTCCGATATTTACCCAGATCCAGATAATAGCGGGGCAGATCAGCCGTTGCGTAGGCGGCCCAAGCCTTGGGACTGACCGAGACAAAGCCCATGCCAGGGGGCATCATGTAGCCCTTCTGGGAGCCAGAGGCAACCACATCTAAACTCAGGGCATCCACGGGCACCGAGCAAGCACCCAGGCTAGTGACGGCATCAACGATGATCAGGGCCTCGCCATGGGCTTTCACGGCGGCATTGATTCCCGCCAGATCATTGAGTACCCCGGTCGAGGTTTCTGAATGGGTGAAAATCACCGCTTTAATCTGCTTCTCGGTATCCGCTTCCAGGGCACTTTGGAAGGCCGCCACATCCAGGGGCTTACCCCATTCAGCGGTGATGCGCTCCACATTGAGCCCGTAGGCTTCGGCGACCTCGGCCCAGCGATCGCCAAACTTGCCATTACAGCCACAGAGGACGCGATCGCCCCGACTCAAAAAATTAATCATGCCCGCTTCCATGGCCGCCGTGCCGCTGCCGGTGAGCGAGAGCACCTCACAGGTTTCGGTCTGATGCAACCATTGGAGGGCAGCATTGACCTCGGCTTGAATTTCCGTAAAGCCTTTACTGCGATGGCCAATGGGGTGCTTGGCCATCGCCTGGAGCACCCGTTCAGGGACAGGCGTCGGGCCAGGGATCATTAAAAGGTGTTTCTCGTTCATGGCATTGGGGAATCGCAAACTATCTCAGGGAAAGCCGAAACGATAAATGGGGTTTGGCACAGACGGATCACCTGCGCTTGCCCAAGGTAAGGTGTCGTTCGGATATCTATCTTAAACGCTGTCGTGCGGGGACATGGCGCTAAATGTGTAAATTGTAAAATCCCTGCAACCCTAGATATAACTGGGATAGAACCACTCAGTCTCTCCATCACGATCACGAACGATCGCAGTCCCTCACTTGTACCCCCGCTGCCGCCGCCGCAGTTGCTGCATTTTTTCCCATGCCGCTATGAGGATTTGCTGTAGCATCTTTAACTCTGGAAGCCGCAAGGGTCTCACCAAACCCACAAAAATCACCAAGGCGATCGCGCTCCCGGTGAATAATTGCCCGAGCAGGAGCAACAGATGGTCATGACCAAGATATTGCTCCCAAGCCCAACTGACGCCCCAACTGGCCCCGCCCGCCGCCACACTACTGAGCAACAGCCACAGGAATAACCCGCCCCATTCCCACAGCGGCAGACCCTGGAGTCGACGGTGCAACAGCCCCAGAAAAATCACCATCGAGACGACATTCACGCCGATCGTTGCCATCACCAGGCCGGGCGTCTGGAAGGCATTGACGAGCAGATAGTCCAAGACACCATTGAGCAGAATATTGGCAATGCTGACGCGGAAGGGGGTCTCCCCATCCCCCAGGGCATAGAAGACCCGCACCAGCACATCCCGTCCGAGGTAAAAGAACATGCCAAAACCGTAGGCCATCAAGACCGGCGCAACCAGTTGAGATGCCGTTTCATCAAAGGCAAATCGTTCGTAAATCAAGCGGATAATCGGCACGGAGAGGGACATAAAAATTGCCGTCAGGGGCAACATGGTCAGAGCCGTCAGCAGCAGACCCTGACGAATGCGCAGCTTGAGTTCGGGCCATTGCTCCGGCGTGGTCAGGCGGGAGAACACGGGCAAAAACGGCACCAGGATCATGTTCGAGAGAATCCCCACAGGCGTGAGCACAATGAAGTTGGCATAGCGCATGGCCGCTGCCGCGCCAGCGATCGCCGAGGCAAAGAACAAGTCCGTATAGACATTGATATGCAACATCCCCGACGAGAGGGTGGCGGGCAGCATTACTCGGAGCACCGCTTGAACACCGGGGAGTCGCCAGTTTAAACGCAGTCGCAGGGAGCCGAGTCCCAAACGCCATTGGACGACCACTTGAGCCAGCCATTGCCAAACCCCACCGGCCAGGGTTGCGCTCGCCAGCACCATGCCCCCCAGACGAACCGATTCGGGCGCGGCCACTTGATCACCCAACAGGAGGATCAATCCACCCACGCTCACAATCAGCACCGTGCTCGAGAAGAGCGGGCTGATGCTGGGTAACCAATATTGATCGGCCGCATTGAGCGTGCCAAAACCAATGCCAATTAAACCCGCCAACACTGCCAAGGGAGACATGATCCGCAGCTGTAAGATCGCCAAGGTGCGGGTATCGGCATCTAAACCGGGGGCCAGCAAATCGATGAGGAGCGGGGCGCAGATCACCAGGAGCACCGCCACCCCGATTAGCAGCGCACTAACGAGGGTACTGACGGTTTCGACGATGGGTGCCGCTTCTTCCTTGTCGCGTTTGGCAAGGACGCTCACCAGCGCCGAGTGAAAGGGCCCGTTGATGCCCCCGAGGAGAATCAGCAAAAAGCCCGGAATGACGTAGGCGTAGGCATAGGCATTGACCACCGGCCCAACACCGAAAGCGGCCGCGATCGCCTGTTCACGCACCAGACCAAAGACTTTGCTAATCAGGGTTGCCACGGCGACAATGCCCGCAATTCCGGCCAAAGACCGAGAGGTTTTCTGTACCATGCAAAAGTTGCCTAGCGATGATGCGCAATGAATTCTTTAGTATCTAAGACTACATCGACTCCATTTGGCAATTGATAGACTCGTGTCTATATCAAATGAATTTATAAGAACTCATGCTGGATTGTTTGCGATCGCCCTAGGGTGTGTCATCCATCCAACTCTAAACGTTTCACCGGACAAACTAACACACCATAGGGTCGTCCAAGCTAGGAGCGGTAACCATTGCCCTAATAGGGTTTGAGTCGTTAGGTCATGACAAACATTGAGGTGAAATCTCAGATGGATTGAGCCAGCGATTGGATAACAACAGTTTAATAGGGCGGTCTTTTTTTCCCTGGAGGATACGCCACTGAATGGCTTGGTAAAGTCCCTGTTTGTAATTGGCCCTGCATCCCAGCCGATGAGGGATTGTGATGAGAGACCGTAAGGGTCGAGTTTAGCCGTCTTTCTTAGATCGGGATTAGGTGGATCTATACGTGTAGTTTTTCAGACCCCTACGTAGGTAGGGCAGTAACATTTCGATGAGCGATTATTTTGATCGAGAACAGCAGGCCCTCGTGCGCGAGGTAAATGCAGCCGTCATGAACATTAGCGGCCGTCAGCGCATGCTCTGTCAGCGGGCCGCGCTCTATGCGCTCCGCCTGGTGCATCAGCCCGAGTCGGACGTGCGCCAAGAGCTGCTTGCCGTGGTGGACTGTCTGGCGCGATCGCACCAGGGGCTCATTCATGGCAACCCCGATCTCAAGCTCCCCGGCAAGGTCTCGCCTGCGATTCATCAAATCTATTTTGCGCCGCCCTATACCCTTGATGCTCAAGTCCAGGCCTTTGTGGCGGCAGCCCGGGCGATCGCCCAGTCTCCTGCCGCAGCGTTAACCCTCGACAATCCCCAACTCCAACATCTGTTAAACGCTTCAGCCAATCGGCTCCTCACGAGCCTGGATCACCTCGTGAACCAGTATCAGACGGAGGCCGAGGCTAAAGTGCGGGCGATCGATGCTTACCAAGTCCAACTCTATGAGCAAGCCACAATGGCCCAGCAGCAGGCGCAGGCCCAAGCGCAAGATCTGCAACAGATGCTCACCCAACTCCAGAGCACTCAACAGCAACTGGTACACGCCGAGAAAATGTCGAGCCTCGGGCAGCTGGTGGCGGGCATTGCCCATGAGATCAACAATCCCTTGAGCTTCATCCATGGCAACTTGAGCTATGTGCAGGAATACACCGATGAGCTGCTTGGGGCGATTACCTCTGGCAGGGCGCAGGGCGCAATCGCCCATTACCAAGAACAGTTAGCACCGGGCCATCCCCTCAGCCCAACCCCTATTGACCCGATTGATCTGGACTTTATTCGGGCTGATTTTCCCCAGCTCATCCAATCCATGTATCTGGGAACGCGGCGGATCAAGGCGATCGTCGAGGGGCTGCGCAACTTTGCTCGTCTTGATGAAGACAGCCTCAAGCAAGTTCCCCTCCAGGAGGGGATTGAGAGCACCCTGCTGATTCTCCATCATGCCCTGCAAGGCCATGGCCCCTTGTCACCCATTCAGGTACAGCGTCATTACCATGCCGAACCGCTCAACATAGAATGTTATCCGGGGCAAATCAACCAGGTGTTGATGAATATTCTGCGCAACGCCATTGACGCCCTTGGCGAAGCCGCAACCCAACGTCCTGAATCTTGGCAGCCCCAACTCATTTTGGAAACCCGCCGTCTCGATACCAATTGGGTTGAGATCAACATCATCGACAATGGTCTGGGCATCCCTGAGGCGATTCAAAATCGCATCTTTGACCCCTTCTTCACCACCAAGCCTATTGGCTCGGGAACAGGGCTAGGGCTCTCCACCGCCCACCAGATTGTGGTCGATGTCCATCATGGTCAGCTCACCTGTACCACTAATGCCGAGCGGGGAACCACCTTCACCATTCAACTCCCCATCTGTGCCCAACTCCAGAGCTATGGCAATGTCATCCCTTGGCCCAAGACCCATTCGGTGTTGCGGCATGAGTCGAGTGAACTGCCCAGAACAGCAATCGAGTCCCGCTAGGGGCTGTCATTAGTTAGACTTCAAACGATTGATATGATTCGTTTACAGCCCCTTTCCTGTTTGTTGGGTCGGGCGCTCTATCGCTTGTCTCGTAAGGTTTCTGGCATTAACTGATGACGCGCCCTAGAATAGGAAAACGCTGTTTTCTCTCCCTCGTTGATGAATAGAACCTTGCATTGGGTTGTGGGGGGCATGGCGGTGCTGGGCCTCACCCTGCCTGCTCAAGCCCTGAATGATTCCACCACCGAACACGGCATTGATGCGCGGCGGCTCCATGCCCCGCCCTACAACCTCACGGGGAAGAAGGTGGCGATCGGCCAGGTGGAGATTGGGCGACCCAGCAAGTTTGGCCTCGATAAAGTGCCACCCAAGCGTCGTATCGTCCATGTGGCCGGTGTGTTTTATCGCGATCAGCCCGCTCGCTCCGAAGACCATGTGGATAACCATGCGGAGTTGGTGGCAGCGGTCATGGTTTCCCAAGATAAACATTTGCAGGGCGTCGCCCCCGATGCCAACCTCTATGCTTCGGCGGTGGGGCCTGCCAGTCAAGTTGCAGAATGTCTGGCCGCTCAACATGTGGCTCAGCAACAAAATAACACTGTCCGGGCCATCAACTTCAGCTTTGGTGAACCGTTACGTCGGGATGAGCGCAGTAACCCGGTATTGGACGGTAATGCCCTCCTGAGCCGCTGTGTGGATTGGTCAGCCCGAGTTCACAATACCCTCTATGTGATTGCGGGCAACCAGGGCGGGGGAGGCATTCAACTGCCCACTGATCATTACAATGGCATTACGGTGGCGGCCACCCGTCGCTGGGACGGTGAGTTTGCCAAGCTGAGCTTCTCCAACCTGAGTGCGCTCCCGGAAGGCATCGGCCGCACCTTGATCCTGCAAGAAATCAATCAGGGGTCTCGACGGGCGATTAGTCTGGTTGCGCCGGGCGGGGGGATCAACCTCTATACCAGCAGTGGCAAAATCCGCCCCATCTCCGGTACAAGTTTTGCTGCGCCCCATGTCACGGCGACGGTCGCCGTGTTACAAGAGTTGAGCGATCGCCGTCTTGGCCAAGCCCGTTGGGGTGAAGCGGCCCAGCGCCAAGAGGTGATGAAAGCGGTTCTACTCAACGCGGCGGATAAAGTCAAAGACCCCGGCGACGGCCGTTATCTGGGGATGCTGCGGACGATTCTGGGCAAAAATCACGAAAATTGGCTCGACGGCGATGCCTTCCGCAACACCACCACGCCCCTAGATATTCAACTGGGGACGGGTCAACTCAATGCCTACCGGGCCTATCAGCAGTTTGAGGCGGGACAATGGCAAGCGGGCGAAACGGTACCAGCGATCGCCTGGGCCTATGACACCGTAACATCCGGCAGTGCTCAGGACTATGTGCTCGAAGCGCCACTACAAGGGGGTAGCTTTGCCTCAGTCAGCCTGGCTTGGCAGCGGCAGGTGCTCCTGCGCGATCGCAACGGCAACGGCCAGTTTGACGAGGATGAAACCTTTCAAGATCGCGGTCTCAATGATCTCAACCTCTACCTCCTACCCGCCGAGGCGAATGATGTGCGCCAGAGCGTCTGTGCCTCGAACAGTGCGGTGGACAGTGTCGAGCATTTTTTCTGTGAGGTGCCCCGTACTGGTCGCTACAAAATTCGGGTCGTCTATGACCAGCAGCTTAATGACCCGGAACAGGCTTATGGGTTGGCCTGGTGGACGGTGGCAGCGCAGTAGTCTTTAATGCCTGCTGCCACTCGCTCCTGTTCCGCAGCAGTCAACTCGGGGAACATGGGCAGCGCCAAGACTTCCCGCGCGACCTGCTCCGATTGCGGAAAACTGCCCTCTCCATAACCGAGATGCTCATACACGGGCTGACGATGCAGGGGGTAGGGATAGTAGATCATTGAGCTAATGCCCTGGGTTTGGAGATGGGCGCGAAGGCGATCGCGCTCCAGTGCCGCTGCTGTCCCGTTCCCGTTGGCGGATTGTCGCTGGGCCATACGGATCGAATATTGATTCCAAACCGCTTTGCCCTCTGAAGCGGTGGTGGGACAAATGAGTTCCGGAATGGCTGTGAGTAACTGATGATAACGGGTGGCCACCGTTGCCCGCTGCTGATTCCACTGGTCTAAATATTGCAGTTTAATCCGTAGGATGGTGGCTTGTAGGGCATCCAAGCGGCTGTTAATGCCAATTTCAGTATGGAGGTAGCGTTGGGGTTGGCCATGTTCGCGCAGAACCCGCAGGCGCTCGGCGATCGCCGGATCATTCGTCGTCACCGCTCCCCCATCACCGCAAGCCCCCAGATTTTTGGTGGGGAAGAAGCTAAAACAACCTAGCTGACCGATGCTACCCACCTTGCGTCCCTGCCAGGCAGCGCCTGCTGCCTGGGCACAGTCTTCAATCACGGGCAGGTGATGCTGGGTCGCGATCGCTATCAGTGCGTCCATCTCAACCGGACGACCAAACAAATGTACTGGCAAAATCGCCTGAGTCCGGGACGTAATCGCCGCCGCAATTTGCCTAACATCTAGGTTAAAGGTGACCGGGTCAATATCCACAAAGACGGGCTTTGCCCCCACCGCTGAGATCATCTCTGCCGTGGCAATAAACGTAAACGGGCTAGTGATTACTTCATCGCCAGGACCAATATCCAAAACGCGCAGTGCCAAGTAGAGGGCATCTGTGCCCGAGTTACAGCCGACACAATGGGGGGTTCCCACATAGGCGGCAAACGCTGCCTCAAAGTCCGTCACCGCCTGCCCCCCGATATAGCGACCCGAGCGCAACACCGCAAGGACTGCCTCACTCACGTCAGGTTCGAGGTCGGTGGCATATTGCCGAGTAAGGTCGAGGGGAGGAATAGAGTTCACGATGCCTGAACGTTACTGGGGATAAGGAAAATTTGGTATTCAGTATACGCAGATTTGGGCATTTGTAGGGGGCTCAGGTTCCGCCTTGGCGTGAACTGAAACTGTTCTAAGGCCCCATCGCTAACCCAACCATCGAGAACCTGAGAGCGCTACCATAAGCTCTAGATGTATTCCAGATTTAACTTTAAATTTCAACACGCCGAAGATCTATGTCACTTGCTTTAACCCAAGACAACGTTGAAACCGTTCTTGATGAGCTGCGACCCTACCTCATCTCCGATGGCGGCAACGTGGAACTCGTCGATATTGATGGCGTCACCGTCAAGCTCCGCCTGCAAGGCGCTTGTGGCTCCTGCCCAAGCTCGACGATGACCCTGCGGATGGGCATTGAGCGCCGTCTGCGGGAGAAGATTCCTGAAATCGCCGAAGTTGAGCAAGTCCTCTAGAACTGCTCCCAAAAACTTTTCATATACTCGTTGTGAGTGTTTGTAGGGGTAGTGCCCCATGCCTACCCCGGTCTCGGCCGTCCATCGACAACTCCTTACCACGCAACACACCCTGGCAACCACAGGGGATATCTCTACGGGTATTTCGAGTTGTAAGGTCTGCACAACCGCTACGCCGACCTATGGACAAACCAAACCCTGAACGATGGGTTGCAATATCAATTTGACGAGCGCAGGGCAGGTAAACCCCGCTCCTACGGCAGATCACATCAATGACTGCCACTTATTCCCGCCCCATTAAGACCCGCTGGAGCACCTGCTGATGCACTTGGGCTTGCTCGCAGAGTTGTTGCGCCTTGTTTTGGATCGTTGCGGGTTGCGATCGCCCCCATGCCCTCGTCCAAGCCTGGGCAATCTCCACTGGGGAATCCGGCAATTGGGCCAGTTCGTAGCCGGGACAATCAATGATTGCCATTAATTGGCTCACCTTGGGGTCATAGCTGAGGGCAAAGCTCGGGCAGCCCTCACTGAGGGCCATGATCAAGCTATGCAAGCGCATACCGATCGTAAAACGTAGCTCCTGAAAAATGCCTTTGAGCTTACGGGGATCGGTTTCGAGCACAATGCGGTGTGCTCCCGGCAGTTGGGGGGCAATTTGTTCGGCGATCGCCAGGTCTTGGCTGGCTTGGAAAGGGAGTAGCACGAGGAATGTCTCGGTCGCCTGCTGAAACCGCTGCAGGGCTTGGGTCAAGGTTGTCAGACGCGCTGGGGTGAGATTTCGGTGGCGGCGTAGATTCACTGCGACCGCATTCTCGGGCAAGGCGTCTCCAATCCAGGGCTCGGCCTCGAGCGCCCAAACTGGGTCAGGCGCAAGCTGACAAGAGAGCCGCCAGTCCTGCACCAAGGTGGCTGAGGCCGGGTCGCGGACTGTAATCGCTGTCGCCCCGCGCAGACATTGACGGGTTAGCCAGCGCGTTAAGGGGCGGCGTAGGGGCCCGAGTCCTTGGGCCCAGGCGATCGTTTTCAGGCCTCGCTGTTGGGCCAGACCCATCAGCCCGCCATAGTAAAGGGGACTGGCCCAGCTTGTGGCATCTTGCATCAGGCTGCCGCCGCCCCAGATAAAGGCCCCACTCCCCGCAAACGCTTGGAGCAGTTGGCGAGCCGAGCGGCGATCGTAGGCTTGAACCCCATACTGCTGGTACGTTTGCCAGGGGTTGCCCGAGAGGACAATTGGTTGCCAAGCCTTGGGCAACATTTGCAATAGGGTCGCGAGCAGAGCTTCGTCTCCGCCATTGCCTTGGCCATAATAGCCACAGAGGATGGCTTTTGCTGCCATCATTGCCTCCAGAAACGTCAACCCTCTCACTATACGGGACGTGCTGCCGACCCCCCGCTTTTCTCGATTGCCTGCTCTTCCCCTGACACCGCAAGCGTTTCATCTCTGCATTCATGCAGCGCCTCCAGAGCGAAAACGATACACTGCAAACTGTGACCTGCAAACTGTGACCTGCCAACGGTTATCACCGATGCACCATTCCATCATCTGGCAACAACAGAGCCACGATCGCAGCAATGCCGATGCCTTTGCCTTAATTAGTCAATGGTGGGGACGACTCAATGGCAAAGCGGTGAAAATGGCTCGTCGTCCCTGGCACGATAGCCAAGACCTCGCCGATGTAGACTGGCAGGATCAACGCTTTGACGAGATGTTTGTGTTGCATCAGCCCCGGATTGCCGGGATCACCCTCTACTGGCAGCGAGAAAAAGACCCTGAAGAACACCACCTCACTGCCCGCAAGTTGGAGTTAGACATCAGTCGGCAGCACCTTTATATCTATGGGCAATCGCCCCAACATTTGATTGTTCGCGTTATGCTCCCTGGTACGGTTTATGAAATGATCGAACTGCGTGATCCTCAGCTTGCAAGTACCAAAGTTGGCGATCGCACTGTTCTCCTCTGGCGCGATCCCAAGCAGCATTTGGAGATTAAGATCAACCTCAGCGCCCAATCCATTGAGCAGCTCAAGACCCGTTTGCAACGATAATCCGTTTTGCCCTTCAGCCCTCGCTATGTTGGAGTTGTAAAGTGGTTGAGCCAATGAAAACTGTTGCCAAAGATGCGATCGCCCTGTCAGCGCTCAACTCAAAACTTAAACCTTTTCAAAAAATTGATTTTTAGCTACAACTTCCAGGCAAATTGTTATAATCTTATATAGATTGCCAAAGTTGATCTTAAATTCAATATTATCTCATCGTTGCGATGCGGCAATCGATTCTTAATCCCATCCGCTCATGCTAAATTTTGCTCATCCTCTAGGCTCGGTAGTTCAAGGCTCTTTGAGCCAGGGCATTGAAGTGCGGCTCCATGCTGATGTCTCAGTCGAAGAGATGCGGGTGGGCAAGTTTCTGGTTATTAAGGGGGTACGCTCTCACTTCTTTTGTCTACTGACCGATGTCAGCCTCGGCACTGCTAGCGCCCGGATTCTAACCAACCCGCCCCCACCTGAAGACGACTTTTTACATGAAGTCTTGGCTGGCAGTAGCATTTACGGCACGATTGAGCTCGCCCCTATGTTGATGTTGACTCCTGAATATGAGGAGCAGACCAAACTCAATGGCAATGGTATGAATGGGAATGGTGATCAGACCGTAAAGACCAATGGTTTGGCTTCGTTTCAAGCCAATACAAACACCGAAGTTTCCCTACTCCCCGTTAAGACTATCCCTAGTCATTTTAGCCAAGTTTACGAGGCTAGCGAGTATGACTTTCGAATTGTCTTTGGTTGGGAAGATGACCCCCAGCGCAAGAATTTCAACGTCGGTCAACCCCTCGATATGGATGTGCCAGTTTGTCTCGATTTAGAGCGCTTTGTGGAGCGCAGCAATGGCATTTTCGGCAAGTCCGGCACAGGTAAATCGTTTCTCACCCGTCTCTTACTCTCCGGCATTATCAAAAAACGGGCTGGCGTGAATTTAATGTTTGACATGCATTCCGAATATGGCTGGGAAGCGATGAAAGAGGGCAAGCAGGTGAGTATGGTTAAGGGACTTAAGCAATTGTTTCGAGATCAAGTTGAAATTTTCACCCTTGATCCTGAATCAACTAACCGTCGAGGTGTAAAAGGTGCACAAGAGTTATACTTGAGCCTTGATCAAATCCAAATCGAAGATTTACGTCTGGTATCTCATAACCTAGGTCTTTCTGATGCAAGTTTGGATAACGCCAATATTTTGCGTGCTGAGTTTGGCAAGACTTGGATCGTACAATTGCTCAACATGAGCAATGAAGAAATTAATGATTTTTGCGAGACCAAGCAAGGTCACAAAGGCTCAATCATGGCACTCCAGAGAAAGCTACAGCGTCTAGATCCTGATAATCTTAAGTATATGCGAACGGTTTGTCCTCATAATTACATGGATCGGATTTTAGAATACCTAGATGCAGGTAAAAACGTAATTATTGAATTCGGTTCTCAATCCAATTTACTATCCTACATGCTAGCAACCAATATGATTACACGTCGTATTCATCAAAGTTATGTTGAGAAAGCCGATCGATATTTGAGGACTAAAGACAATCGGGATCGCCCCACCCAACTCGTCATTACTATCGAAGAAGCTCACCGTTTTCTTGACTCCAGCATTGTGAATCAAACCATTTTTGGCACGATCGCCCGTGAGATGCGCAAATATTTTGTCACCCTGCTCGTGGTCGATCAGCGCCCCTCGGGCATTGACAATGAAGTGATGTCCCAAGTTGGAACCCGAATTACCTGTTTGCTCAACGATGAAAAAGATATCGATGCAATCTTTACCGGGGTTTCTGGCGGTCAGGGGCTGCGATCGGTGCTGGCCAAGCTCGACTCTAAACAGCAAGCCCTGATTCTTGGCCATGCCGTCCCCATGCCCGTGGTCGTGCGCACCCGTGCCTACGACCAGCAGTTCTATACCGAAATTGGCGCTAATGTTTGGGACGAGATGCCAGATGAGGAACTCTATGAAGCGGCGGAGCTGGCGAAAGCAGATCTTGGATTTTAGGGGCTGTGTTGCCCTTGTGTGGTTGAAACAAGGACATTACGGCAGTGTCAAGGTAGAATTAAATCGTACAAATAAACTGCAAACAGGTGTACGATAACTCTTGCAAATACCTCATTGAGACGTATCCAGCAGACTTTGCCCAGTGGTTAATTGGCACACCTGTTACGCTGACAGAACTCAAGCCCACTGAATTGATCAGTGAACCCATTCGCGCTGATTCTTTACTCTTACAAGGGGACGATGTGGTGCTGCATGTGGAATTTCAAACCCAGCCAGATCCCACCCTGCCCCGAAGGATGGCGGAGTATTTTTTGCGCATCCAAAAGAAATTCCCCACCAAACAGGTGAAGCAAGTGGTGATTTATTTGCGTTCGAGTCGCTTGCCGATCGTGCGCGAAACCCAGTTTCAATCTCAAGGTATGACCCATTGCTTTGAGGTGGTGCGATTGTGGGAGCAGCCCAAAACCCGATTCTGGAATGCACCCGGTTTATTGCCACTCGCGATGCTTTCCCAGGCCGCGAAGACAGATGCGGTGGACTTGCTCAAGCAGATTAAGCACCGGATTAGGGAAATTGCGACGGATGAGGGAATGCAGAGCAACTTGGAAGCAGCGACCGCGATATTCGCGGGGCTAAAATTAGAAGCAGATGTGATTCAAGAGGTTATGAGGAGCCGAGCGATGCGGGAATCTACGTTTTATCAAGCGATCCTCGAAGAAGGTCGTCAGGAGGGTCGTCAAGAAGGTCGTCAGGAGGGTCGTCAAGAAGGTCGTCAGGAGGGTCGTCAAGAAGGTCGTCAGGAGGGTTACATTGTGCTCCTGCAGAAGATTGTGCCGTTTCTGCAAAGTTGTCGATTTCCGATCGAACCGATTTTGAAGATCGCGGGCGTGACATTGGCGGAGTTGGAGTTTGAGGAAAACCTGGAGACAAGAGAGCAATCTGAGGTGTAAGATTTCAGGTTGCAATTCATGAAACAGGTTCTCCTCTAGCAATGGGCTTGAGCTAGATTGGGGACGTATTTTGAGCAGTTTGGGAGCGTAGGGTCATGCGAGGATGGACGTGTGTTTGGGGAATCATCGCGGTATCGAGTCTCACGGCGATGGGTATCGCACAGGCTGCCACCCAGCCCACGTCTGCCCCGGTTGAATTGGGGGCTGTTTTACCTGACGAAACGCAAGCGTTACCCGGTGAAGGGTTGGTGGCGCAGAATACTGAGGCGAAGGAGGCGGAACGGTTACTGAATGAGGGCGTTGCTCTCTTTCAAGAGGGAACAGCAGAATCATTGCGAGCAGCGATCGAAAAGTTTGAGGCTGCAATTGTTCTCTATGAAGCTGCAAATGATTTTTTTGGGGAAGCATTAACACGCTTCAAATTAGGGCATGCTTATAGTGATTTGGACTTTAATTTCAGAGCTTTGTCTGCGTATGAAGAATCCTTGAAGGTTTGGCAAGAATTAGCAAGACAAAGAACAGGTGAAAACTTGCAAATTATTCAACAACTAGAAGCTGACACACTCCGTAATATTGGTGTGATTAACTCTGCTCTGGGAGAAGGACATCAAGCGCTGGTGTATTACAATCAAGCTTTGTCCATGTTTCAGGCAGTGGGCGATCGCAATGGTGAAGCGAAAACACTCAACAATATTGGATTTGCCCATTCTGCTCTTGGGGAAAAGTATCAAGCACTGGAGTATTACGACCAGGCCCTATCCGTGTTCCAGGAAGTCGGCGATCGCAGTGGCGAAGCTCAAGTACTTAACAATATGGGGGCGATTTATTCTGCTATCGGAGAAAAAAGCCAAGCACTCGACTACTACAACCAATCTTTATCTCTCAAACGATTGTTAGGCGATCGTAGCGGTGAAGCGACTACCCTTAACAATATTGGTCGGGTCTACGATGCCTTAGGAGAAAACAAACAAGCACTAGATTATTACAGCCAGACTTTGCCCATTAGACGAGCGGTAGGCGATCGCAATGGTGAAGCCATTACCCTTAATAATATTGGCGCAGCCTACGATACTTTAGGGGAAAGGACTAGGGCATTGGACTACTACAACCAGGCTTTACCTATGAGACGAGCGGTAGGCGATCGTAATGGTGAAGCTATCACCCTTAATAATATTGGCGCGGTCTACGATGCATTGGGAGAAAAGCATCAAGCACTCGATTACTACAACCAAGCTTTGCTTCTTTTCCAAACAGTGGGAAATCGCAGCGGTGAGGCTGTTGCGTTCACTAATATCGGTGATGTCTACGCAGCGTTGGGAGACAACAGCCAAGCAATCGACTACTACAACCAAGCTTTACCCCTTGTACAAGCAGTCGGCAATATCTCAGCAGAAGCAAATATTCTCCGCAACAAAGCCTGGGTTCAACACGACCAAAACGACTTGACCGCCGCCCTCACCAGCATTGAAGCCGCCATCCAACTCATCGAGAAACTCCGGAGCAATATCACCAGCAGCAAACTCCGCCAAACCTTCTTCGCCGAGCAACAAGACTATTACCAGTTCTACATCGACCTATTGATGCAACTCCATCAACAAAACCCCGACGCAGGCTACGACCAACAAGCCTTTCACATCAGCGAACGCAGCCGCGCCCGCACCCTCATCGAACTCCTCACCGAAGCCCAACTCAACTTCCGCGACAGCGCCAACCCCGACCTCCTCCAACAAGAACGCGCCCTCCTCGCCCAGCTCGTTGCTCAAGAACAACGCCTCAGTCAACGCCTGGGCAACACCCAAACCCTGGCAGAGCGCGACCAAATTCGCCAGGACTACACCACCGCCACCAACCAAATCAACAGCGAACTCGACACCGTAATCAATCAACTCAAACGCCAAAACCCCGCCTACACCGATCTTAAATATCCTGAACCGCTGGATCTAGCCCAAGTCCAACAGCAAGTTCTCGACGACAACACCGTCCTACTGCAATACAGTCTCCACCCCGATCAAAGCTATCTCTGGCTCATCAGCAAAGATGGCTATACCACCCATATCCTGCCACCCCAGCAAGAAATCGAAGCTGCCGTCCGCCGCTTCAATCGCCGCATCCAAAGCTCCAATTGCCACAACACTCAAAACCCTCAATTCTGCGTCGATCGCCTCCTCCCCGCTGGCACAACTCTCTACGACCAAATCCTTGCCCCCATTGCCCAGCAAATTCAAGGCAAACGCCTGTTGATCGTTCCCGATGGAGTGCTGCATTACGTCCCCTTTGCGGCGATTCCGCTGCCTTCAACTTCCCCCTTACCAAGGGGGACTGAGGGGGATCAAGCGTCAGCTAGCCAGATCCCCCCGGCTACGCCGACTCCCTTACTAAGGGGGTTTTGGGCTGCTGCAAAGGATTTAAAAGTCGCCCTATCTCAGCCGCTTGCGGCGTCACCTCCCTTTATCAAGGGGGAAGGGGGAGATCAAGCGTCCGTCCAAAACCCAACCCACTACATCCCACTCCTCACCCAACACGAAATCGTCCACGCCCCCTCCGCCACCGCGATCGCCACCCAACGCCAAAACTTCCGCAATCGTCCCCCCGCTCCCAAAGACCTCGCCATCCTCGCCGACCCCGTTTTTAGCCCTAACGACCCCCGCGTCACTGGGTCAACTGCCACGCCCCCAAACCCCCTCAGCGAAACGCCCCCCCTCGATCTCAACGCCCTACTCGGTCGCTCAGCCCTCAGCCGTTCCCTCTGTCTACCCAGCGACGGCATCAACAGGCTCCCCGGAACTCGCCAAGAAGCCAAAGCCCTGCAACGTCATAGTCCCGATGCCCTCACTGCACTGGATTTTGACGCCAGTCAAGACTGGCTCAATGCTGCACCCCTGGAGCAATACCAAACCCTCTTCTTCTCCACCCATGGTTGTATCGACAGCCAAAACCCTGAACTCTCCGGCCTAGTCCTGACCCTCGTCAATGAAAAGGGTCAAGAGAAACCTGATGGTTTCCTACGCCTCAACGAAATTTTCAATCTCCAGCTCAACGCCGATCTCGTCGTGCTCAGCGCTTGCCAGACGGGACTGGGTGAAACGATCAAAGGGGAAGGTATGGTGGGGATGACGCGGGGCTTTATGTACGCCGGAGCCGAGCGCGTCGTTGTCTCACTCTGGGATGTGGATGATGCCGCTACTGCGCAACTGATGAACCAGTTCTACGCCACCCTGAAACAGGGCACACCAGCAGCAGCAGCCTTGCGCGAGGCGCAACTGGCACTCTGGGAACAGTATACTGAGCCGCGCCTTTGGGCAGCCTTTACACTTCAGGGTGAATGGTTGGGGGATTGAGTCGTATCAAAAACGCAAAACCCTCATCATTTCCCGGCATCTGACGCACAATAATTGTTCCTCGATGTTTATGAATCTACGTCTTCTGGCGATCGCTGCCCTGGTCGGTTTATCGCTCACCACCCCCCTCGCTGCACTAACCTTGTAGGGGCTTCGCAGAACCCCCTTACAGCAAGGGTCTTGCGAACACATTTTTTAGGGCTTATACTGAATCCGTAAAGCATAGGGAGAGATAAACTGCGGATTATTCCTCGGGCAGGCGGGACGCAGATTCGACAAGCTCACTGACCGCCTGCGCTACGGGCTTCTGGGCTCAATATACCTTAGCGCGGGTGGTTGCTGAGCGCTTGTCCTGAGCGGAGTCGAAGGGGAGTCGAAGTCCATCTTGCGCGCCATCCGGATCAGCTTTCGCTTTCTGTGTTCATACAATCCGGATTTACTTTGAAAATAGACAATGTTAATACTCTTGCACCAAGTAAATGAAGCTTGCGAGATCCCCCCGGCTACGCCGACCCCCTTGGTAAGGGGGTTTTCATCGTTGGGGGTGACAGTCCGTCATGACTCGTT
>JBCDEB010000043.1:0-45557 GCA_039180005.1 Cyanobacteria bacterium P01_G01_bin.54 | reverse complement strand
TGAGACGGTGATTATGCGGGGGAAGCCGTTGGAGCAGCCGTCGGCGATCGTGACGTTTGGGCTAGCCGGGGTGGCACCAGGAGTCTATTACGTGCGAATACAAGTGGATGGGGCGGAGAGTCTGTTGCATCGGGATCATCGGGGGTTGTATTCGGGCCCGACGATCACGATACGGTGAGGAAGGTGGCAAGTTAGGAGGTGAAATATGGCAAGAGGACATTCGGGCAGAGTTCCAGGAAATAGAAGAAGTTATGGCGACATAAGGACTGTGTCTCCAGCTAGATCGGATTGGACGCAGGATAACTCCAACGAGGAGTATGAGAGAGTGCTACTCGAGCGGGTCGCTCCACGTCCGGAGGAGAATCTCTATCCGGATCGGGATGGATTGAGTTGGATTGACGACGGAGAGGAGTCAGGAGATTCGTTGAACAACAATGATGTGGGCGCACAAGGAAAAGAATCTAATTATGTGCCCGGTGCTTCTGTTGAGGTCGCACATCACTGTGATGTCCCTGAGTACATATATGATGATTACTCACAAAGATTATTTGGAAAAACTCGGCAGGAATTGATTGATGAATATCGTGCGACATACTGTGTCCCATTGAACTCAACCTCATCTATCGATTTTAGCTATTCGTCATCCTTTCCAAATTCAGGAACCTATAGTCTGGATTCGACTCCTTCTTTTATGGAAGGTTTTGAAGAATTTGCGCCATCTACGTCTCCAGTTAGTTCATTTGATGAGGTGCTACGTCAGAATGGTTTACCAACATATAACGAATGGTTAAAACAAAGCGGATTGGACAATATTTCTTTTTCCGATATGCCAACATCGGGTTCCAATGTTTCTTTTTCCGATATGCCAACGGGGAATTCAACACAATTTGTGGGGCCTCCGATTGAGACTTGGGAGAGTCTGCAGGAAAAGTATGGCTCTGGGAATTCAGATTATAATCTAGATGCAATAACTGGAGGGTTCTTGCCACTCACTGAAGCAGATTCAAATCTTCAGGACATAGGAAATACTAATCTTGCAGATGCAATTAATATCCCAGGTTCTGTACCTGGGAATAGGCTCACTCTTGGCAATTCTAATCCAGTGTTTACTATAGATCCGGTATCACCTCAAAACTCCAACGGCTCAACTCCATACCCAAAACAGCCGAATTTCAACATTATAACTACACCTCCAGGGAATACTTTTGTTATCCCGAATACAGAGACAAGTCTTCCAGATAATTCATTTCAAGGGTCTCCGACGCCACTCCAAACAACCGGAGCAGTCAACCTCCCCTCATCTATAACACCAGGAAACAATAGTTCTTTCTCTCTCAATGGGCAACCCTTGCCATCACTCCCGCTGCACCAAACTCAGCCGAATCCCCAACCATCAATCATTCAACCCCCTCAACCGCCACAGAGCATTGTAGACGAGCTAACGCCTCATGATTCATCTCTGTTTAAACTAGCTGGAGCGATTGGGGAATCGATTCCTGACGATCCAAATCTTGCCTTATGGATAAATGAATTAACGAAAGATCCAAGCAATGTTGATTTCAGCGACGCGCTCCAACCTCTCAACGGCATTGGCGAAAGACCATCAACGGTTAATGGCTTAATCCCTGGGGCTAATGTTCAGTTCAGCCCCGTTCATCGTCGAGATATTCCAATTGCAAACCCAGCGCTAGAAAATTTAGGCGTATCATCCACCATCCAAGACCCCTTTTCAGCAACACTTGAGGAGTTACAGCAGGTCGCCCCAGCGCTCGGTGCAACCCATCTACCCCTCTCACGCTTTGAGCAGTTTTTAGGAAACTCTGCCCTAGGATCTTGGCGTGAAAATCCCACCACTGCTGAAAACTTCGGTAACTTGTTTTTGAGTGTATTGCCGATTGTTGGGCCAATCATTGATATTAGCGATGCTCTAGCCCATTTCTGGTATATGTACCAGAATGATGATTGGGGCAATGGATATCGATGGGCTGGTATCGCGCTTTCTCTGATTGGGATTATTCCTGGAGCGGGGGATGCGATTAAGTGGGTGGGGATGTCAATTCTGGATGGTGGTCTGGCACTTGCTAAGAGTCAGGCTGACCAAATCTGGAGGCTTCTGGTTCGGGTTAATCCAGAGTGGCAGGATATCGATAAGCTGAGTGAGGCGTTTAGTGGTATTTTCAATGACAGTGTGATCTCTAGTCTGATCCTGCGGTTTGATGCTGAGTTGCATAAGCTTTTAAAGGCGATAACTAGAGCGGGTGATGAGTTCACGCTACTCGTTCGTGATCTTGAGAAAAGGCGAGTACAGCTGCTTGCGAGGTTGGTTGAGGAATTTAGAAATGAGGTGCAAATTTGGTCTGAAATCCTGGCTCAACTTCGTAGATCTATCACTGGAGAGCCTGAGTTTGCGACTCCGGGTGGTATGACGATACCGGGTTCATTGAATCATCGCAATGTCGATGATGCTCTTGAAAATACTGTTCATAGGTCAAGCTCAAGTAACCCTAATGGTAACGGAGGAACGAACACAGGAAACACTGGAGGAGGAGGAGCTAATGGTGAAATTGAAGGGAATGCTAGTTGGCGTAAGCCGAAAATACCAAATTTACCTAATTATGCAGATCTACCACGCCGACGACCCAACTACCTAACTCCACCTGGGCGAAATGACCGGACTTCTGCTATTTTTGAGTTTGGTGATGGTCAATCTATTCAAATTCGGAGTGGTTCGCCAGCTCCACTAGGGGCTCAGATAGATAGAGCTAATTTATCCCCAGAAGCACAGGAGGTAATTCACCATGCTGAAGGTCATGCAGCAGCAATTATGCGTGCCAATAATATTGATCAGGCAACTTTGCACATCAATTATGTAGATGGGCCATGTAAACTTTGTGTACCAGCAATAGGAGCGATTCTACGACCAGGGCAGAGACTCTATATTACCTACCCACTTGAAGATGGTATTGGTGTTGGCAGGGGATATTTTGAAGGAGGGACTAGCGGATTCATTAATTCACCTATTGAATGAGGAGCTGATTTTATGAGATTAATTATTGGAAAATCTGTAAACGAGGAATATACTTCTCCAAACCTAGAGCGCATTGGAGAATTAATCTCTCAAGTGGAAATTGGAGTAATTCAGCGTCCTGAAATTGAATTAATTGATAATGATATAGGTGTAGAACTTCACCTTGGACTATTGTTTGCTAAAGATTCGTTGGCTGGATGGCTGGTCACACAAATGAGCAAAACGAATCCTCCTTACTATACAATTTGCAAGTACAAAGGTACGAATAGTTTTGTTGAAGGATTAGTATATTGTGGCGCTCCTGAGAATGTTATAAATTCAGCTATTCTCCAAAGAGCAGAAGTTCTTGAAGTAATTGACTTTTTTTTCAGAGAAGGTAAATGCCCGAAAAACTATATACTGCGTCAGCGCAAAGAGATCTTTTCCAGGTATCAAGATTATGTGTAGATTGGCAGGTCAGATATTATACCTCTATTATACCTCGAATCATTTTTTGAAAATATTTTTAGATTGATATCTTTGTGAATCTCTCCTAGAAAAAAAGATACGATTGCTATGCAATAGTTAATGATTTCTTGTGAGCAGTGCCTGTCTTACAAATAAGATTTTGTTTTATGAGGTTACTTGTTAGAGGTTTTGTGGATGAGGAATACACTCATCTAAATCTGGAGCGTATTGAAGAAGTAATTGATCAGGTGGAACTTGAAGTAATATACCGTCCTGAAATTGAATTATTTGATGATGATATGGGCATAAAGCTCTATCTTAGTTTATTGTTTTCTCAAGATGGAATAGCTGGATGGTTGTTCCAACCAAAACCTCATCCGAAGCCCCGTCCAAAACCCCCGTCTTATTTAGTTTGTAGAGATGGAGGCATAGATGAGTTTGTCAAAGAACTAATGTATTGTGGTGCTCCCGAGGATATCCTTAATACAGCTATTCTTTGCAAGGCAGAAGTTATTAAAATAATTGATTTTTTTCTTAGAGAAGGTAGGCATCCACAAAACTACACATTACGCCCGTTAAGAGAGGTCTTTTATAGACTTCAATCCTATACTTAAAAATATAGACATCTCCAAAACATATATGGGTCTCCTGAGTTTGGGGGGGTAGTAGTAGGGTAGGCAATGCCCACCAAATCAGGATTATTTAAATGTTTTGAGATTGACATCATCGAAAATCCTACCAAAAAGCAAGAATTTATTTCTGTTTAATAGCTAAAGGGTTGTGGTAGGCTTTCCATTACCAAATAATATAGGTGTTGGTGAAGGATATTTTGAGGGGGGAGTTGAAGGCTTTATTAGAACACCTAATCGATGAGATTCTGATTTTATGGACTTACTTATAAGAGGATATGTAGATGAAGAATATGCTTCTTTAAACCTGGAACGCGTTGAGGAGTTGCTTTCTCAAGTAGAATCTGGAGTAATTCAACGTCCTGAGGTTGAATTAACCGATGATGATACTGGAATAGATCTTCATCTTGGGCTGGTGCTTACTAAGAATATAATTGCTGGATGGCTGATTACACCAGTACATCATGGAGAACCGTTTTCCCACACAATTTGCAAAATTGAGGGCTCAAGGGAATTTATTGAAGGATTGATATATTGTGGTGCTCCTGAGAATATTATCGATACAGCCATCCTTCAGAAGGCAGAAGTCCTTGAAGTAATTGACTCTTTTTTTAAGGAAGGTAAACATCCACAAAACTACACATCGTGCCCTTTTGAAGAAACCTTTTCCGGATATTAGCAGTAGCGATTATCTTGAAGTTGTAGGGGTAGACCAACCCACCCAAGGAAGAAAAATCGCGTAGGTAGCCAGGCTCGCCCTTACAAGTCTAATGTAATACATGCCAAAGCCGCTGAACTTGGTTTAGGTGATGATATATTTGTCCAGAGTAGCTGTGCTACAGGAACAGTAGTAGAGTGGGCAATTCCTACTAATATGTTTTTTTGAGGGTTTCGAGATTGATATCATTTAAATTCTCTCATCAAAGCCTTAAGTTTGATTTAAGCAAAATTTGTAGGGGGAGTGAGCATTTTTACCAAATTTAGTTTCTTAAAAGTCTCGAGATTGATATCAATGAAGAGTCTTCAAAAAAACAAGCAGTTATTTTTGTTTAGTAGCTAAAGGATTGTGGTGGACATTGCCTACCCTACAGCTTATATAAGGTATAAAGAGTAATCTATAGAGAGTTGGATATATGACTAAAGTTAGTGTGTGGTCTGGAGACTGGGAAAAACGATTATTTGATAGTCTTGAAAGACAAGGCTTTGGGAACGACGCAATCTTTTTTGCAAAGTCTAATCCTGATTTGACATATAAGGAACTTGTTGAATTACTAGATGCTTCACTTGCACCAATACAAATAGTTTATTTATTAACTGAGCAAGCACAGGAAAGCAATGAAATCGATTGGTTTTCAAAGGATTGTTTTATCAGGCAGGTTCAGCGTCAATGTGCAAGTGGCTGGAAGGTTGGCAGTAAAGCGGATTACAATGCTGCCTCTGCAATCGCTGATTGGATATGCTGTATGAAAAGATTCAGCCAAGAGACTGGGAAGATAGCATCTTGTGTAGGGATAAAGTTGATAAAATCCACAGTTTTACCTGAAGGTTGGCTACCAAATAATACTGATGATATAGTCATTCAAGAGATTTTTAAAGACGTATCATTCTCAAATCCAAAGCTGATTGATGATTGTTAAGTTGGTTATTGACCACGAAATTCAGTGTTCAGGGAATTCAAGAGATTGACGTTACCAAAAGTAATCTTCCTAATGACCGTACTTCGGCTATTCTTGAATTTGGTGATAACCAATCCATACAACTTTGGAGTGATTCCCCAGTTCCACAAAGTGCTATTTTGGATGAAGCATTTGTCAATAGTTTATCTGACGATGCAAGAAAGGCGCTAAGACATACTGAAGGACATGCAGCAGCAATCATGCGCGCCAATGATATTAGTGAGGCGACTTTGCACATAAACTATGCAGGTGGGCCATGTGTTTTTTGCTTGGAGGGCATAGGAGAGATTTTAAAACCGGGTCAAAGGCTTTATATTACATATCCATATACAGATGTTCTAAACACAACATCAGCAAACTATCGAAGGCTCGTGAATAGCCCATTGGATACAGGGACGATGCATGTTGGTCGTGGCTACTTTACAGGCGGAACCGATGAATTCATGGATGCACCTTATTGAGCGAGGAGTTGATTTTATGAGATTACTAGTTAGAGGTTTTTTGGATGAGGAATATACTCATCTAAATCTGGAACGTATTGAAGAAGTGATTTATCAGGTGGAGCTTGAAGCGATCCGCCGTCCTGAAATTGAATTAATTGATGATGATATAGGGGTAAAAATCCACCTTGGTTTATCGTTTTCCAATAATGGATTAGCTGGATGGTTAATCTACCCTAAGCCCCACCCTAAACCTCACCCTAAACCTCCATCTTATTTAGTTTGTAGAGATGAAGATACAAGTGAATTTGTCAAAGAATTAATGTATTGTGGTGCTCCTGAAGATATCATCAATACAGCCCTTCTTCATAAAACAGAAGTCCTTGAAATACTTGATTATTTTTTCAGAGAAGAAAAGTATCCGCAGAACTACGTATTGCGACCATTTAGAGAGGTTTTTGCTAGTCTTTATTAGTAGGTAAGCACTGCCTAAAACATGAATTTTTGGAGATTTAGTAGTAGGATAGGCACTACTAAATCTTCTCAAAAGCAAGATATGAGCGCTGTACTTAAGTAGATCTTCTCGAAGAGTAGATCGTTCTAGTAATCATTTTGGAATCTAGCTGTATGAGTAAACCATCCAGTGAAAATAAGTCAATTGCCAAGAAAATCATATCGATTATAGGAGGCAGCCCAACAGTCACACAGTTCTGGGATGAAAATGAAGATAATCATATAGACTTACTGTCTCTGGAAAACTCTCAGACACATAATGCAACAACTTTCTGTTCTTTGGGCTTATCGGACTCTCCCTTATATTTCCGAGGTAAAGAATATTCTGTAAGAGTTGAACTAATGGGGTGCTGTAGAAGCAAAGATGAACTTTTTGCAAATATTATTTCAACGGCAGCTTTCTACATCATGAAAGACCATTGGTTTTGCGCACCTGGCGTCATATACCCAGATATTGTGACAATGTATTATCCAGAAACATCAATGAAACATCTATTTTTTATGTCTCCTTTCTTTTGGAATGAAGCATTACCTGATGTGATGGAGTTTTCGACGAAAAAGGTAGCCTTCTTATTGGGAGTTCCAATTTCAGAACAGGAAAGAAACTATGCCGTACAAAACAGTCCTCGTGAGCTAGAGGATCTCTTCGAGAAAGAACAGATTAATATCCTTGATCTTGATCGAGATTCTGTTCTGTAGTTGCTCAGCTTTCCCTCAATTTCTTTTTGCAGATATGACTCGCCATGGACATTGACATTAGATCATTAGCCAACTCCTAATTCAAATGGGCACTTGGTGAAATTGACTATGATGGGGGATTTCTGATTGTTCGTTATAACGAAACAGCTAAACGCTGGATGGAACATCCGGATCTCTCAATAATGCTTGGATTTACGGTTCTTTTAAATCATACAACGAGTACTGGAGTACCGTCTCCAGAGGAAAACTCATAACTCAATATTATTGAAGATATCATTTGTGAGGAAGTTTCAGCTCATCTAACTAGTATTCATGTTATGTGCCTCACAACCGGTGAAATGAAAGAGTGCGTTTTCTACATATCACCTTGTGAAGAGATTGAACAGAAAATCGGTGATATTCACAAGAAAGTCATGGGAAAAGTTCCTAGCCATGAAGTTCAATGCAAAGCCGTTCGTGAAGATGATTGGAGATCCTATAAACGGTTTACTCAGATGCCCAAAGTGTTCAAATCATTCAGTGAGCTGTAAAGCGGGCAATCTCCGCGCTAGCCATTACAGACATCCAAGACTGTCTTGAGTGCTTTACAGTCTGTTTCTAGAGTGACAGTAATCCCGTCATAACGAACTACTCTATCCATAGCAACGTTTCGCCAGATCCCAATCATGTCAACGCCCCTCCCCGCTTTCAAAGCCCTCCTCAAACAACTCCGCCAAACCCTCGAAGCGGGTCAAACCGTTACCCTGCCCCCAGAACTTCCCCCCACCTTCACCCAGGTTGCCCAAACCTTCGGACTCTCTGACTTCGAGCAACTCATTCTTCTACTCTGCCTCGGAGCCCAACTTGACTACCAATGGCCTGACCTCCTCGCCAAAATTCCGCCCTTTCAGCCCTACCCCACCTACAAACTCGCCCAAACCGTCTACGCCAAATCTCTCTGGACAGCCCATCTGCCCACTTCCCCGCTGCGCCAATGGCAACTGATTACGATTAACCCTAAGCACCCCATCCTCACCACCTCTCTCCTGCTCCCCGAGAGGCTACTTCACGCAATCCTCGGCCATCACCCCCTCGAAGAAAAACTCCATCGCCTTCTCCGCCCCCTCAACGCCAAACACAACCCCCTACCCTCCCAACACCTCACCATCACCCGCATCGCCGCCACCTGGCACACCCAGATGAGCAGCCACGATCTCCCCCCCATCCTCCACCTCCAAAGCCCCGATTCCGACAACCGTCGTGACACCGCCTACTGGGTCTGTCAACAACTCGGTTACACCCCCCATCACCTATTGCCCGCCGCCCTACCCACCGATCCCACGCAGCTACAAACCCTGCTCAGGCTCTGGGAGCGCGAAGTCAAACTCCACCCTGTTGCCCTTGTCGTTGACCGCAACAGCTTAAACGCCACCCATATCCCCTACCAACGCAGCCCCGACCTCTTCACCCTCCTCGATACTCTCCACAGTCCGATTCTGGTCTTGAGTGAGGATGCTCCCTCTAGCCGCGATCGCCCCTGGATGACCTTTGAACTAGAGAATCCCAACCGCAGCGAACAGCTCCAACTCTGGCAACAAACCCTACCCCATCCCCTCACCCCCGAACAACTCAAACCCATAACCCAACAATTCAACCTCAACCGCCAGCAGCTCGAAGCCGCCTGTTTGCAGGTTCAGCAAGCTGATAATTCAGGCGCTCCAGACCCCCAAACCCAAATCTGGAACGCCTGCCGTGCCCAAATTCGCCCCCAGCTTGATGAGCTGGCGCAACACCTGACGACCCGAGAAAGCTGGGAAGACTTGATCTTGCCCGAAACCCAAACCCAGACCCTCAAAGACCTGATGAATCGCATCAAATACCGAGACAAAGTTTATGAAGACTGGGGTATGGGCAGCAAAACCAATCGGGGTTTTGGCATCACGGCGCTATTTGCGGGAGCCAGCGGGACAGGGAAGACGATGGCGGCGAATGTGATTGCCCAGAACCTGAACCTGGATCTCTATCGCATCGACCTGAGTGCGACGGTGAGTAAATACATCGGGGAGACGGAGAAGAATCTTAAGCGGATCTTTGATGCTGCCGAATCCGGCGGGGTGGTGCTGCTCTTTGATGAGGCAGATGCGATCTTTGGCAAGCGCAGTCCAGTGAATGATAGTCGCGATCGCTACGCCAACCTAGAAGTGAGCTATCTCCTGCAACGCCTCGAAACCTACAACGGCTTAGCGATCCT
Source organism: Cyanobacteria bacterium P01_G01_bin.54 (assembly GCA_039180005.1). Taxonomy (GTDB): domain Bacteria; phylum Cyanobacteriota; class Cyanobacteriia; order Cyanobacteriales; family Spirulinaceae; genus SIO3F2. The sequence goes on along the minus strand of JBCDEB010000043.1, from coordinate 35,895 downwards.
CACCACCAACCTCAAAGAATCGATCGATCCAGCATTTCTGCGACGGCTACAGTTTGTGGTGCGCTTTCCCTTCCCAGATGAGGGGCAACGGCGCAAGATCTGGCAGCGGGTGTATCCAGAGACGGTGCCCACAGAGAATTTAAGTTTCCAGAAGCTGGCAAAGTTGAATGTCGCTGGAGGAAACATTCGTAATATTGCCTTGAATGCGGCGTTTAAGGCAGCAGCAGCGGGGACGGGGGTGACGATGGCGCATTTACTAGCGGCGACGGAGGGGGAGTTTCGTAAGTTGGAGCAACCGCTGCCCTCAAGGGAAGTGGAAGATTGGCTCAAGCCGGAGGAGCCGCAGCAGGCGATCACGGAGGCGCTGTTTTCCCTCGATGGGGTGCATTGGGAGGATGCAATGATCACGGAAGAGGAACTGGCGGAATGGCGACGTAAGGAGCAGGCGGAGATTGCGGAACTACGGCGTCAGGAACGGGAGGGGGATTTTTAGTTGGCGTCGCCCTGGATCGCACAATGCGTTTCGCCAGACAAGCCAGCTACGGCAACCATTGCGGATCAAGTCCCGCTGTTAAATTGTCGGGTGTTTCCAACTCATGGGTACGACGCCGCTGAGTAAAATCAGGGAGATTCACCAGCCATAGACTTCCCTGGGGAATCAGACTAGGAACAGTGGGCAATTGAGGATCGACGGTCACCTGATCAAAGAGGAGAGTGCGGCCGTCAGCCGCCACATCCATGCGCACATTGAGGTCATCGGTGAGGGCAACCAGGGGCACAACATTACCGCTGCGGAGGTTCACTAACGTTAAAAAGGGCTGGATTTGGGTTTGCTCGGGGTCTACAGCTTCGGCTTGGATACAGTAGAGAAACCGCTCTTGGCGGGGTTCAAATTCGCAGTCCAAAATGAAACCGGACGTTTGCAAGATTTCCCGCTCACGTCCTCGCTTGGTATGGAGCATCAGCGATCGCGTCAGATCACCATTGTCGCGCACCAAAATTTGGCGGTGTTGGTCTTGGGGACTAAAGGTCAACAGGGCTTCGTAGTTGGGGAAGAAGGCCTGGGGATCGGCTGTGGGGGTTAGGGGCACAATGGTGACCCCAGTGGGTTGACGTAAAGCCAAGCTCTGACCATCGGGGGTCAGCGTAAACGTCTCACTCTGGAGCCCCAGCGGTCGGGTTTCTCCTGCCACAGAAACAACCCAGAGCCCACGATCACTTGGGTTTTGACGGTTAATCCGCTCAACAATCAGGGTATCGGCGGCGGTTGCCAGAGCAAATTGACGATTTTCGTAGCGATCGGCCCCGAGCAACGACTCCAGTTGACCCGGCACTTCGGGTTCTGCCGCTGACACCGCTCGCCCGGTTGTGACCCGATAGAGTTGCTGGTCACCGGGGCCATTCGGTGCATTGGCAGCAAACGCTAAGAAGATGATGTGGCTACCGTCAGCGGTAGGCTGAAAGTTACTGACAATTAAGTCGTTCGGCGTCAGAGGCAAGCGTTGACCGGTGGTCAGGTTATAGAGTACCAGTCGTCCCTGCTCTTTGCCCTCAACGCCAATGTAGACGAGGGCGCGATCGCGCACCGTAAACTCAGACTCAAAGGCGGGTAGGGATTGGGGGACTTGACGGGAACTCCGGGGTGCCGTCTGGGCATCCGTGAGTTTGAGGGTATATTGCTCCCCATATTCAGGGCGATCGGTCAACGTATAGGCCAAGCGCTGACCGATCCAGCTCACTTCCCCTGCCAAAGGCGGCTCAAGAGTCAAGTTCTCTACCACCGAGTCCCAATTCATCGGCTTATCAAAGACCAGCGAGAAGGTTGTATCTTGCATCCCAATGGTTTGACCCGCCCAACTAAAATGAGGCACAGGGGGAGCAGAGCGATCGCCAATCAGCAGGACTCCACCCACAGCGAGACTCAAAACAACCAACGCCCCAGTACTAGCGCGATCAACGGGCAGCCAATCCTGAAGCTGGATCGAGAGCGGTTGGGCTGCTCCTAAACCCAAGGTGAAGGGCAGCTTAAACTTGAACTTTAGCCGCTCCTGCCACGGTTGGGGTGGTGGAGACTCAGTTTGCAGTAACGCAGCGTGGGGCTGTTCGTCTTGAGGGGGTTCAGCGTGGGGCTGCTCCGTTGGAGGGTGCTCGTCTTGAGAGAGTTCAGCGTGGGGCTGCTCGTCTGGAGGGTGCTTGTCTTGAGAGAGTTCAGCGTGGGGCTGCTCGTCTGGAGGTCGCTTGAGCTTGGGCAACTTGAGCTTGGGCAACTTGAGCTTGGGCAACTTGAGCTTGGGCAACTTGTTCACAATCTCTCCAGAGTTGTTGAGTCCACCGGGCGTCCACAAGGGCATTGTGTTGATGGGGTGGGGCTGGGGTTAGATCCTCAGGGGTTAAACCCAACTGAGCCGCCCATGGGATGACGTCAAAGCAGAACCGGGGCCAAGTGGCGGGGGCTGCTACCATTTTGCCAAAGAGCTGCCGGAGCACGACCCAATCATAGGCACACCAAGCCCCCCAAATTTCTAGGTCAGGGTCAGCATCGGCTTGTACAAAATTCAGAAGCTGATCCCGGATTGCAGTTCGTTTTTGCGGGCTGGCAACCTGAATCCCTAGCGCCGGGATCTCTAGTTTGTCAAAGACATGGTCAAAGAGCCAAGGGTCGGCGCGATCGCGTTTATATTCCGCGCTGATGGCATAGAATTCTCGCCCATCCGCCGCCACCATGCCCAACGAAATTAGCTCGATGGTACGGCCATCTTCAATGAACTCAGTGTCAAAAAAATATCGCATGACGAGTCTGGAGCTGTCTATGGGGCGGCCTAAGAGACAGGTAAAGCATGATGCTTGAGATCCGCAAGTGCCACAACTTCTAGGGCTTTTTCATGGGTCGAAACCAGAACCACAGGCGGGGCAACCCCTCCTTCAAGGGCTTCTTGCCAACGCGCTGCACAGACACACCAGCGATCGCCCGGTTTGAGCCCCGGAAAGTTGTAAGCGGGCACCGGGGTGCTCAGGTCATTGCCCCGTGCTTGGCTAAAGGTCAAAAACTCAGCCGTCACTTCAGCACAGACCACATGGCGGCCAAAGTCTTGGGGCCCGGTATTGCAAAACCCATCGCGATAAAACCCTGTAACTGGCGCACCACAGCAGAGTTCAAGGGGCGTACCTAAAACATTCTTGGCGGTCGTCATGATACTTAAATTCCTGGAATTTCTGAAATTTCGCTCTCAAATTCTTCGACACTAAAGCGTGTCATGGCTTGCCATTCTTCGACCGTAAAGTCATAGCCTAACTCTTGCGCCATCTTGACAAAGGCGGCTGGATTCGGCGCTTGATTGAGTTGTTCGCGCAGACCTGGTGTGGATTGGGCAGCTTGGAAGAGGCGTTTTACTTCGGTCTTGGCCATGGTGATTAGAGTGGGGTCAGGGAAAAGGGGTTGTATCAATTCGTCGTTTGCAATTCGCCCTCGGCGGACGAAAAAGCAGAACCCACCTTCCCTTGGTCGAGGAGACTCTCTTCCTCGCTGGAGATTTCAAAATAGAACATCCCCTCTTGGGAGGGGCGGTCTCGCGCAGCGATGACCGGGGTGGGTTCAGGATGTTGAGCAATAATGCAGGATCTGTTTTTTGGCAGTTTACAGTTCTCCCTTGAATCTTGCGTTTATCCAGTGTAGTCGTTGATTGATTCATCAGTTTATTTTCATTCTCCCAGTGCTGACTTCAGAATGGGAGACGACACCCCTGGCATTGCAAACGTTTCATCGCTGCGAATGACCCATTGCGTTTGCGCAGCGTTCCCAGAGGGAAACAGCAAATCGCAAGTCAGTTGGTAATCTGGAGTTGAGAGCCTTGGGGGGTCTTTTGAACCTCAATCCGATGGGTAAACGCCGCTTTGAACTGCGGAATGTGGGTCACGGCCAGGATGCAGGCAAAGTCGGCGGCGATCGCATTAATCGCAGCAATCAGGCGCTCGCAGCCTGCCGTATCCTGGGTGCCGAAGCCTTCATCAATAATTAACATTTGCAGGGCTGCCCCCGAGCGTTGGGCCAGCAGTTTGGCGATCGCCAGACGAATTGCAAAGTTGATCCGAAAGGCCTCACCCCCTGAATAGGTTTCGTAGGGACGTGTCCCTTGAGCATCGGCAATTAAAATCTCCAGAGTGTCGATCATTTTGGGGGCTTTTTTGCGGCTGCGGCTCGCCTTGGTCGCCTTTTGGGTGACAAACTGGACGTGCAATTGATTGCCTGTCAGCCTGGCTAGCAGATGGTTCGTCTCGGCTTCGAGTTGGGGCAGCAGATTTTCGATCATCAGAGCCTGGATGCCATTTTTGCCAAAAGCCTGGGTCAGCTCGTCATAGATGCGTTGCTGCTGGCCCAGCCAGTTCACCTGGGTTGTGGTGTCTTGATATTGCCCCTGGAGTTCTGCCAGTTGAGTCAGGCGCTGAGCGGTTTTGCCCTGCTCCACCTGGAGGGTAGCCAGTTGCTGTTGCTGCTGTTGGCGGGTGTTCTCTAGGGCTGCCAGTTCTGCCTGGTGGTCGGGTCGGGCGTCTAGCTGCACCGCGAGTTGGTTGACTTGGGCTTGCACATTAGCCTGATCCGCCTGTTGTTGGGCCAGGCGCTGATTGAGTTGGGCCTGCTGGGCCTGCAACTCAGGCAGGCGCTGCTGGGCTTGTTGGAGGTTTTGGTAGGCTAGCTCCCAGGGCTGCGAGCGTTGCAGGTTCTGGAGCAGGGTTTGATGAGCCTGGGCATCATAGCCAATCTCCTGGAGTTGCTGCTCCAGCGCTTTGATCTGCGTTTGCTGGAGCGAGTCTTGTTCTAACTTTGCCAATTGGTCTTGCTGGGCTTGGACTTGGGCTTCGAGGTGGGGGCGGTGCTCGGTCAGGCGGCGCAGCCGCTGCTCGGCATCCTGAAGCTTGGCCGCCTTGGTATCGGCCCAGCGCAGCTCCCGCTCCTGGGTACGCAGTTGGCTATGGCGCTGCTCGTCATAGCCAAGCTCGGCGATCGCCCCTTCGAGTGCCGTGAGTTCCTGTTGCAGGTCTAGAGCGTATTCTCCCGTTTCTAAAGACTGATTCATTTGAGCCAGGCGCTGCTCTAGCTGCCAAATCTGTCCTTGCAAATCCACCAAGCGATCGAGTTTAGCCTCTAACTGACCCCGCTGCTGCACCAGGCGATCGTAGCCCTGGAGTTCGCGCTCAAGCTGCTGCACCTCTTGAGCCAGTTGTTGTTGCTGGTGCTCACAGTCAGCGATCTGCTCCCGAAGCAGCCAAATTTGCGTTTGCAATGCCTCCTGTCGCTGTTGGGTTTTAGCCAAAACCTGTTGGCGATAGTCGGGCGTGAGCCGCTGTTCGCAGAGCGGACAATGGGCATCGGCTTGTTGAAGTTGCTGACAGGTTTGTTCCGTCTCACCCAACTGCTGGGTCAGGGTCTGAAGTTGTACCCGAAGACGCTCCTGGGTTGCTCGCTGCGTTTGGACTTTATCGTTGACCCGCTGCTGGTAGACCCGTTGGTTTTCGAGCCCCTCGACTTGAGCATCCACCTGATGTAATTGTTGGCGCAGGTCTTGGCCCTGAGCTTTTTCTGCTACCAATTGCTCCCGTTCCCGATCCAGGCTCTCCCTTTGAGCGCGAAAGCGAGCTTCCACCCGGCCGATCTCTAGTTTGAGCGTCTGCTGACGCTGACGGCGGGGAGCAACCTGAAGCTGGATGTGTTCCAAGGCCTGGAGTTGCTGACGGCAGGTTTGCAGTTGAGCCAGGTTGGCTTGGATCTCTGGTGCTTGCTTGAGTAGGGGGTGGAGCTCTTGAAGCTGGCGATCGAGGCTCTCCAATTCGGTGCGGGTTTGCTGCTGGGCCAGGTGAATCTGATTCTTGGCCTGCTCTAATTGTTGGAGCTGTAATTGACGTGCTTGACGGGCTGCTTGGTCAGCTTGCAAGCGCTCGGCAAATTTGGTTTGCTGGCGCTGCCAGGTCTGGCGGCGCTGATAATTGGCGGTAATTTTGTCCTGTTGAGCAATTTGTGCTTGGAGTGCCTCAATCTGCTGTAGCTGTTGGCGCTGCTCCTCGGCTAGGCGCTCGGCTTCTTGGCAGAGGGTTTGAAATTGGGTTTGCTGCCAATGCAATTGTTCAGCGAGGCGATCGCGATCGCGGCTTTGATCCCGGAGCTGTTCCCAGGCTACTTGGCTGGCTTGGTATTGTTGCGAGAGGGTCGCGATCGCTTGGTCTTGATCCACTTGAGTCTGACGGAGGGTCTCTTGCTGCGCTAGCTGCTCCTGCCAGGGCAATAGCTGATGCTGCAGCACGTCTCGATGGGTTTTAAACTGACGGGCAGCGTCTTTGGCTTGACCGGCAAGCGTTTCGTATTGATCCAGCTTGAGCAAATCCGCAAGGACTTGTTTGCGCTTGCTCGGGGAAGACTGCATAAATTCATCCGCATGGCCCTGACGCAAATAGGCCGAGTTGATAAATGTCTCATAGTTGAGCTTGAGTGTGGCGTTGATCTTCTCCTGAGTGGCCCGCTTGCCTTTGGCACTAATTGCCCGAAACTGACCCGCCGCCGTTTGAATTTGAAACTGCAAATCACCCCCACTGCGTCCCCGATGGCCAGAGCGAATCACTCGGTAGAGATTCTGGCCAATGCCAAAGGTGAAATCCACCCGCACATGATCCGCCCCGGTTTGGATCACATCATCGTCACTACTGGCCCGGCATTTCCCCCAGAGTGCCCAGGTCATGCCCTCCAACAGCGACGATTTCCCTGCTCCATTGGCCCCACAGATGCAAGCCGTATGCAGGCCCGTAAAATCCAGGGTTGCGGCCCGATAGCTGAGAAAAAACTTGAGGGTAAGCTGGTGTGGAATCATGCTGTTGCCCCCCCATATCTAGGGGTGCAAAGGGTTTGGGGTGGCAAACGGGAGAGGGGTGGCGATCGCAACGCAACATTTACCAATACTTAACCCAAATCTTATGGGTTTTCACGGTGAGGTTTTGAATTCTTATGTTAGTCTTAATAGTGAGGGTTTCATCAAATTTGAGCTGCTGCGGTCAGGAAATCTTAAAGCAGGGTTAGGTTCCAATTCGGTTTGGTTGGGTTCTGGGGCGCTTAGGTTTCTGTAGTTGCGGTAGGGCGATCGGCTGTTCAAGAAAGCCTAATCTGTTGACATTGTGTGAACAGATTAGATTCTCTAGGAGCTGGTTTAGTTTGTTGAACTATTTTGTGGGAGAAAACCGCGTCTCCGTTGCCACTGGGTTTGAGATTCTTTAGGGAGGATGAATGTCCAACCAGAGGACTACACCCTTTGGGAAGCAGTCTTGTGCTAAGACTGCACTTGCACTAGCGATGCTTGTTCAAGTGTAGGCGAGACGTTCTTGGGAAGGAACCTCCACAGTCTAGCTTGACCTCTCGCGTTGTCGGGATGGTTGAGTGAGACAGAAAGTCCAACCCAAGAGTCTGCAGGGCTAACTGGACAGCCATTGTTGTTCAACTAGACAGAGAACAGCATTAACTGAGCGTTGGCCAAGCAGGCGATCGTGTCCAAGCACGATCATGATTTTGCTACTCGAAAACCCGAGTCTGTGACACCAGTGCAGTTGATGGGTTTTGAGTGATGGTGTGAGGATTGTTTATTGCGGAACGGCTTGAAACTACCCAAGGACGTTACTCCTTAGGGTAGGAGTAAGCATCAACTTGAGCGCTTGTATTGTGGAGGTCAACGATGATGATTTTAATGATGGCGACAGCATATCTTTTGCTAGTTTATGTGCTGCTGATGTTAGCACGGCGGGGAACCGAGCAAGTTAGTGAATCCGCCCAGCGGCAGATTCGCTCTTGAGATTATGCAATAGACTGGTCGAGGTGATGACGAATATTGCAATACATTAATATTGTGTCTCCCGTTATCGCTCGCCTGAGCAATTCAGTAGGGGAGGGTTTCAAACCCTCTCCTATTGTGTTTTTAGGGATTTGTAATCCATTTATTTCAGTCAACCGAGTTCAGTATCCCTGGGGCCAACTGAGGGGAGCTCAGGTAAACCTTTTCTGTGTTTAGGGGAGCATTCAGCCATTGTCTGGCTACTTGGGTAAACTGTTCTGGTTCACCGGTAACGCCAAAGCGCGTGTTACCGTAATGGCAACTCAAGCTTCCCAGCCCTAGGACTTGGAGTTCCTGGCGAGCAGCCTGACTGACCGCGAGGGCTGGATCAATAGAGCGCACGGTAGTGGGTAGCAACCGCTCGATGATGGGAGCCAGATGGGGGTAATGGGTGCAGCCGTAGACCAGGGTATTGATGTCGTGAACGAGGAGGCGCTCTAGATATTCAGCGACGATCGCCACGGTTTCAGGAGTATGAATTTGATTCTGTTCAATTAAGGGCACAAATTCAGGACAATCCACCTGCCAAACCTGCGCTTGGGGGTTAATCTCGTGAATGGCACGGGGGTAAGCCTGGCTCTGAACCGTAGCAGGGGTGGCAATGACTCCAATGCGATCGCCAGAGCGGATCGCAGCTCGGGCTCCAGGCAAAATCAATCCCAGCACCGGCACAGGCAACGATTGACGAATTTCATCCAAGGCGAGGGCTGAACTGGTATTACACGCCATCACCACCATCTTGACCTGCTGACTCAGCATCCAGGTGATAATCTCCCAGCCAAACTGAATGATTTCTGCCTTGGTACGGGTGCCATAGGGCACGCGAGCCGTATCGCCCAAATACAAAAAAGACTCCTGGGGGAGCTGCTGTTGCAGGGCACGCAGGACAGTTAAACCACCCACACCACTATCAAACACACCAATTGGGCCGCTTTGTTTTGCTTGCATGAATCAGGGCAATCGTTACTAGAAGGATTTCGTGCTAACAGTATAGGTATCAATACCTAGGGTATGCCATCCATTCACCGCAGAAACGGTCTGGGACAGGCGATAACCGACATCTCATACTGAATCTGCAAAGTATAGGGAGAGATAACCTACTGATTATTCCTCGGGCAGGCGGGACGCAGATTCGACAAGCTCACTGACTACCTGCGCTACGGGTTTCTGGGCTCAATATCCCGTAGCACGGGTGGTTGCTGAGCGCTTGTCCTGAGCGGAGTCGAAGGGGAGTCGAAGTCCATCTTGCCCGCCACCCGGATCAGCCTTCGCTTTCTGTGTTCATACAATCCGGATTCAGTATCAGAGAAGACTGTGTTGGGTTTAACTCCGTCCTGGGTTGAGGTTGCGGCTCCGCCCAACCTAGGAAGAGCCGTTAGCGTAGCGCTCCGGAGGAGATAACCTCAACGCCAACCTACACCTTAAAACTGATGAACCACTCTTGGAGGAAAACCAAAATACACCCTTGGCTCCAAAGCTTCAGGATGCCTTGCGTACCAGCACCTTGAACTTTGAATTTTTCACTTTGAACTCCGCCTCGCGGTACTAGTTCTGTTGGAGGTAGAGCAAAATTCCTCGAGCAATGGCTTGGGCCATCTGAGAGCGAAAACTCGAATTGGCCAAACGCGGCGCATCGGCCCGCCCAGTGACAAAGCCCACTTCCACCAATACCGCAGGCATGGAGGAATGGCGCAACACATAAAAGCGAGCCCGCTTTACCCCTCGATTGCCAATGGAAACATTACTCAAGATGCTCTGATGGATAGTCTGGGCTAAGCGCCCTCCCGAAGTGTAGTAATAGGTTTCGACGCCATTGACATCCGGCCGGCTGAGGCTGATGGCATTGGCATGAATGCTGACAAAAACATCAGCTCGGGCTCGATTGGCAATTTGGGTGCGACCGGCAAGGGTGACATAGCGATCGTCTGACCGCGTCATGATGACCCGAACCCCCTGCTGCTGGAGGGTACGGGAAATTTCTAGGGAAATGGGCAAGACCACATCTTTCTCACGCAGACCACCGATGCCGATCGCCCCTGGGTCGCGACCCCCATGACCCGGATCAATCACGACCAAATCTTGACCTGTGGGCCGGGGCAGGGGACCTGGGGTGGGACGCGTTGTCGGTCGTGAGGTGGGGGGGACAGGGACAGGGCGAGCAATGCGCTGGGGGACAATGTCCAAGCTCAGGAGGTTACTACTGAGTTGCTCTGGACCCTGTACCTCGTGACTGGCAGAGGGATAGACCAGGATCTCCAAAGTTGTCCCCCGCTGACGCAGACGGATCTGGGAGATCGGCACCCCCACCAGGCTGGGTTGGCGTAAGCGGGACGAAAACCGCGCGTTGGGAATCAATAATTGATAGGCTCGCTCGGCGAGGTTCCAGCTCCCCCGGCCGCTGATGTTGCGATCGGCGTGGATCAGGAGCGTATCGTTATTGCCAATTTCGAGGGCATTGATCGTGGCCAGGTGCTGATTTTGAGCCGTTGGTGTGGGGCGATCGCTGGGCAGACGAGGTTGCTCAAGGTTGGGCTCAGGTGTCGATTCCCGTCGGGGCTCTACCGGCGGCAAGTCTCGGAGCGTAATCCGCTGGGGCGTTGGCAGCGCTACCTGCCAACGCGTCGGGGAGAGTCCCCGAATCTCAATCTGGCTGGGATCAACCTGATAGTTGGCATCCAACTCAATGATCAGCCGACTATTCTCGTCGTCGATTTGTTCACTATGGATGGTGGCGATCGCCCCACCCAAGCGTTGAATCGTGGGTTCGGTGAGATCGACTCCCGGCAAATCGATGATCAGGCGGGTGGGATGACTCAAGAGCCGTGCTTGGGGCAAAATCGACTCATCCGTGACAAAGATTAGATGATTGTCCCGCCGCTCAAACTCCCAGGAGAGTAACCGGGCTGCAGTGGCAGGGGAACACAAACAAAGCAGCAGTGCGATCGCACCAAAGAACCATCCATAGAACTTCACGTGGTTATCAATTCCTTAGCTTGAGGTTGCGCAGTTAAGACCCGGTTTCCACAGCCTGGGGACTGGTATCATCTGGCTCACGAAAGACCACACGAAGTAAGGGCGGTGCCAGAAAGGTCGTGGAAATTACCATCATGATAATCGCTGCTTCCGTGGCTGACGAGAGGGCACCACTTTCAGCCCCCACCCCAGCAAAGACCAAGCCCACTTCGCCTCGGGGAATCATCCCCACGCCAATCGCAAGCTTGTTGATTTCGGCCTGCCCAAAAACTGTAAAACCGGTAATTACTTTGCCCACGATCGCCACCCCGATCAGGAAAGCGGCAATCACCAGCCCCTCTCGATTGGCAGGTACAGCCGGATTAAGCACACTCAAATCGGTACGAGCCCCGACCACCACAAAGAAAATCGGCACCAACATATCCGCCACAGGGAGGACTTGCTTTTCGAGATCGTTCCGGTTTCGGGTCTCCGCTAAAATCAACCCTGCCGCAAACGACCCCAAAATCGCTTCGAGCTGAATCACAGTTGCCACATAGGAGAGGGCAAAGACAAACACTAGGGCCACAAGCAGCAGTTCACCCCGTGTCTTCATCCGCGCCACCAGGCTCTCGTAAACGGGTCGAATGATGTAGCGCCCCAGCAGGATCGCGCCAACGAGAAAGACAGCGGCACTGATGATCAGATAAATAATATTGCCAATTTCCACTTCACCCGTCTTGGCAAGGCTGGCCACCACCGCCAAGACGATAATCCCCAGCACATCATCCAACACCGCCGCACCAATGATAATTTGCCCCTCCGTGGAAGAGAGCTGGCCAATTTCAGCGAGCACCTTGGCGGTAATACCAATGCTGGTGGCTGTCAGGGCTGCTCCTGCAAAGATGGCGGGCACCGCCGCAATATGGAAGAAATAAATTAACCCCAAGGTGCCAGCAGCAAAGGGAGCGGCAACCCCCACAACCGCGACGATCGCTGCTTGGGCCCCTACCCGCAAGAGTTCATCGAGCCGGGATTCAAGCCCAATCTCGAAGAGTAAAATAATCACCCCCAGCTCCGAGAGGATTTCAATCACCTCCCCCTGGGATTGGAAGACGGCTGCTACCACCTCGGGATTGAGCCCCGCCGTGAATTCGAGAAAGCGCATCAGCAAGGAGTCCGCAGCAGAGATCCCCTCACCCGGAAAGATAATCAGTTGCAGTGCAGAAACCCCGACCAGAACCCCGCCCACCAACTCACCCAGTACCGGCGGCAGATTAATCCGAGCACAGAGTTCCCCCCCCAACTTGCTTGCCGCATAAATCACAATCAAACTGACGAGGACACCGGCGAGAACCAGGGAACCGGGGGCTTCAATCGGTTCAGCCTCTGCCACCGCCAAGAACACCGTATTGAAGGGGATGGGCTCAAACAGGAGAGGGACAGAAGGGGCGATCGCGCCCGTAAGTACATCAACCATAGAGGGGTCGGGTCAGAATGACAGGTCGTTAATTACTCTACACGCTATTCACCAATTCTCTGGTTTCTGGTGCTGTGGCGATCGTTACAGAAAAGGACTAAGCAAACGTGAGCTCTGGATAAGCAGACATCGCACAAGACTCGGAAACTCAGTAGAATCAAAAATACGGGCTCCGATATTGCAGGAGCCCGTCGGTAGCTCTCTCCACCTCAGCGGAGGTTTTGGGGGGCGGGTCCCCTGACCACTGGGTTTGCAAGCGAGATTTCAGTGCTTTGAGGAATGCAATAATTTCGCTTAATCGAAACTCGTGTTAAGCAACGTACGCTCTCAATTTCTAACCATCTATAGCGACGAATGACACTGAGAAGGAGGACGTCCAATCTTCCATGTTTTAAGTCTTGTCTAATTTGAGACCTAACGCTTTTTGTAGAGGGTGCATCCTAGTTTGGTTGCCCTCACCCTAAATCCACTTCGACAAGCTCAGTGCATCGCCTCTTCCAAGCCTGGGAGAGGGACTCCAGAATTGTCTCCCCTTCTCCCCGGTCCCTGAGCCTGTCGAAGGGGGGAGAAGGGGCTGGGGGATGAGGGCAAACTGCACAACGGAGATGCAACCTTTGTAGAAGAGCGCTCCTGCGCCTATCCCAACGGAGTTTGGGTCAACTGCAGTTCTGAGACACGTTGGGGGAAAGATGGCGGTAATGTCCCCCCAACTTGTGCTGGTGTAGTTGTCTGCACACCCACAATTCACCTTCTGCACCAATGTGAATATCAGTGAACTTCCAAACCGAGTAATCCACTGATGTGTGACGTCTGCCGCTTCAAAATTAGTATAAATGGTCGACTTTGAGTTATGCAAGTTTCGCGAAATAAAGCCAAGGCAAAGTGGGCTCCTTCACCTTGGCGGGATACTACAGTAGCGCTTGGTCTAACCTGGATTATTCATCGGGCAGGCGGGACGCACTATCCCTCCGGGAGGCTACGCCAACGGCTCCACTCAGCGACCACCTGCGCTACGGTTTTTTCTCAATTACAGTCCGTAGCGCGGGCATCTTGCCCGCCACCGATCTGAATCTAGCTTCCAGGTTTTGTCATGAATAATCCAGGCTAAGCCTGGGTCAGCATTAGTGTGACTTGTTCCTGCTGGCCATCCTTGTCAGCCGTTACCGTCACGGTGTACTTCATACCCCCCTGGAGCACCGCCGGACGCGGTACATCAATGCTAAAGCTACCATCAGCGGCAACTGTAGCTTGGGCACCATCAAGCATCACCTGCGCACCGCCCACCGAGAACGGTCCCACCCGAACCGCAGGGGCAGTGACATCAACTGTAACCGTCGCTCCCGGTGTCGTCATGCCCTTGAGGGTGAAGCCATCGCTGGAGTTAATCACCGCATTATCACTGGGCTCTGCCACCGACAGGGTCAGCGCCTCAGTGACTGTGGGTTCGGTGGAGGTATCACCGCCCGTGGTCTGGGTCTGGGTCACTTCTGTGGTGGTGATGCTGGGGTTGAAGGCAAAGGCTTGGGGAGACACGCTGTAGACGACGCGATCGCCCTGCTTGAGACGGCCCACCAAAATTCCTTCTGCGACTGCATCTTGGGCCCCCACCGTGACCGTCGCCACGTAAACCCCCGCAGAAACCTCGCTTGCCGGGAGTGTCCGCACCGTTTGCCCGTTTTGCACCAGGAGTACCGATGCCTGAGAGCTTGCCGTACCGTTGATCGTTGCCAAGAAGGTTGCGCCATTGCCAAGCGGTGCTTCTGCGCCATTGTGGGTCACAGAGCTGATCTCGATCGCGGTGCTGGGCACGGCAAAAGACCAACTCGCGGCATAGCCCACACCTTCACTATTGCTAAATTCAACCCGGACGCTGTGAGAGCCGGGTTGAAGGGCATTTGCAGGGCGGTAACCAAAATAATTACGCGTGGGGTCAATAATGCTCTGGCCGGTCACGTCCTGATCGTTGAGGAACAGCTTGATCGATTGGGGATTGACCAAGGAAACATTTTCAAATTGCCAGGCGACGGAGCTATTGCCGGGAACCTCTTGCCCCTTCGGAGTTTCATTAACCACACGTTGGGCTACGGCCGCACTGGGGGTCAAGAGCGCTGTGCCCAGCGCTAGGGCGATCGTTGACAGGAATTGAGGGGAACGAAGCAGAAAATTCATAGCCACGAAGTAGTTGTCAATACAGGTTTGTGTCAGAGTCCACTCAGGCAAAAGTAGCTCAGCATATCACCCCGCTACTTCCAGAACCTCCCTTAGGGAAGAGACAGTTGGGCGGGTTTGAGCCAGACACTCTTATCAATGGGATGTTGTACTCACAACAAAATTGTGAATAAATGTAAATGAATTCCATCGAGATGTCCTGCTGACGATATCGCATTTCTGTAGACGGTGAAATCCGTCTAACGGCGTAAAACCCTTTGCTCTGGTTCGATGACATCCCTCGGTCACGAACGCCATGACCCAGCTCATTGCCGATTGGGTTCCCGGCAAACCTTGCCAAGTCGTGCAAAGATTTGTTTCAGGATGCCGAAATTGTCCTAGGAATTTAAATTTTTGTATACTGTTAAGTAGCCAAAAATTTCTTCTCAATTCTTAATGTGAGGTTTTAGAGTCTAGTGAACAGCTCCTCCTCTGTATCATCGGAATCGGTTCCAGGTCAGCGTTACAATCCCCAAGCAATCGTCCGCTACTGTCGTCGCCGACCCTGGCAGGTGCTGTTTCGGGCCATTTTTGTCTTTTGGCTCCTCGGCAGCTTTGCACTGGGGCTGTTGTGGGATCGCTTCACACAACAGACCACTCGAAATCAGGGCAAACGCGCAGCCCAACTGCGTCAGGTACTGACCCGACTCGGTCCCACATTTATCAAAGTCGGTCAGGCGCTCTCCACTCGTCCGGATCTGATTCAGCAAGGTTTTCTCGATGAGTTGATCAAGTTGCAAGACCGACTGCCGCCCTTTGAAACAGCGCTCGCTTTTGCCATCATTGAGCGGGAGCTGGATCGCACTGTGTCCCAAGCGTATCGAGACATCAGCTCCGAACCCGTGGCCGCCGCTAGTTTGGGTCAGGTTTACCAAGCCACGCTCCACAATGGCGATCGCGTTGCTGTAAAGGTGCAGCGGCCCAACCTCCTCCCCACCATTCAACTCGACCTGTTCTTACTGCGTTGGGCCTCCACCTGGATGACCGATTGGTTGCCCTTGAACCTGGGACATAACTTGACCCTCATTGTGGATGAGTTCGGTACCAAGCTCTACGAAGAGGTCGACTACCTTCAGGAAGCCCGCAATGCAGAACACTTTGCCACCAACTTCCGCGATGACGACACCGTCAAAGTTCCCGCCATCTACTGGCGCTATACCACCCACCGGGTACTCACCCTGGAATGGATCGATGGCATCAAACTGACCGATACTCAAAGGATCGAGGCGGCTGGCATTGATCCCGACGCATTGATTCGTGTGGGCGTTGTTTCTGGTCTACGGCAATTGCTGGAATTTGGCTTCTTTCACGCCGACCCCCATCCTGGCAACCTCTTTGCCCTAACCGATGGACGGATGGCTTACATTGACTTCGGCATGATGGATCAATTGGAAGAGACGACCAAAGAGACGATCGCTGCCTCCATCGTGCATTTGATCAATCGGGATTATTATGCCCTGGCAGATGACTTTAACCAGTTGGGCTTCCTGACCCCCGAAACGGATATTCAGCCAATCATTCCCGCGCTCGAAAAAGTACTTGGCAATGCCATGGGTGAGCGGGTCAAGGACTTTAACTTCAAAACGATCACCGATGAGTTTTCTGACTTGATGTATAAGTACCCGTTCCGGGTGCCAGCCAAGTTTTCCTTGATCATCCGCTCGCTGATTACCCAAGAGGGCTTAGCCCTTACCCTGAATCCGGACTTCAGCATTGTGGAGGTGAGCTATCCTTATGTGGCCAAACGGTTGCTCAAAGGTGAATCACCTGCCATGAGACGCCGTCTCTTGGAGGTGCTCTTCCAGGATGACCAGTTCCAATGGCAGCGTCTGGAAAACATCATTGCGATCGCCCAGGCTGATGGCAACTTTGATCTGTTGCCGACCGCCCAGATGGGGCTGCAATATCTGCTCTCTGAAGAGGGACGTTATCTCCGCAACCAGTTGCTGCTGGCCCTGACCGAAGACGATCGCCTCCACACCGAAGAAGTTCAGCGCCTTTGGAACCTGATTAAAAATGACTTAGAACCCGATCGCCTCTGGGATGTGGCTTGGACAACCCTGCGAGATCTCTCCGTGAAGCCCGTGACTGCTTTAATGGGCGAATCCTAAATATCTGGTTACTGATGACCGCCACCATGTTTCAGGCGACGCGCCGCCGCCTTGCCCTTTGGTATGTGGCCGTGACGGCAGTTTTGCTCCTGATCTTGGCAACCGGGATTTATTTTTATGTTTGGAATACCCTGATTGACCGGGTCGACGATACGCTCAAGCATGTTGCCGAGGTGGTGGAGCGATCGCTCGTCATTGAAACTGACCCCAGCACCGAAACACCCCATGTGAACTTGGGGGCGAGCTTTCGACATATCCGTGATGTTCGCGAAGACGACCATATTGACCTGGAATGGTTTGCGCCAACGGGCGATCGCCTCTGGTCAACCTTTAGTGAGCCGCCACAATTACCCCTTGGGTCCCTGCTGCGTCATGGTCAAACCGTTCACCTCACCCCCGACCATTGGTTACGGCAAATTACCCGGCCGATCGAACAGGAGCAACAACTCCTCGGCTACCTACGCGTTAGCCACCCCTGGTTTGAAGTCGCCAAGCCGATCCGGCAACTCCTGCTGGAATTGAGCCTAGTTGTGAGTTTGATGGTTCTAGGGATTGGTGGTATTGGCTGGTTGCTCTCAGGTTTAGCCATGCAGCCCGTGAAAGATGCCTATCAACGGCTCAAGCAGTTCACCGCCGATGCCTCCCATGAACTGCGTAACCCGATCGCCATGATCCAAACTAACGTTCAAGCGGCCCTGAGTGCCCCCGAGGCCCAGATGCAGGCCGCCCAACTCCAAGTGATGGAGCGCTTAGCCCAGCGGCTGGGACGGCTGGTCAATGACTTGCTGTTTTTGACGCGATTGGATGGGGGAATTGACAGTGGAATCGTGGAACCTGCGAGGGAAATGATTCCCTTAGATGCGCTACTGGTGGATGTCGTCGAAGAGCAGCGGTTGCGGGCCGAAGGGCATCAAGTCGATTTGACCCTGATGATTGCAACCCCTACGCAAGCAGAGGCTGAAACCGACACCGGAGCAGCCGAAAATCTAGAAACCGACTTTTCGGTCTGGGGTGATTGGAATCAACTGGCGCGGCTGATGACCAATGTGATTAGCAATGCGGTGGACTATACACGGGTTAAGGCCAGTGGGGCCAAGTACGTTGTGGTTACGCTCCAACCCGTGGATAAACAACAACTCCAAATCACGATCCAAGATACGGGCATTGGCATCACGGCAGCGGCCTTACCCTACGTGTTTACCCGTTTTTACCGAGCCCCCGTCCCAGCCGATTGTGCAGCGGCGACCGAAACCCTCGGCACAGGTTTGGGTCTGGCGATCGCCAAGGCAATTGTAGAGCAGCATCACGGCCAGATTAGCGCCCAGAGCGTCGTTGACCAAGGCACAACCGTGACCATTCAACTGCCCTGTTTTGCAGAATAAGGCACCCCAGCATTGTGATAAGTTCTGTGATTTTTGGTTAACGACCTGTAATGACCAGCAGCCATCATCCCAGTTGGCGTTTAATGTAGACGTGCAATCAGGATAGTGGGAGATACCCCTGACCTGTATTTGTCAAGTGTTACAGTACAGCAGCGCCAGAATTTGTGACAGTAACCGGTGAGAAGCCGTATCGGCTAGGGGTGTGTTTTCGCCTCATCTTGGGTGCGCTTCGGTCGCTGGGGCGGCGCTGTGGAATTTGGTTTATTGTTCTTTCGTTGTTATCGGAAATTAAGACATCATGTCAGAACCCTTTATTGGTCAAATTCAGCCCTTTGCCTTTAATTTTGCGCCCCGAGGCTGGGCCATGTGTGATGGTCAGCTCCTGCCCATTGCTCAAAATACCGCGCTCTTTAGCCTGATTGGCACCATCTATGGCGGCGATGGCCGCACCACCTTTGCCCTGCCCGATCTGCGCGGTCGGACTTCTCTGCATATGGGAACCGGTGCGGGTCTGAGCAACCGCACCATTGGCCAACGTGGCGGTGAGGAGACGGTGACGCTAACCCTCAATCAAATCCCCGGTCACAGCCACGCGGCGAGGGCGTATAGCGGTGGGGGGGGCACTGACTCGCCTCAAAATGCTGTTTGGGCAAAGGAGGAAACGGTTGGAGCCCTGCCCTACAGCACAACATCCCCCAATACCACCATGTCGAGCAATGCGATCGGCAATACTGGCGGGACTCAGGCCCATGACAATATGCAGCCCTTCTTGACGATCAACTACTGCATTGCCCTCCTAGGAATCTTCCCCTCGCGGAGCTAGGGGCTGTAATCATTTCAACGTCAAATTCAGTCACAGTATAGAAACGAAGAGAGATAGCCAGAACATCGCTTAGGGTAGGCATTGCCCACCAGCAGCGGCTTTAGGCTTCCTGAAATGACCTAACCAGCATTCTCGTTGCTGTACTGTGCTGAGGCGATTGGGGTTGTTTCAACGTCCTTATCCTGCCGCCGAAAATCAAACATCATGAGCTTATCCCGCAGACTATTTTTTCTAGCCTTGGGGACTGCGGCTAGCACCGTGCTTGCTCCGACGTTCTTTACTGAGTTAGCCCAAGCGCAACTCTCTAAGACCGCTGCTGGCGCGATCGATCTAGCGCAGATTCATGCCAACAACTTTGAGCCCTACCAGAATCAGACCTTTCAGGTGCTTGACACCTTGGATCAGCATCACTCCTTCCAACTGGTTAAAGTCCGCCAGCTGGCTCAGGATGCCAAAACCGAGCAGTTCTCTTTGCTCTTCAAAGCACCTTTGACCTTGAACTTGCCGCAAGAGACCTATACCCTTGAGCATCGCCGCCTGGGTTAGCTCAAACTCTTTATGGTTCCGGTAACCAATCCTGAACAGAAAGCGCACTGTTATGAGGCTGTCTTCAATCATCTCAAACCTGGCGTTACCGTTTAAAACTGTCCCCAGGGTAGACAGAAGCAGGGCTCATACGAAATCCGGACACCACAAACCAAGATTGAGGGTTGAGCGGAGTCGAAATCCGGCCGCTCTAGCTTCGACTCCGCTCAGCCTTCGCTATCTTGATGTATACAATCCAGATCTATTATCAGCTCCGCAACATAAGGCAGGGCCTTGGCTAAACGACCCATGCTCTGCCTTCAAGTCCGTCTGTTGTTGCAGCTTTTTCGTCATGGGTTCCCTTCTGCCCGTTATGACAGTTTACGCTCGGTTAAACACCGCTTCATAGTTTCGGCCCTGCTCATCCGGTTTGATCGGTACCAGAAAAATTTCTAGATTGCCCAGTGTGTCGTGCTGGAGAGGAAACACGCCTTGATTAAAGTTCGGCCCATCGGCCGGGAAGCGAAAGACCAGGTAGAAGGAGGGGTTGCTCTCCGGTGCAAGCTCACTGTTCTGACCCGAGCTGGGTAGACATTCGACCGCCGTCAGTTCTGCTTCGATGTTGGCATATTCAGCAACATTGAGACGGAAGCGATCGCCCTGCAGCGGTGCAAAGGTTTCATAGGTTAGCTCAGAAACATCCATAGTCAAGATTCACATCTGGGACGCGCAACAGTATAGCGGTTTGCCATGATGCTGCGTTTTTTGAACGTTACTCCAGAACAAGGGTGTTTCTGTTTGAAATCTATCAATATTTTTTGCTGACGCTCCATGCCAACCTGTGTTAGCAATGACATGGGCAATATTGCGGAACTTTGGCGAGATGAATCCCGTCTAATGTCGCTACTTTTCAGCCATTTATCTGCTGACGGCGACATCAGGGTCATCGGCCAAATCATCTCAGTGATACCCCCTAGGTAACACCCTACTGTTGAGGGCGATCACAGCTATCCGTTGATGCGTCTTGGATACTGAAGTGCGGCGCTGCACGACTGTACGCTGAATTTTAAATCAAGCCTAATCTAACGTACGACTATCACCTGTCACATTAACAATAACCTTGGAGAGCCTCTGAAAATGCCAGACTCTGTTGTCCTTCATCCTGCTGCCCGCTCATTTCGGAAATCTTCCCCGCTAACTTCAGAATTAGTTGCACCAGAGTGGCGCATTGCCGCTAATGAACTAGCAAGTGATGAACTGGTAATTATTGATGGATCGCTGTCGCATCGCCAAATGTTGTTAGATGGCTTGCGCCCCAGAGTCGGGTCAATTGTATTAGATACATCCTGTGACGGCATTACGCAAATCACCCAAGCCCTAGCGAACTATCGAAACCTGAAGGCGCTCCACATTCTTGCCCACGGTCAACCGGGGCAAATTGTTCTGGGCAACGAGGTCTTAAATGCTGCCACGCTAGGACGCTACACTCTTCAACTCCAGGCTTGGCAAAACGCCCTCGCAGCAAATGCAGACCTCTTGATCTATGGTTGCGAGGTGGCAGCGGGTGCTGAGGCAACAGACTTTCTGCGGCAGATTCAGCAACTGACCCACGCCAATATCGCCGCCGCCACAACCCTGACCGGGGCTCCTGCGTTGGGGGGCAATGCCAACCTGGAGTTGCACCTCGGGACGATTCAAACCGCAACGCTCTCGCTGACAGACTATCCAGCCGTGCTTGCGCCAACAACCGGAACCACTGGCTTTGATGCAAATGGCCCTGATTCTCCGCTGGGGGGGTCGCCAGCAACCTTAACCGTTGCTGGCTATACCCTGACGATGATTACCAATAGTCAGGCGGCTATTACCGATGTTGCAAATGCTGTCAATTTTATCAGTTCGACTTCAACTTGGCAGGAGGCTCGGATTGCCTCAGACGATGGTAGCGAATTCCAGCTCGATAACTTCAACTTTAATGCGCTGACCTCTTCGTTTAGCGGTGATACGTTTACGATCACTGGCTATCGTGATAACGCCGTTGTTGCAGGTGCAACCAGCACCCGAACAGTGGATGCAGGGACTGGGATTGGCGTAACGTATCTCGTTGATGTCGCCAGTGACACTGACTTTGACAACATTGATGAAATTCGAATCACGGTATCCGGTTCTCAAGGAGGGACGTTCCGACTCGATGACATCACGATCAGCACAGCCGTTAGCGACGCCACTCCCCCCACCTTAACCAGCTTTGCGCTGCAAACCCCCGGCACCAGCCCAACCAATGCGGATATCTTGGTCTTCCGCGCCAGCTTTGATGAAGATGTCCAGAATGTTGATACAGCAGACTTTGCGGTCGGTGGCGGTACGTCAGCAACCGTCACAAACGTTACGCAGATTAATGCCTCCACCTACGACATCACGGTGTCGGGCGGTGACTTGGCTAGCTTCAACGGCACGGTGGGCCTCAACCTCTCGGGAAGCCTCAACATTCAGGATCTGGCAGGCAATGCGCTGCCGATCATCGAGCCCAGCACCGATCAAACCTACACCCTCGATAACGCAGCCCCCGCAGCACCAAGCATTCCTGATCTAGACGCAGGCTCTGATACGGGGAGTTCTAACACCGACAACATCACCAGCGACACCACCCCTACCATTACGGGCACCGCGGAAGCCAATAGCACGGTTAATCTGACCAGCAGTGTGGATGGGGCGATCGGCTCGACCACAGCCGACGGTGCCGGCAACTGGTCGATTACCGCTAGCGTCCTCACCGCTGGGGCGCACAATATCACCGCCACAGCGACGGATGCAGCCGGTAATGTCAGTGGCGCTTCCTCTGCCCTCTCGATCACGATCGATACAGCCGCACCCACGGCACTGGGCACGCCTGATCTAGATGCGGGCTCTGATACGGGGAGTTCTAATACCGACAACATTACTAGCGACACGACTCCTACCTTCACGGGGACAGCGGAAGCCAATAGTACGGTTAATTTAACTAGCAGTGTGGATGGGGCGATCGGCTCGACTACTGCTGATGGCTCTGGCAACTGGTCGATTACGGCAAGCGCCCTCACCGCTGGGGCGCACAATATCACCGCTACGGCTACCGATGCAGCGGGTAACGTGAGTGGGGCATCAACCGCATTACCTATCACGATCGACACCACCGCCCCCGGCGTAAGTGCGGTGACGCCGAGTCCGACCACGATTCAGGACAGTACGGTTGGCAGCGGCACCTTCACCCTGACAGTGGACTTCGACGAAGCCATGAATATGGCGGTCAGCCCGACGATCGCTTTCCCCACCGGGGGAGAAGACCCCAGCAGCACGATTACCTTTGCCTCCGGAAGCTGGAGTGATGCTGACACCTATGTCGCTACCTACAACATTGTGGATGCCAACGAAACGATCAATAACATTGATGTTCAGGTCAATGGTGGTCAGGATCTGGCCGGGAATAGTCACACCAGCTCGACCCAGGCGAACGAATTCAGCATCGATACCGCCTCGGCGATCGCCTTCTCCTCCGCCACCTTCGCCAGCGCCGAGAACGTGGGCACCAGCAACGCCGTCACCCTCACCCGCATGGGTGATACCAGCGGCACTGCATCGGTACAGGTCAGCATCAGCGGCGGCACCGCCACGGGCGGTGGCACCGACTACACCAGCAGCAGCTTCCCCTTGACGGTCAACTTTGCCGCTGGCGAAACCAGCAAAACTGTTGATATTCCGATCAATGATGATGGTCTGAATGAAGCGGCTGAAACCATTACCCTGAGCCTGGGTAGTCCCAGCAATGCCACGCTGGGAGCGCAAAACACCACCACCCTGACCATCACCGACAACGATGCCCTACCGTCCCTGGCGATCGACGATGTTATGGTCAATGAAGGGGCAGGCACAGCGAGCTTTACCGTCAGTCTGACCCCCGCGAGTGGTCAGACCGTTACGGTCAACTATGCCACTAGCGATGGCACGGCCGTTGCCGGAACTGATTACACCGCAACCGGAACCCAAACCCTGACCTTCAACCCTGGCGACACCAGCAAGACCGTCACGATCAACGTCACCGACGACGCCCTTGATGAAGCCAGCGAAACCTTCAACGTCACCCTCTCGGGCGCGACCAACGCCACGATCGCCGACACCACAGGGGTTGGCACCATCACTGACAACGACGCCCCACCCTCCCTCTCGATCGATGATGTCACCGTGGATGAAGGGGCAGGCACGGCGAGCTTTACCGTGAGCTTGAATACGGCCAGTGGGCAAGCGGTTAGCGTGGATTACGCGACGGCGGATGGCACGGCGACAGCAGGGAGTGACTATACTGCCAATGCTGGCACACTCAACTTTGCGGCGGGGGAAACGAGCAAAACGGTCACGGTGAATATCACCGATGATGCCACCTTTGATGGCATCGAAACCTTTACGGTGGATCTGAGTAATGCCGTGAATGCGGCGATCGCCGACAACCAAGGCATCGGCACGATCATCGACAACGACGTGGATCATGCCCTGGCCGTCAGCAGCACCAGCGTCACCGAAGGCAACGCGGGCGTACAAACCATCACCTTCACCATCAATCGTACCGGCTCAACCAGCTTAGCCAGCACCATTGATTATGCCTTCT
Source organism: Cyanobacteria bacterium P01_G01_bin.54 (assembly GCA_039180005.1). GTDB lineage: Bacteria > Cyanobacteriota > Cyanobacteriia > Cyanobacteriales > Spirulinaceae > SIO3F2. The sequence continues at coordinate 11,916 of JBCDEB010000043.1, read as the reverse complement.
CCGGTACAGCGGTGCTCAACACCGACTACAACAACATCGGCGGCAGCAGCGGCGTGAGCGCCACCTCGGGCACGGTTAGCTTTGCGGCCGGGGAAGCCAGCAAGACGATCACCGTGGATGTGATTGGCGATACCCTCGACGAGAATGATAATACCCTGACCGTCACCCTCAGTAATGCCTCGGTAGGCACCATTTCCACTACCGCCCAAAGCCTAACCATCAACGACGATGATAATGCGCCGACGATTGCCATTGACGATGTCACCGTTAGTGAAGGGGCAGGAACCGCTAGCTTCACGATCAGCCTCAGTGCTGCCAGTGGTAAGGCGATCAGCGTGGACTATGCTACCGCTGATGGTACAGCGACGGCCGGCAGCGACTATACCACAAACAACGGCACGCTCAACTTTGCTGCAGGGGAGACAAGTAAAACGGTCACAGTGACGCTCACCAATGATGCGACGAATGAGGCGACGGAAACCTTTGTGGTGGATCTCAGCAACCCGACCAACGCCACGATCGCTGACACCCAAGGTCAAGCCACAATTAACGACGATGATGGCGCACCGACGCTCTCGATTAGCGATCCCACGGTCAATGAAAACGCAGGCACCGCAACCTTCACGGTGAGTTTGAGTGCAGCCAGCGGCCAGGCGATCAGCGTGGACTATGCCACCGCCGATGGCACAGCCACAGCCGGCAGTGACTATACCACCAACAATGGGACGCTTAACTTTGCCGCCGGGGTGACCAGCCAAGACATCACGGTGACGATCTTGAACGACCTGCTCAATGAAGCCAGCGAGACCTTTGATGTCAACCTCACCAACCCGACCAACGCCACGATCGCCGACGCTACCGGACAAGGCACAATCAACGATGACGACGCCCCACCCACCCTTTCGATTACCGATGCCACAGTCAATGAAAATGCGGGCACCGCCAGCTTTACGGTGAGCCTAAGTGCAGCTAGTGGCCAAGCGGTCAGCGTCAACTATGCCACCGCCGATGGTACGGCCACGGCAGGCAGTGACTACACCAGCAACACGGGAACACTGAACTTTGCCGCTGGGGAGACGAGCAAAACCGTCACGGTTAACATCACCGACGATGCCCTCAATGAAGTCGCCGAAACCTTTGATGTCAACCTCTCTGCGCCGACCAATGCCACGATCGCCGACGGCACGGGTCAGGGCACGATCAATGATAATGACAGCGCACCAACCATTTCCGTGAATGATGTCTCAGTGGCTGAGGGGAATGCAGGAACCACCGCCGCCACCTTCACAATCAGCCTCTCGGGGGCCAGCGGCCAAACCATTACGGTGAACTACGCCAGCGCCGACAACACCGCTACCATCGCCGACAGTGACTACAATGCCGCCACGGGCACGCTCACGTTCAACCCCGGTGAAACCACCAAGACCGTGGATGTGCTGGTGGTGGGCGATGCCGCGCAGGAGGGCGACGAAACCTTCTTCTTGAACCTCAGTGCGCCCACGAATGCCACGATCGCTGATAACCAAGGCCTGGGAACCCTTCAGGGAGATGATGTGCCAACCAACGTTACTGGCGGTTCTGGTGTAGATAATTTGGTGGGTACCTCTGGCCCAGATAATCTCATCGGTTATGCCGGTCCTGACACCCTCACTGGTGGTGCGGGAGATGACCAGTTTGTGATGACCGATTTCGACGATCGCCAAGATACCATCACCGACTTTACCCCTGGCGACGATCGGATCAATATGGTGCAACTCTTTGATGAATACAACATCACAGCGGCGACCTATACCGATGCGGCAACTCAAGGTTATCTGTCGATTATCAGCGATGGGGCGGGCGGCTCGATTGTCCGGTTTGACCGCAATGGCACTGTCGTACCGAGCTTCCTGGACTCCATTGCGCCAGAGAACTTCATCCGGGTTCAAGGCATTGCCCCCGCGACGCTAGGGAGCGATGCCAACTTTGTTTTGCAGTAAGAATCCTATCGCTGTTAAGCGCCTAAACAACGAAGATTGGGGTGCATCCCAGTCTGGTCGCCCTCACCCTAAATCCCCTTCGACAAGCTCAGGACATCGCCTCTCCCAAGCCTGGGAGAGGGACTCCAGAATTGTCTCCCCTTCTCCCAACGTTGGGAGAAGGGGCTGGGGGATGAGGGCAAATTGCACAACTGGGATGCACCCGAAGATCGGCTGCACACTGGCTCAGAGTTCGGCGTTTTCTCGATTCTCTGCTGATGTTTTTCACCCCTGGCCAAAACATCAAAGCGTTTTTATGTATACTGCTACTGAAATTTAAGCTTGCGTCTCGTCACGTTGCATGAGCTGTTCATCTTTAGCCCAACTGCCCTATGCTATCTCTCCGCTCTTCTGCCGTCCTGACGCTGACGTTGCTTGTTTTGCCCCAGAGTGCAGCCCAAGCCCAAACCCAGACGCAAATTATCCCAGAATTGGTGACGCAGTCGGCAGCGGCGGGGACAGATGTTGATTGGCTCCGCTTAAATGCGTTAGCAGAGCCCCCTGTTGCCAGCAGTGCGATCGCACAAACAATACCAATCGCGACCGTGCCAAGACTCACAACCCAGTGGGGGGCACGTTTTGAGACGGGGGCAGAAGTCAGCGATAGCAGTGCCTTTGGGGAGCTGTTTACCTTTGTGCCCTTTGCCCAAGAGCCGGGGGAGAGTACCTTTTTCTTTGAGGGGCAGGCGCGACTCTTCACCCACGATGCTGCCTATGGGGGCAATGTCAAGGTGGGTTATCGTCGCTTTGAGCCGGACAGCAACCTGGTGTGGGGGGGCTATCTGGGAGCAGACTTCTTGAGGACGGAGTTTCGCAACTCCTTTGGTCAATTGGGCTTGGGGGCTGAGGTGATGGCGGCAGACTGGGAAGCTCGCTTCAATGCTTACATCCCTATCGGTAACATTCGCCAGAATGGCCCCTCCACTGGGGTGTTTACTTTTACGGGGAATTCTCTGTTTATTGAGCTGTTTGAAGAAACCGCCATGTTGGGCTTTGATCTTGAAGGCGGCTATCGTTTGCTGGACTGGGGGGATGGCAACCTCTCTGCCCATGCGGGCCCCTACGTTCTGGATGCCAACACGGTGGGTACCTATGTGGGGATCCGGGGTCGCTTGGAAGCGGAGTTTGGCGATCGCTACCGGGCTGGGCTTGTGGTCTCCAGTGATGGGAATTTTGGCACTAATCTTATCGTTCAGGTGGGGGCAACCCTGGGGCGACGACCCCACCGCCGCCAAGACCAAAGCGAAATGGCGATCGTATCTTGGCGCGGATGGCACAGCCGATTCAGCGCCAAGATACGATCGCCATTGACAAAAAAGCCTTCTCCACCCTAGCGCTGAACCCCACCACGGGTGAGGCCTACACGTTTATCCATGTGCAGGATGGCGCAACCGGGGGAGATGGCTCCGCCGAGAACCCCTTTGGTGAAGTGACCAATGCCACGGCTGTAGTCGCGGCCAACCAACTCATTTATGTGGATTCTGGCGATCGCTCCGGTCTCGATGGCTTTACCATCCCTAGCAGCGTTCAGGTGCTCTCCTCGGGGGTGGAGCAAATCCTGGACTTTAGCGGCATCGGCACCTTGGCCATACCGGGCACCGGCACCTTGCCCCTGGTGAATGGCGCGACGGGGGGAACGGTTTTGGGCGTGCCAACCATGGTTGTGATGGGCGAGAACTCGACACTTTCTGGCTTTGAAGTAAATGATGGCGGTAACGGTCTTGGTATTGGGGGCGAAGATATCAGCGGTTATACCATCACCCAAAACCGGGTCACGAGCAGTGGCGTTTTTGGCGGCATTGGGGTGGCTGCCCAAGCAGGAACGGCCAGCGGGATTACCGTCTCGAACAATACTGTGACCAGTACGGCTGGCAGTGCAGGGATTCTCGTTATTGCTAACGGTGGCACAGTCAGTGATGTAACGGTGGCAGACAACACCGTCACCACGACCGGCGGGAACGTAGCCGGGATTAGTCTTTTAAGCCCTGTGGCTGCGACGATTCGCAGCATCACGCTTTCTGGCAACACGATAACCACCACGAACACAGGGGCGATCGCCATCAGCGTTTCCAATCTCAACGCAGGGGCAACGATCACCAATATCAACATCCTCAACAACACCCTGACAACCGCAACAACCTCCTCAGAAGGGTTATTTGTGACGGGGAATGGGGCGACAACCTGTATTGCTAGCTTTACGGGCAATACCCTCACCAATGACGCTGGGTCTGAGGATAGTGAGTTTTCTGGAACTGTAGAGTTTGTCGGCTTGAGCAGTCTGGCGACCAATAATTCAGGGTTTGACAGTAACAATACAGCGGCGGCAACGGTTAACGAGGCGACGTCTTGTTAGGTGGAACCGGCCATTCCATTCCTCGCTATCGCCGGGGTTTAAAGCGTCACTTGCTAGACTTTTCCACAAAAAACCCCTGTTTTCCACACCTTATCCAGGAGTTTTCCACAGGTTTAGTCAAGGCTTGATGTCAGCTTAAACATCTTTTAAGGTTTCCCAAACCCGGCCAAAGGCAGCAGCCCAGGACAGACAGCCATTGTTGTCTACCTGTAAGCAGGGCTGTGAGACTTGGCCAGGATCGTGCTGAGTTCTGATACTGAATCCAGATTGTATGAACACAGAAAGCGAAGGCTGATCCTGGCGGCGGGCAAGATGTACTTCGACTCCCCTTCGACTCCGCTCAGGACAAGCGCTCAGCAACCACCCGCGCTACAGGATATTGAGAGCAGAAACCCGTAGCGCAGGTGGTCAGTGAGCTTGTCGAATCTGCGTCCCGCCTGCCCGAGGAATAATCAATAGTTTATCCCTCCCTATACTTTGCGGATTCAGTATGATACCCGATCCGATTGTATGCCCTCAAAACAAAAGACGCAGTAGGGGAGGGTTTCAAACCCTCCCTTCAGTGGAATTTTTAGGTTTTGGCTGCGGATGTTGCAGGCTGCCTGAACTGAGCCCCGTTTATGTGAGTTTATTAAGTAGCGCGTGAGAGGTGGAGTTGAGCTGATAGGCTTGCCAAGAGTGATGCCTCAAAACGACGCCCCAAACAACGCGTAGATGCCGCCTTCTTTTACCATCAACCTACTCCAGGGCTCTGTTTCCTTTAGCTTGGCCAAGGAATCTGCCCAAGCATTACAGGCAGCACTGGATGCCCTCGTGCAAGACCTCAAGGCGATCGCCGCCCAGGGAGACCAACGTAAGCGGCCGGATCCTAAGCCCAACATGGAACATCGTTGCCTGGGTCCGGTTTTCTTTGAAGCCTTTTGCAACCCCAACATCTGTGCGAGCCCCTTTGCGGCCAAGGTGCTGATCACGGTTCGGGATGAGAAAATTCGCCTGAGTGGGGAGACAGAATTAACTCGCTTACGCGAAGATCTCAATCAGTATTTGGATGCGATCTGATACCTAGAGCAAAACATATGATAAGGGAGGGTCTAGACTCCTTCCCTACAAAAGATTTCTGGGGTTTGCAATACAAATTTGTTACGAGAGGAAACGATAGCCTTAGTCGCTCGACCAGTCTTCGTGGGCAATCAAGTCAGCGACGCGATCGCGCAACAAGTAGTCACATTGTTCTAGTTCTGCCTCGACACAGACCCATTCCCGTGCTGGGATATACTGACAGAGAACATAAATGGGTTGCTGGCGGCTGATGACACCTTGATCAACCAGTTGACGAGCCTCATTTCTGAGCGTATCAATCGAATAGATCAGGGAATTGAGCGCAGGAAGAGATGCGGCAGGAGCGGGAGCGGGCAGGGTATTAACACTCATAATTTAGACTCGGTCGTGTGGGTTAAAAAGCGATTGAATCTCAGTACTTGATCCAGGATGCTCCCGAAGGGGCAATCGCCAGATACTGTTTCGGCTCATCATTCAGTATAGAGAGCTACAGTTCATCCCATTAACACTGATAAGAATATCAAATCTAGAAAACGGTCGGGCTTATGGTATCGTTCGTCAAATGAGTAATTGCGAACCTACTAATCACCTTATTTGTATTCAAGGGTGGGGTAAACCGCCTGCTTACGTGCTTTTTTCGTTCGGCTAACCCGTTGGATTGGGCTTGAGATCAGGGTGTTGATAGTACAAAGCCTCAATTTTCTTTTTCCGGAGAGTAACGACTGACAACGCCGACTTTGCAAGGGTTCTAGCTGAGCTTGACCGAGGAGGATCTCTTCCCTGTAGCCCAAGCTAAAGCTGAAGGTTTGAATGATCCGTTGTGATTAGAGGAGGTTATATGAATCCGGGAGTAGAGGATGAAACGTCAGTTTTGAGATGAGGGAAGAGGGTTTTCATGACTAGAGCTTGAGCAGCTGGCATCTGGCCATAGCTAAAGCACCATGGTAGATCGGCTGGACAATGGTGTTGAAGCCAGTCCCGCCCGTAGGGACTACCGTAGAGGACGATGGCCCCGAGACATCTCTGTTTTAAGAGTTCCTTAACCTGTTGTTGCAAAATGATACCGAGGCTGACTTGACCCCGAAACGGGTTGCCCCGAATGAAGAGTTGTAGCAGGTGAGCAGCCGGGGACAAGGTGAGGGCGGAGAACTGGTCATAATTGAGAATTTGCAAGCCATAGCCGAGAGCAGCGGGACGGGCGATCGCGGGCGTATGATGCCCCAAACCCTCGCAACGCCAGACATCTGGCACAACAACGATATTCTGAATCTGCGCTGTGGGCTGCATCGTCAAGGGGGTAGCTGGCACTGTATTGGACGCCTGTAAGCTCTCTAGAACAACCTGCTGAGCTGCCAGTTGATTCACCGCCGTCAGAGCGTCGAGCGGCGGTGAAGTACGAAGTTTTTGAACGTTTTGTTTCGCGGCGTAAATCCGTTCAGCCGAGGCAGTGATTTGTTCAGCCAAGAGGCGTCCCTGCTCGACGGCCGCGACCACGGCGTCGATCGCCACGACTGGATCAGTCGGCATTAAGAGAATATCTGCGCCAGCGGCGATCGCCGCCACCGCCACTTCGCCGGGGCTACCCCAGTTCGCCACGCCGGCCATGACCAGCGCATCCGTAACAATCAACCCCTCAAAGCCCAACTCTTGGCGCAGGCCTTGGTTCAAGGCACGGTGAGACAGGGTCGCTGGGGCTGCCTCATCCCAGGCGGGTAGGAGAATATGGGCCGACATGACTGTATCCACCCCAGCGGCGATCGCCGCCTGAAACGGGGGCAACTCCATTTGCGCCAGTCGTTCGGGGGCATGGTGCATCACCGGCAAGCTCAGATGGGAGTCGGTGGCAGTATCGCCATGGCCGGGGAAATGCTTGGCGGTGGTCAGCACCGGCAGGGTTTGTGCCCCCTCAATAAAGGCGGTGGCCAACCGACTCACCTGTTCCGGCGTCTCGCCAAAGGCGCGGACATTGATCACCGGGTTGTTCGGGTTATTATTCACATCAACAACGGGAGCCAGGAGCCAGTTAATCCCGAGGGCGACGGCTTCCTCAGCAGTAATTTGTCCCATTTGCCGGGCCAAACGGCTGGCTTGGTCAGGGTCGGCGATCGCCGCCAGGGCCAGGGGTGGTGGAAACCAGGTCGCCCCCTCAAAGCGCTGCCCCACACCCTCTTCAATATCAGCGGCAATCAGCAGCGGGGTTTGGGCCCATTGCTGTAGTTGAGCAGTGCGCAAGCTGACCTCGGCTGCCGTTCCCCCGAGCACAATCACACCACCCACATTCAGCTCCCCCAGCCAATACTGGAGTTGCTGGGTCGTCGCCTCCCATTGGGGGTAGCGAATTTGGCTCTCAAAATAATGCCCCGAGGTGCGCACCACGATCATCTGGGCAATCTGCTGGCGCAGGGTCCAAGACGGCAACATGACTAGCTCGCTTCTCCTGCTTCGGTTGCCGACTCCGCGTCCGGCAGCTCCCGCCGCTGGGACTCCAATTGATTGAGCAGATGCACCATACGATCGCCCCGCTCTAGGGAGCGATCTTCAAAGAACAAAATTTCAGGGGTGCGACGCAGGCGAATGCGGTGCCCCAGTTCTCGCCGCACAAACCCCGCCGAAGACTGGAGTCCCGCCATGGCCTGCTCGCGCACGTCATCGGTGCCGTAAATACTCACAAAGATCTTGGCATGTTGCAGATCCCCCGAAACATCCACCGCCGTGACGCTGACGATCCCTGCCCCAACGCGCTCATCCTTGATGCCATTACAGAGGAGCTGACTCACTTCGCGCTTAATCAGCGATGAAACCTTTGATATTCGACGACTGGTTGCCATAACGTTCTCCTCCAACTGCTTCTTTCACAATAGACTACCCGTGTCCTTCTCCGCCCGTCGTCAACCTGGGATGGGAGGGTTGAGCAACCTTGAGCGCGATCAGAGGGTGGAGAGCCCGAGCATGGCCCGGAGGGTGAAAACCAAGAAGACAAAACCACCGAGCAACATTCCCACAAGGGCGATCGCACTGACCCGATTCTTGAGCAGGGGCCGGAGCCAACCAAACACGGAGAAAAAGATCCCTAGGGTAAAGGAGATTAGATAGCGGGGGTAACGGGAAACGTTTTCAAAGAATTCTTTCATGACGGACGATCTCAAAAGCGGTTATTTGTCCTGATTCTACACAGATCCACGCTAGCGCTGGGGGCGATCGGGTTGGGGGAGGCTCACCCGCAGTCAGCGGTGTTTACCTTTCGTCGCATCGGTGGCAGGCGGGACGCACTATCCCTCCGGGACGCTACGCGAACGGCTCCGCTCAGCGACCACCTGCGCTACGGTTCTCTCCGTCCAGAAAATCCCGTAGCGTGGGCATCTTGCCCGCCGTCGAACTCTCCCGTGGCAGCATCGGTCGCTTGCGAAAAGAACGGATGGGAGCCATCAGCGAACCCGTTGCCGCAGCGAAAAACTATGTCCAGTCTCAGTCGATTATCAACAGTGATGAAACCCACTTTAATCAAGGGGATCGAGATGGATGCAATCCCAAAGGACGTAAAGGTTGGCTCTGGGTGGTGCTCTCTCCCTTGGTGAGCTTCTTTGAAGTGGTCTTGTAACATTCATCGCAAAGAGCCAAAGATCTGATTGGGGAAGATTACAGGGGCATTGTCATCTCAGACCGCTACAGCGCCGATCGCTGGCTTCCCCTTGACCAAAGGCAATTATTGGGCTCATCTCAAACGGGATTTGACCGCCATTGCCGAACGCACTGGGCTCTCCCCAGCCATTGGTGCTGCGCTGCTGGCGCGTCAGCGTCGTCTCTTTCGCCGGTGGTATCGCTTACGAGAAGGCACTTTGTCCCGTGAGCTGCTGATTGCAGCGGTTGAGCATTTGCGGGTTGGTTTCATACAAGTCCTTGAAGAGACGGCTTCTCTGACGATCTTCTCCTCTCCCTGATGCTTCTGCTCGCTGTTTCTGTCTCTGATTTCAGGGATGGTTACCCGATCTCATAAGAATCTCTGGGTGTTGTAGTATTGTGTTACAAATGCTGTCACCCATTGTCCAACGCTACAACTCAGAGGTGTACCCATGACCAATGCCTACAACCTTATCCTTCCAGTCGGGACTCAAGTCGTCACCCAAGTTGCCGCCCAAAATCAACAAGGCGAACAACTTTGCGTCAAAGGGGCAGTGGGCGTGATCACTCAATCCCCCACGGACAATTCTCACTCCTACCGGATTCAACTTCCCGATGAAACGACGATCGCCCTCAAGCGCCATGAATTCAGGATTCGTAAGCATTTCCAGCAGCCTGACGTCAGCGAAGCTGCGGCCTATCTGGCGGAATATGACCTCAATGAGGCAGTGATCTATCGTTGCGTTGTGGGTTCCCGGGCTTTTGGTTTGGATCATCCGGGTTCTGATACCGATCGCCGGGGCATCTACCTGCCGCCCGCCGCCCTGCATTGGTCGCTCTATGGCATCCCCGAACAACTGGATAACCCGGCGACCCAGGAATGTTATTGGGAGCTGCAAAAGTTTTTAGTGCTGGCGCTCAAGGCCAACCCCAACGTGCTCGAATGCCTCTATACGCCCCTGGTGGAGACGGCGACACCCCTGGCCCAGGAACTCCTCGCCCAGCGCGAAATGTTTCTCTCCAAGCTGGTATATCAAACCTACAACGGTTATGTGCTCTCCCAGTTCAAGAAAATGGAGCAAGATCTGCGCAACCAAGGGCAAGTTCGCCTGAAACATGCGATGCATTTGATCCGGCTGTTGCTCTCAGGGATCACGATCCTCAACGAGGGTTTTGTGCCGGTGAATGTGGGCGAACATCGGGATGTGCTCCTAGCAATTCGGGATGAGCAGATGAGCTGGGATGAGCTCAATCAATGGCGCTTGGTGTTGCATCGGCAGTTCGATCGCGCCTTGGAAACGACCCCTCTCGGCGATCGCCCCAACTATGAAGCTGCCAACAATTTCTTGATCCACGCCCGTGCTCAGCAGGCAAAGGGTGAATTCGGAATTCCGAACTCTGAATTCCGAACTCTGAATTCCTACAAAAACACCATCGGCTGATCCTTCAGGGGCGCAAACGCCGCTGCATCAAAGCGGTAGAGGCTGGCTGGCCGCCCAGCCCCCCGCGAGGCCTTAATCCCTGTATCGGCTAGGATACCCAGCTTCAGTAAGCGGGTACGGAAATTAGAATAGTCGGCAAACTCCTCACCCAGCACTATGCAATAGAGCTGATAGACTTCCTTGAGGGTAAAGAGCTCGGGTAGGACATTGAAGGCGATCGCACTGTAGGTGAGCTTATTGCGCAGGCGGTGGTGGCCATAGTCAATAGTTGCCCCTTGATCCAAACACAAGGGGGGCAGTGCTGTGACGTTAAACCAGGCTGTCATGCTGCCCTGACGAGTGAGCAGTGCCGCATCCTCTAGGCGCACCAGGGCAAAATAACTCACGACCAGGGTTCGCTCCGGAGCGGCCAAAGTCCGTTGGTTGGGGCTGCCAAAGGTATAGAGCTGCTCTAGGTAGAGGTGTTCAACCGTGAGCTTGTCTTGTAAAATTCGTCTGGCCACAGCGGCCAGGTTTTCGTCAGGGCCAACCAGAGCCCAGGGCAGACACCAGCCGGAGTCGGGTTGCTGCAACTGGGGATTGACCAGCAGCACCAACAAGCGCTGCTGCTGAGTATCCACTGAAAAGATGACTGTATTGACCGTGACACAAAAGGTCTGGTAACTCGACATGAGGTTCAAGCACAGAAAGGGTTAGGCATAGAGATGTTGCGCATCAATATAGGCCGCTACATCCGGGGGCACGACAGTGCGATCGCCCCGGTTACGGTAGCGGCTGGAAGAGACAGCGGGAGGGCGCAAGTTAGCAATCTGGTAGCGAGCTCCCAACTGCTCAAGGCGGTGGCGATCGCTCACTGCGATCGGATAGCCCGGTCGGGGAATCACCAGCAACTTCACCTGCGCCAACAAGTCCTCAATCCGATACCAGCGGGGCAATTGTTCCAGGAGATCCGACCCCAGGACAAAGGTCATCTCCACAGTGTTGGGGTCGGACATCTGACCAGATATCTGACCCCAATGAGCTTGGGCCCGGCGAATCGTGTTGAAAGTGTGGGCATCGCTCAGTTCCGGATGCAACTGGAGGTTGGGATAGTCAGCTTGCAGGGTTTGCACAACCAGGCAGAGCATGGCCATGCGATGGGCGAGGGGGGTTTGACCCGACTTCATCGGGTTGTCAGCAGCCCACACCGCCACATAGTCATACTGGCTAGCCAGCCAGCGCAAAATGCTCTGGTGGCCCGCAGTGGGTGGATCGGCACTGGTACCAAAGAGCGTGAGGGTTTGCAGGGGTGAAGGCGGCATAATTGACAAAAAGTAGCGTGAATGGTGATAGTTGTCAGTAGGGCTCTTACTGGTCACCTGGCCCCCTACAGAGGCATAGCCGATGAGAGGCGGCTGGGGCGAGGACCCCACTGAGGGCCCGGAAT
>JBCDEB010000042.1:0-46149 GCA_039180005.1 Cyanobacteria bacterium P01_G01_bin.54 | reverse complement strand
GCTCAGCAACCACCCGCGCTACAGGATATTGAGAGCAGAAACCCGTAGCGCAGGTGGTCAGTGAGCTTGTCGAATCTGCGTCCCGCCTGCCCGAGGAATAATCAGTAGTTTATCCCTCCCTATACTTTGCGGATTCAGTATTACATACTTGAAGCATCAAGCGGGTTTCCCCTCATCCCCTAGCCCCTTCTCCTAGGGGAGAAGGGGAGCCAGAAGCCCTCTCCCATTGGGAGAGGGTTGGGTGAGAGGGGATTGGGCGATGCGCCAAATATATTAAGTGCCAAATAAAACCGGGATGAGGGCTTAGACTTCGACTCCGCTCTGTCTAGGACGGAGTCGAAGTCCGGCCGTTCAGACATTCAACTCCGCTCAGTCTTCACTTTATTTCTGGGGGTATCCAACTCAGATCTGGTATCAAGTTGTTTAGGGTTCCCCAAGAGTCCCGTCTTCTGAACACGCTAAACTTTGACTCTGAACTTTGAACCCTGAACCCTGAACCCTGACCCCCGCCCGTCCAGGCAACAGCGAACCTTGGCAGACACGGTATCATAAAGAAAAATTAACTTTTATAACGAAGGCGTAGCGAACTTGACTCTCTCTTCTACACCCACGCTGGACACCGCTTGGTACGCCCTGGAACCGCTGTGGCAGGGAGACGCCCAGAATATCCAGCAGGGCCTCCCCCACGACCAGCTTGCCCCCACCTGGCAAATCCTCTTACTCGGCGATGGCTCACCCACGCGCCATCTTAAGCTGCTCACCCGCGAGCAGATTGAGGTGGATGTGATCGATATGTCACGGGTCGGCGTTAATCCCGATCGGGCCCCGGCCCAAATTGAGGCGGTACCCGCGCCCCGGCTGCGACGTCAAGTCTGGCTGCGCACGGCCTCTGGGCAGCGCCTTGCCTATGCCACTTCCTGGTGGGATGCGGGTCATATCGATGAATACCTGCAAAACCGATCGCTGCCGATTTGGGATAATCTCTCACAGTTGCACAGTGAGCTGTATCGGGATATTCAGGGCCTGTACTACGGTCATTCTACCGCCCTGGCGTCAGCGTTTCAGGAGTCTGGTCCCTTCTGGGGACGGCATTATCTGTTTTGGCACAGTGGTCAGCCCATCACCCTGATCTACGAGGTGTTTTCTCCCTATTTGCAGCGGTATTTGGGGCCGATGCAGGTGGTCTAGGGGGTCTAGAGATCTAGCAAAGATCTAGGGCGTGTCATCAATTAGACTCAGAAGCCTGATGGGACAAGGGAGGTCGCACCCGACCCCAAAAATAAGAAAAGGGGCGGTAAGCCAGTCAGAGTCAGAGCTTGAAATCTAAATGATGACAGCCCCTAAACTAACGTGAGTTCTGGATAAGCAAACATCACGAAAGACGGTCGAAATTCAGCAGAATCAAATATACTGGCTCCGATATTGCCGGAGTCTGAGGGGGCAATTTCCCCCTCAGCGGGAGGTGTCGGGGGGCTGGACCCCTGACAACCGGGTTTGACAATGAGACTGTACTGCTTTGAGGAATGCGATCGCTTCGCTTAATTGAAATGAAACTCAGGTTAAACTACAAAATCAAAATTGCGATCGCCTGATTCAGAATGGTACTGTAAGAGATTGTGACTCATCTTCCCCGCAAGGCTCAAGACGGACGATTTAAGACAATGGCAAAACGTGTACAAGTGGTATTAAACAAAGACGTAACCAAGCTCGGTAAAAACGGCGACCTGGTTGAGGTTGCCCCCGGTTACGCACGGAATTATTTGATTCCTCAAGGCGCAGCGATCCCCGCCACCCCTGGCGTGGTCAAGATGGTCGAACAACGCCGCGAGAAAGAGCGTCAGCGGCAACTCGCCATTCTTGAGCAGGCCAAAGCCCGCAAAACCGCCCTGGCCACGATCGGCCGCCTGCGCATCGCCAAGCAAGCGGGGGAGAACAACGCCATCTTCGGCACCGTCACCAGCCAGGATGTTGCTGACCTGCTCCAGGAAAAAGCGGGTCAAACCGTCGATAAACGCGATATTACCCTGCCGGATATCAACCAATTGGGTGAATACCAAGTGGAACTGAAGCTGCATCCAGAAGTGAGCGCCACGGTCGATATTGAGGTGGTGGCTCAATAAAGGGGAGTCCTTCAGCAAATGTCTTATGTGTTTTTTGTAAAAAAATAGCCGCAGTCGCCGCCCCCTTGGCACAATCGGTGAGACTGTAGGTCCATTGCCTGGGCCAACACCGTGATCGTGAAATACGAAATCCGCTACAAGCCTGCTTCTGCGGCATTATTTATCACCCTTGAGCCGGGCGAACACCTCGTCACTGCTGCAGGGACATTGGTGAGTTACACCCCTGAACTGAGAGTAACCACCCAATTTGCTGGTGGTTGGCTCACTGCCCTGGCCTGCCATCTGGGTGGTCGCGCAGCAGCCCTCTACGTCAATGTTGTGACGAATCAAAGCGAGCTGCCTCAACAACTGGTGCTCTCCCACCTCCAGCTCGGTGATATTGAGGGTCTAGAGCTACGAGATCCGGCCCAATTGTGTTTCCAGCCCCAAGCCTACCTCGCTAGCACGGCACGGATTCGTCTGGCATTGCGCTGGGCGGGTTTTAAAAGCTGGCTGGCGGGAGCGGGACTCGTGCAGCTACAGGTTCAGGGGCGGGGGCTGGTCTTCTTTGGTGGTAGTGGTATCCTCACCCGCCAACAGGTTCAAGAGCAATTGATGGTGCGGGGGGGGCAGCTTGTCGCCTATGATCCCCAACTGCACCTGACAGTGCAGTTTCCTCAGGGTCTTAAGGCGAGGGCGAATGCGGTCAACCAGCTCCAAGGGAAAGGTTGGGTCTACCTCCAGTCGGGTCGCTGCCTGAGCAACATTTAAGCGATCGCCCATGAGGCTGGTGAACGGGCGTTAATCATGGCGTTAATCAGCGAGTTATGAATATTCAACTGTTGCCACCATCGTCGTCACAACTGGCGTCACAACCGGGTCGGGCGATCGCCAAGGTCAGCTTTAACCCTGAGGACAAGGCCCTAGCCCAGGCAGGGTCAATGCTAGCCATGAGTGGCAATCTGAGCGTTAGCACGACCCTACGCAACGGCAGAACCGTCAGTCGTCCCCAAAGATGGCGGGGCGGCGGAGCCACACCCAAAACCCTGTTTCTCAACCAATTCTATGCCACTGCACCGGGTCATGTGCTGCTGGCCGCGCCGCTACCTGGCGATTTAGCGGTTCACACCTTGACCCGTCAGGGTCTAATTGCCTCGTCCCTGGCTTACCTAGCAAGCACCACGGCGGTGGAACTCAATCTTGATTCCCAAACCCTGCCCCATTGCCTAACGGATCAAGTAATGGCCCCCAAAGGGCAGTTTTGGCTTACCTTCGCCGGCCAGGGAGCGGTCATCTTGGGGGCCTTGGGAGGACTCTACACAGTCACGGTGGCTCAAGCCTATCGGGTTGCGCCGCATCATGTGGTTGCCTTTGAGGCGGGCCTTGAGGTCACACTGCTGCCCGCGAGTTCGAGCCAGTTCCGAACCTGGCTCGGTGATGACCAGCGGGTTTGCCACTTTCAAGGCCAGGGCAAGGTCTATTGTCAAACCCATAGCGGATCAGCTTGGTGTAGATAAACCTCATCCAGGTTGGTAAGCCATAGTGGCCAGCCCTTTAAGCGCGTACAAGTAAACTACCAAAAAACAGAGCGATAGAGTAGGAATTCCAGAGATTGCCAACTTGAATACTTCGTCATCAAGCCAAAAGATTACGCTTAACCTTAGGAAATACTACGATTTTCTCGTAATAAAAATACCTAAAACCCTTACTGCGGTATCGTTTTCGTGTATATACTTATAATCACATTGAAAGGCCTGGGTGAGCACTGCCCACCAGAGAAGGACTTAGGATTCATAAAAATCCTAACCTCCAATATCACTTGTCATATTGCACATTATGTACACTTAAAGCAATTAATCTCACTCTCCGAAACTTCTAGAGATTGTGATTGGTTTAGTTCTTGAGAGTCTTAATCAACTTCGTGAAGCTTCTTGTATTGGCGCGGATACTGATCTCTTTGCAACAAGCATGAAAACCGAAAGCAGTAACACTACTACAAGAGTAGAAGAGTCACGAACTCTTTTATAGATAGCTATTATTATCGCCACGCTGCCTGATCAAACCAGCACAAGCTTGATACTCATCATCTCCAACAATTGTTAAACGTCTTGCTGCCCATGTCAAGCTCATGGGGCTCAATAGATTCTATCTTCTACTCCTCACATCCTTCACCGTCATTGTGACCATCTTAATGATTCATTTGCTCTAAGTACTAATACCTAGTTTCGACCTGGGATGCCTCTGTAGATGGTAGATGAAGCCGCCTTCTAAGCAATGAACGAATAGTCACTTAATCTGTGGGGAACAAGCCGTGCCCCTAAGGTGGACAAGGTTAGTATAGTTTTATGAAGGCGGTAGTAGACTAGTGTCAAATCCCTGATAATGTTTAAGTGTTCAGCAATGTCCCCCCAACATGTAAGGTGTCATTGTTAATTATTCATTACTCCATTAGCCCTATGAAAAATAACCTTCCAGTTCACCAGCAAAAGAGCGCATCTGTAAAGGAAGTCAAACTTTCTTTGGCAGACCTTGAAGAGAATCCATCACGTGAATTCGTGCCATGGAATTGCCCTTTTGAAGATTGTAAGAAATCGAAATGATTAATCTAGTTCCCGTTGGTTGGTTTCCCGCACCGGAGAAACCCCTGGAGCTATCTTTAGAGATCTCTTCTACTCTAGAGTCAAAAGGGGTAAACGTTCCCTTTTATAAGGAGATGCTGGTTGACGCTTTAACTCTGTTCCAGTCTCCTTTTACAACTAGAATGTATGGAGATCAGTTTCGAGATAGAGCGTGTGAGCCTTTATGGCTTGCGCGTTCTATTATTACTAGCTCCAAAAAAGAGGCAGAAGGGGCTCATGTGCTTTTGCAAATGGTAGGTGATGTTGGCTCAGAGCAAATATCCAGGCAGATTCTACGTCATGCTGTGGATGAGTCAAATCACGCCAAATATTATATACAATTGCTTGAGCTTACTTTTCCTGACTGTGCCGAAGGTAGCGTATCTGAAGCGCTTCACAATATTTCTCCTGGGTATTCGATGAAATCCGTGCCAATAGGTCAGAATCTCCACCCGGATCCCCTATCTGTCACAATTGATGAGCTTGTGCAGATGAATATTGGAGAAATCCGAACACGCATTCATCAGCTATTACTTTGGCCAGTAATTGCAGAGTATTGTCCCCAGCAAAATCTAAAGTTACTGAGTAATCTTATTGCGACACTCATACGCGATGAGACTCGTCATATTTCATATACTGCGCAAATCCTAGAGCATTTTGCAAAATCAGGATACGCCAAAATGATTCGTGACTTGTTCTTTAGAAGATTTGAACAGTTCTGCGAACTCACACGAAAAGAACTTGACAATTCACTCTTTGATGTGTGATGATAGAGATTTTTGTACGACTTTTAGCATCTGCGATCCTAATACACGAATTCTTATATTTTTTTCGTGATGGACATCGATATTTTGCAATTTGTTTTCTTCCTACGTTGGGATTGAGGCTAACACCCACCTTAAGCACTATCTCGCACTTGTTTCTCATTGCATGTTGTCTTTTGCTTCTTGTGGAGGCAGGTTCTTCCGCTTTACTTCTTGCGTGTTTCCTAAGTTTCGTAGTGGTTGTTGCAAGCTACTCGTTGCGTCTCTCAAATCACTTCATTTTAGTTGGTTTCTGTCTTGCCTTATTATGTATAGGAAAACTATGGGTACCTGAACCTCAGTTATCTGATTTTCTTGTATTGGGAGTACGTGGTCTGCTGGCAATGATGTATTTCTTTGCCTTCTTACACAAATGCAATTGGGAATACGTATCTCCAGAGAGGAGTTGCGCCGCTCAACTTGTTGAATTTCAATGTCGCGATAGAGGTATAACTAATCAGCAGTTCATTCAGATTTCGAAACGAATTGCAATCTACGGTACTTTGTTTGTAGAAGCCCTGCTTGCAGTCTTGTTGGTAGTATCATACGGAACCTTGCTTATTGTAACTATTACATTAGGAATTTGTTTTCATTTTGTTCTGGCTCTGGCTGGAATTCTGAACTTTTCTTCGGTAATGTACGCTGGGTTAATATTCCTAATCCCTTACAGTGAAATCGTTCGTGCAAGCAACCTTATTAAGGAAAACTCGATAGTTGTAACCTGCATAATGTGTATTTGCATTCTACTTGTATGGGCAGTTACTCCAAGACATGCAGGAGTTCAATGTCCATATATCTTACGATGGCCTGCTTGGATTATACAGGTTGGGTTTGGGGTCTTTACTGCGCTAGTGCTAACAGGATTGCTATTTCTACTACAACAAAAACCTCTTCTATTTAATCCAGCTCTAAACACCATAGGATCACAGTATTTTCTAATTATCCAACTTTTTTGGTTGTTATTTTTGATAAATGGGCTTTCCCCCTACCTGGGCATTAAGGTGGAATTTAGCTTTGCGATGTTTAGTAACCTCCGGCATGAACCTTGGAATCATATATTTATTCCAAAATCCTGGCGTCTCCTAGATCTAGCTGACTACGTCAGTCTTTCTACTATTGAAGGTATCCCTGCACAACAAGAAGTAGTAAAGAGTCCAATTGCCAAGCTTGTTAGAAATGTTATATGTAATTCTGAGGAATACATGATATCTAGGCGTTTTCTCTATGAAGGACTGCGCGAAATTTCTATGGTAGTACCATCTCGAAAAATATGCGTTACTTATGCTAGAAATATGCAGACTCACTCCATCGAGTGCTATAAGGGGTCGCTATCCTCATCTGAACCGTCTCCTATCCCTCTAAGTCTTTTCCCATTTGTAATGCCGCTTGATTTGAATCGTCCGCACTCAGAACAAGGTTCACTACTCTCAGAAAAGGAAAGCCGTCGACTGTTTTGAGTGAAAGTTTTAGCTCTGAGTTTATACACACTTTTACTGGAACAATAGTGAATTTTTTGATTTGAGCAAAACTTTAGCTCAAGATTTTCAATTGACCAAAAACCTCAAAATTGGTTCAATGAGACCCTGACTTTCTCCTCAAGTACAAGTTTTTTAGCTCCTTAGGAGTCATAAACTTGTACCCAATATCCCCAAGAAACATTCATAGTTGACAGTTTGCAGTTATCAAATATCAAACCATTGCTATATCTGGGTTTTAACCTGATGATCTGTAGCCAAATTTTAGGTCTTCAGGATCTATAGCGATCCTAAATAGAAATGGGACATAACAGAACATAAAAACCATCGGGTCTCGTCCAAAAATTAGTACAAGTAGACTTTCACATAGAACAGAAACTGATGATAAATTTTCTTTGGGAAGCCCAAAAGAAGGCAAAACAGAAAAGAGAGCGCAATAAATTCATTGACGGAAATCTAGATTCAAGAGAATTGAAACGAGCCTTGGCTGTCAAAATAGTGCTAGAGGAAAAAAGCACGAAAGAAATTCAAAATCCATTGAATACATCAAGTTCAAATATATCATGTTAGATGATCGCATATCGAGAGAAAGGATTAGAGGGACTCCGATCAAATAACAAATGTTCCAAATATCATTTAACAGAAGATCAAAAAGCAGAAACAATAACGTGGCTGCAAAAGAAAAATTACCTTGGTGATGCAAAAAAGTCCTGAAACAACGAAAAATCGTTGTTCTCTCAAAGTTGGCATTGCAATTGGCAGACCCATTTTGAACGAGAATAGTTGGTTTGATGAAATCATGGCATACTTTGAAACAAGGACGACAAGTGGGACTGTCGAGGGTATTAATAATCGTTTGAAACTGATCAAGCGATTTAGGATATGGTTTCAGAAACTTCGAAAACTTTCGCTTACGTCGTTTGATGTGTTGGCAGCTTGCTATTCGTTGAGCATACTCAGACCTGAAGAGCCGCTTTTCTTTTCAGCAAACCCTAGATAGAGAGGTTAAATACCCGTGCCCACACACCAAAACAAAGTATTCGCCAGAGGAGAAGCAAAGTTTGTTTGTTGGCTTGAGTATGCTGATTTGCTAGCATGAGCACACCTTTCTCACTAAAAAGTTGAGGCCATTGGTAAGCAGTAGCAACTACTTCTTTTAACCAATTCTGATCGCTAGAGGTTCGAATCCAACCTTCTTCTAATTTAGAGTAACTTCCCTTTCCATAATGGTTAAGTATCAGTTTAGGAACAAGACCGCCCATTGCACAGCGAAGCAGATACTTTGACTGTTGACCAACTAGTTTATGCTTGCTACCAAGCGCGATTGATAATTCTACTAAGCGATGAGCTAGATAAGGCACGTGGGTCTCTATACCATGTGATGCACCAATGCGATCATTATGCCTCATCATCATTGGTAGATCACCATACAGAACACGATCTATACATATTTCACCCAAACTTCTCTTCCGAAAGTGGAGGTTCTGCTCGCTATGCTTAAAACATGCCTCCTGTTGTTCACTTGAGAGCCAAGACAGTCCTCCCTCATCTTGCTTTAAGCTCAAAGTCGATCTTGTGGTAAATGACTGCATTCTAATTGGTATTTGTTTGCTCTCTTGATACGAGTAATATTCATTAATCATGCTGGTATAGCCACAAAGTTGCTCATCTGCTCCCTGACCATCGAGCGTGGCCTTTATCCCCTCCATATTGGCGTGTTTGAAGAGTATCCATTGCGCCGCCAAGCTTGGCCGGCTGTATGGTTCATCAAGATGCCATACAAGTGGTTCCATGAGTCGAAGAACATCATCAAAGTTGCAGGTAGTCTGGTAATTGGTGATACCGTCCAATGTAGCAATAGACTGAAACAACGCTGACTGATCAAATTCCTCGTCACCAAAGTAAACCTTAAACGTTGGAATTTCGGATGGTTCTCCCAACTTGAATCGGTTGGTAGCAAGGATGGCTGCAATTGAGGCACTGTCAAGTCCTCCTGACAGGCAGAGACCGCACGGAGACTGACTCTGCCATCGGTTTTGTACAACATCTGTTAGCAAGTGACGGAAGAGATCGACGGACTCAGTCTCACCTAGTTCTAGAGAGTCTGGAGCAGGCAATTGATACCAAGTCTTAAATGTTGGTAGCTTATGTCCGAGCTTCCAATTGGAGAGGTCTAGCTCCAACATGGAGCCCTGAGGCAAGCGGTATACATTCTCAAACATAGTTTCGACACTATGATCTGTCAGACCTAAAATCAAGAAGTCAACAGCACGTGCTGTATTCAATCGTGCTTGGATAGAAGGTAACTCGAAAAACTGCTTGATTTCGGAGGCAATGACGAGGTTTTCAGGGGTTGCAAAAATATACAGGGGTCTAAGTCCAAATCGATCTCGGACGGCATAAAGTTTTTTGAGTTCGTTGTCCCAAATAACAAACGTAAACGCACCATCAAGGTAGTCAAAGCATCTGGTACCTATATGATTGAAGACAGACAACAGTATTTCCGCACTGCTTACTTCTTGACTTAGCTGAGTATCGCTCAGTTGCAACAGTTCAGTCCGATTATATAAGCAGCCATCAAAGACTATTGCATACCGACGCAATAGTCGCTCATCGATACCACTAGAGACTCTATTATGATGACTGAATTCCTGCAGCCTAACGACACCAGTTGCTGACTCAAATTCTTGCCTGAAAGTCTCCAGCCGACCACGATGCGCAATACTACTGAGATCACTTTTAAAAGAGGATGAACCAATAGATACATAAATGCCACTCATGAGTGTTTTCTCTCTACCTTATAAATATTATTCAACTATTAACGCTCCACCCAATGGCTGAAGAGTGGCTTCGTATTTTCAGGGAGAGCGTCAAAAGAGGCTTTCGAGAGGAGCGGCACAGAGTTATCCTTTCCATTTGTCTTGTTGACAATGCGTACGTAGTCGGGTGAGCCCTTGCGTCGAACATCGAGGTTAAGCCACCATGGTGCATAGCGAACCGAAATTGCCACTCGTGGCTGCTTACTATAATTGGGCGCAACGGAATGCCAGAGTCGACTGTCATATAGGAACACACTACCAGCTGTACCTGTCACATTGATCTCGTTTGGGTGAGAAGACTTGCAGTCAATGTCATTATCACCTGAAGGGTTCTTCGGTAATTGATGACTCCTTGGAACTATCAGCGTACCACCATTATCAGCAGAGAAATCGGTAATCATAAAGATAGTTGAGATATGTATTACTGAATTGCTATAAGGGGCTGGGATGTGACTAGCGATTGTTTGGTTGAACGGCCAATCCGCATGCCAGTAACCTCTCTGATTATACGGATTAGTAACAATAACACTAGTGGAAGAAACTCTCACATGTGGACCAAAATTTGCTTCGACTACATCCATAATACGTCTGTTGGCAACGTAGGGTGCAAACTGCGGTATTGCCTCAACGACTCCCTCAGCTTTTTCGACTCCTGTAATCCTGCCTTGCCAACCTCGTTGACTTTGCTCGGTGTGCCAACTTTCAATCTTAATCCGCTGTTCCTTGACAAGAGTCAGAGATGCTTGATGGATGGTGTAGAGTACATTTCTTGGGACAACATCTTCAATAATACACCATCCCTCTGATGCTAAACTTTGTTGTGTTTTTTCTATTGAGAAACTCATACTAAAACAACCTTACAACCCGTAAATTGCTTGAATACAGTTCTTTTGATGCTATCCCTATAAAACCACCATTCTTAGCTAAAAACTTCGAGCATTAATTATAAATAGGCAGTTGTTCTCAATAAGAACGATGAGGAAAAAACATTAACTGTGTCTCCCTGCACGTCTTGAGTGGTGACGTTGGTTGTTCCTGAACGTAAGGAGACTGGGACTTTTAAACTTTTCCTTCTTGTACTGCTTAGACTCTTACCTTTCAAATAATTTCGTTTTTTCGGGAAGCTCGACGCTTGTAGTCAAAGATAATATGTAGTGAAGTACAGAATCGCTTTCTAACTATAGGGGGAGCAAATCCATAAGCACTTGCTCCCTATCAATAATCTTTACACTTTCACTACAAGTATAAAGAGACTCAACTCTTAGTGGTTTGCAGGCTGCTTCAACCGAACCAGAAGATCGTGCCATGAAATAATAGGAGTGAATGTGGCTTGAACTTTGCCGTAGGTGCGAATAATCTCAACGGCTTTTTCCACATCGGACTCGTTATCTGCTTCTACGAAGTCAATCGTTTCATTACTATCTAAGAGAGCATAACTGTCACCAAACTTGACATTTGAGATTTGAGATTTCAACTCTCTCGATACGGTGTCAGAACGCTGCTGGAGATCATCAGAATTCGACCTCAGTGCATCGGTAGGTTTAAACAAGCTAGTAATAAGATAATGTGCCATTTTGGACCTCAGTTAATAGATGGAATTGGCAAGAATTTTGCCTATCTTATACACGTTATATGTGAGTTATAGACAAAGCAATCTAAGTGCCTACAAACATTGCCTAGAAAGGGCTTTACGTTTTTTTGACAAAGTTAGCATGTTGCTTGGCGACCGAGAGCTGATTCTTAAGGGCATCTAGTTGAGAATCAAGCCAATAGGGGTAAATCCCCAACCTCGATTTTGCTGGCTTAAAATCATGCCTGATCATCTTCAACCCTTGTTGAGCAATAGTTTCAATGCTTCAACTGCTTTCTGGAATAACTTACATAATGCTCCTCAATAGTACCGGGAATAGCTTCGCCTATAGAATGAACTATAAAAAATGTAATGAATCTATATCAAAATGCATTTAAGCCTTTACCATACTGTCTGAATTATTTTCGCAACAGAATCCTGTCGGGATGCTGCCAACTTCATCCCTGATTGACACAAGTCCTGAAAACCTGGGTGTGAGGAGATCGCTAAAAAGAGGATAGCCTGGATAGATGGAAAAGAGGATACAAGAATATCTCCAAGCAAAGGAATACTCAGATCAGAGCCTATGCTCAAGTCGATGAGTATCTCCGTTGAGGGAGCCAGTCTCCAGACAAATGGTGCGATTACAAAGCGGTGAGTCTTCACGATGAAGGGTCTGTGGGTCTGACTTTGTAGGACAACCGAGCTCTGGCCTGGGTTCAAGGACGCTCCCTGAGACTAGCTGTACTCTGTATCGGTGATGGTCACGATGACATTCAAAATATTATCTATTTACTAGTTCCTGAGTACCAACGGCATGAAGCCTTCGATTGGTATCGTCTCGCTGACCAGAAGCATTCTGTTACTAGAAATTAGAAATGAAGCTATGGCTGACCATGTTCCCCAACTCATTGCAACTCATCTACTCACTGACTGCCGCCCCCCATCATTGCCAGTGTTTCAGAGTAAATTGTGCTCGGAGAGCGCCAGAAATTTGAGTCTGACCAGAATTTTGTGTAAAGGGTTTCTGAAACAACGAGATCCCGTTCTTGTCGAGGCTCATTACACAAAAACGTGAACAGTCTCGAAATTTCGAACCAGAAATTTCTGGCGCTACCGAACTACCGCCACCACTGATTCGGTCAGGGCATCCGCCGGGTGGCCAAAGGTTAGGGGGTTAGTGCCGAGAGGAGACTGTTGTGCCACAGCATCCAGCGCAGAGAAGTCGAGCACCAGCTCTCCGGAGGCGTCGAAGCTGGTCAAGGGTAGCGCTTCACTTTCTAGAGGCAGTTCCAGATCCGCGAGAAAACCGTCGGTCTGGGTGGACAAGTCGTCAAAGTCGATCGCCCATTCCGGGATCTCCAGTTGGGCTAAGAGTTCACTATCGAAGGTGTCGAGTCCCAGGCTGTGCCAATCTACGGCGTAGAGGTCTTCATCAAAAAAGCTGGCGCTAAAGGTATAGACATTGAAATCATTACGCGTAAACGTTGCCCCTAAACCGGCAACATCCCAAGCACCAAACTCGGTTTGCTGGAATGCAGGCAGTTGGATTGCCTCCGTCGCCTCTGGGGTGGGTAAAGCGAGTTGGGTTTCAAGACTATCTAGCTGGAAGTCAGGTAGGACAGGAATTGGGGCGGGTGAGAGGGCAGTTGTAGACAGGCCCCTACGCACCTCCCGGCGGATTTGCGCCAGATCTCGCTCCAATTGCTGGAGCAACAGCGTGCTGTCTACGGTATTGCTGGTCTCAACCGTGGCAACGGGTGGGGCAGCCGGACGCGGTGGGGGCATAAATTGCTGTGGGGGCGCGGTTTGGGTCTGGGAGGAGGGTCCCAACAACTCCGCAAAGCTCCGACCATCGCGAATCACCTCCTCAGGTCGCATTTGCTTGACAGCAGCGGCTTGGGCGGGTGTTTCTGGGTTGATGACCGCTTGCAGCACCGGATCCTCTTCAATGAACCTGGGGGGCGTGGGGGTGGGGGGAATATTCGTGGGTTCAGAAAAGCTCGGCGTAGGGGTTTCCCAGGTCGGTTCAGGGTCGGGCAGGACAGCGGGTTCGGGGGAATAAACCGGCTCTGGGTCAACGTAATACGTCTGGGTTTGGGGCTGGGGTTCGGGGTCTGTCCAGGTGGGTTCAGGGGCTGTCCAGGTGGGTTCAGGGGCTGTCCAGGCGGGTTCAGGGGCGGGAGCAGGGGCCGGGGGCACCACTTCAACCGGAACGGGCGCAATCGGTTCAGCTGCAACCACGGGTGCCGGAGCTGGCACGTCTAGCTCAACAACGGCTTCCTCCATGGCTTGACCTGACGCTTGGGCGATCGCCACCCAACCGATTGCTGCTGTTGCTGAATGGGTCATCAACCAGAATTTTTTCATTACCTTAGCCCCACACATCTCCAGAAATCATCAATTATGTCTAGATATTGTAGCAGCGTCCTTTAGAGAATATGGCAAGGGAGCAAAGCAATAGGGTGAATGCTAAACTGAGCCTGCTGTTCATTCCCCTTGTTAATGGCCCAAGCCAGCCGAACAAGGTTCTATTCCCCAAGTAAAGCACCATGCATCTATTAATCCCGGCAGCGGGTCTGGGCAAGCGGATGGGGGGCGATCGCAACAAGCTCTTGCTGACGCTGCTGGAGCGCCCACTGTTGACTTGGACGCTGGTAGCTGCGGCCCAAGCCCCCACAATCGAATGGATCGGCATCATGGGTCAGCCCTGCGACTTTGCCGCCTTTGAAGCGATTCTGGCGCAAGTCAACCTCGCTCAACCCGTGCAATTAATTGTGGGGGGAGAAACGCGCCAAGCCTCGGTTTATAAAGGTTTACAAGCGCTACCCTCCCCAGCACAACAGGTGCTCATCCACGATGGGGCCCGCTGTTTGGCAACACCGGCACTCTTTGAGCGGTGTGCGATTGCTCTGCAAACTTGTCCGGGGCTGATTGCCGCGATCCCGGTCAAGGACACGATCAAAGTGGTCGATGACCAGCAACAGATCACGGCAACGCCCGATCGCCGCCAACTCTGGGCGGCCCAAACCCCCCAAGGTTTTGATGTGGCTCAGCTCAAGGCCTGCCACGAACAGGGGCGAGCGGCAGGCTGGGAGGTCACGGACGATGCCGCGTTGTTTGAGCAATGCGGCCTCCCCGTCCAGATTGTGCCCGGTGAAGAAACCAATCTCAAGATCACCACTCCTGTGGATCTGGCGATCGCCACCTTTATTTTGCAACAGCGTCAAGCTTAAGGGGTTCAGCGTTCAAGGTTCAGAGTTCAGAGTTTTTGAGTCCGCCAAGGGCGAACCCAAAAGCGGCAGAAACAGTCTCCTCAGAAGCGAAGTAGGCTGACCTACCTCTCCCCTCGGTCGAGAATACTCCTCCCGGTCGGAGATTTTAATCCAGAAATTCCCTCTCGGGAGAGGCTCTCTCGCGCAGCGACGACCAGGGTAGGTTCGGGGTGTTCTGTACTAATCCAAGATTTATTGCTTAGAGGTTGTGAGTTCAGAGTGCAGCGTTGTTGCAAACTTCTGAACTCTGAACCCTGAACTCTGAATTCCCAAAGCCTTCCCAGAAGTGGCAGTCTTTGATAGCTTACTAATATCTATTAATTTCGCTTTGATGAACCTCACGCTTGATTTTCGCCTGGGCAGGCTTTACAGCTAAGTGCGATCGATCAAACCGTGTATTTAGGAGAAACTCAAACCATGACCTTCCTCTTCCAAATTGCTCTGTTGGCGCTGGTGGCGCTGTCCTTCTTGATGGTAGTTGGTGTGCCCGTTGCCTATGCCTCCCCCCAAAACTGGGATCAAGCGAAGCCACTGCTCTACCTTGGCTCTGGTGTCTGGGTCGTACTGGTTCTGGTGGTCGGCTTCCTTAATTTCTTTGTGGTTTGACCCCAAGTTACTTTCGAAACCGAATTGTAGGGGAGGGTTTGAAACCCTCCCCTACAGGGTTTGGGGCAAAATCAAGCCCTTGATTCATCGTAAAATTTAAACTGAGACAAGCTTGTAATGGCCGTTTTTGAAGGCAATTTTCATGGGGATGTAAGCCAAGTGCGGTTGGCGATCGTGATTGGCCGCTTTAATGATCTAGTCACGGGGAAGCTCTTGGCAGGTTGTCAAGATTGCCTCCAGCGCCATGGCATCAATACCGATCCCCAGGGAACCCAAGTGGATTATTTTTGGGTGCCTGGGTCGTTTGAGCTAGCCATGGTGGCGCGTCAGGCAGCCCTTTCGGGTCAATACCAGGCCATCATTTGTTTAGGGGCGGTCATTCGAGGCGCAACCCCCCACTTCGATTACGTGGCGGCTGAGGCAGCCAAGGGCATTGCTGCTGTGGGCTTTCAAACCGGAGTTCCTGTGGTTTTTGGCGTCTTGACCACCGACACGATGCAACAGGCGCTAGAGCGGGCAGGCATTAAGAGTAATCTGGGTTGGAGCTATGGCCTCGATGCACTGGAGATGGTGAGCCTCATGGGTCAGATGCGACAAAACTTGATGATGCCTGCCCCCACTGCGCCAGTTTTGCCCGTTAATGCGAGCGATCGCGTTTAGAGCCTGTCAGCAGGTTGTTCTGAACGGGGAATTCTATAGCGTAGGCGGGCCGTTAAGCGGAGTCGTTGGTGTAGCCTCCCGGAAGGATACTGTGTCCCATCTGCCAAAGGTTCAGCGCATTCTGCGATTACCAGATTCATTGCTTAATTTTCATCTTCATTCAGTCGGTTTGTCCACCATAGCCCGCAATTTCACTTCGTGGACGATATGTACCCATGAAAGCGTAGAGCGGTTGACCCAAAATCTGCATGAACTGTGTCGGGGAAAAATCCGACAATAGTGAACGACCCAGGCAAGGGCGTTGACAGCAAACCCCAGAATTGCCATACTAGTGAAAGTCAATTGCGGGTATAGCTCAGTGGTAGAGCGTCACCTTGCCAAGGTGAATGTCGCGCGTTCGAATCGCGTTACCCGCTCTTAAGCTAATTTATCAATGATTCTTAGGGAATGTGCTTAGTGATTGGTTGCGCTTGATTGGGCCTTCACTTATCCTGAGTATTTGGAGTTCAACAATGTGCGGCATGGTTCAAATTTTCCTTTGCTCCCCAGATGGTGTCGCTCGTTGATAGTTGGCCATGACGGTTTCCTCTTTGTCTGCTGACACCTCCACGACAACAGCGATTACCCAAGCCGCTCAAAAAGCCGCTGGGCGCTTAGCTCAGAAAACAGATGAGGAACGCCGTCTGGGTCTGCGCACCATGGCTCAGTTTCTTGCCGATTCCCAAGCGCGAATTCTAGAAGCCAATACGCTCGACTTGGAAGTGAGTCGCGAGATGGCCGTACCGGAGGTCTTGCAGGACTGGTTGAAGCTAACACCAGAACGACTGCAACGGGCTGCGGAGCTGCTGGCGATTATGGGTGAGGCCCATGATCCAGTACTCCGGGTGATGCCAGTGGGTTATGCCAGAGAGGCGACCCAAACCTACGGTCAGCTCATGCCGCTGGGGGTCATCGCTCTGGTTTATGAAGTCTTTCCCGAATTGGCGGCGATCGCCGCCGGACTGTGTCTACAAACCGGTAATGCCCTGATTCTACGTGGCTCGGCGGATGCGGGCCATACCAATGCCGCGATCGCCCAAACCCTCCAGGAGGCGCTCGCCCAAAGCCAACTGCCGCCCGAGAGTCTTCAGACCATTTCGGCAGAACAGGGCATTGCCATCCCCGATCTGGTTGCCCAGGACAGCCACCTCAACCTAGTGATTCCCTACGGTCGGGCGAGTTTTGTGCAACAGGTGGTGCAATGGACTACAGGACCGGTGCTGCCGACGGCAATCGGCAACTGCTACCTCTACTATGCACCCAATGGCAATGTAGACTTAGCGCGTCAGATCATTATCGACAGTCATGGAGGAGCGCCCGATCCGGTCAATGCGATTGAGAAGGTGTTATTGCACAGTTCCCTCACTGCCGTCACCTTAGTGCGACTCTTTGCCGGGCTCAAAGAGGCCGGGTTTGAGCTGCGCGGTGAGCCGGAGTTGGTCCAGCAATTTCCCGATTTTCTGGAGCCCCTGGTCAGCGACCAAGAATGGCAACGCGCTTATCTCAACCGGACGATCGCCTTCCGGACTGTAGTAGACATGACAGCAGCGATCGCTTGGATTAACCAGTACAGTAGCAACCATGCAGACTGCCTCGTAACCCAGTCCTATTGGGAAAGCCAACAGTTTGCTCAAGGGGTCAACAGTGCCCAGCTCTACATCAACGCCTCACCCCGATTCTCACGTAACCCCAAGCGCAGTAATGCCGTGTTTCTCGGCATGTCGAACCAGAAGGGCCAACGACGGGGACTGATCGGTGTGGAGAGCCTGATGACGTTTAACCAGGTGATTCAGGGGCAGATTTAGAGGCAGTCGGGTTTTCCGCACCTGTTGCCCGTTTGACCCCAACGCAGCCGGGGGAGCAAAAGACGTAGTATGAACGAAGTGTCAGCTCAGAGCCACTGTGGACATATCAACTTTGGGGTTAATCGCGATCCCGCCGCTCGCTGGCGGCATTATTGGCTACTTCACCAATGATCTGGCGATTCGGATGCTCTTTCGCCCCTACCAAGCCCGCTATTTGGGTAAAACCCAAATTCCCTTCACACCGGGTCTCATCCCCCGCAATCAGGAGCGGTTGGCCCAGCGGGTGGCCGATACGATCATGGAATCACTCCTGACCCCCAGCGAACTGCAAAAGCTCACCCAACGTCTGCTGGCGACTGAGCGGGTTCAGAGTGCCCTGCTCTGGTTGCTGCGCCTGGCCCTCAAACAGATCCAAGCAGAGCAGGAAGAGAAAACCGTCCAGATTGTGGCGGATATTCTTCAGGATTTGATTACGGAGTCCCTGCCCCGGTTGCTCAAGGTGCTGGCGCGACAGGAGGATTTTTTAGGGGCTCAGATTGATCAGATTTTTGATCAGGTGATTCTCGACCTCCAGTTGAGCGATCGCCAGGCCCGCCAACTCGCTGATGGCCTGCTGCAAAACATCGTGCCCCCGGATATGCTGCGCCAGGCGCTGATTGAGTTCCTCACCGATCGCAACATTGAAGTCATCGATGAAGGCTTCCGGGAGAAAACCAGTGGCACAACCTGGGTAGTCGCGAATCTGTTTGGTATCCGTAACTCGCTACTACGGCTGCGCAGCTTCTGCATTAATGAGCCCGAGATTGCCAACGCTCGGCTCCAAGAACTGATTTTGTCGCTGGAGGTGCGCGATCGCCTCCGCTTTTGGTTCCAGCAACTTGCCCTCAAGAACCTCCCCCCCGAGACGATCGCCCAATTGCGCCGCACCATCAAAGACACCGTGCGCGGCTATCTCCAGAACAAGAGTGGCGATCTGCTCCTCAGCCTTAAAGATTCCGTGGATTGGCCCAATTTCTCGGGGCTATTGCTCACCCGACTGCGAGACTCTGATGTGCTTCACGCCTCCCTGGAAACGGTGAGCTGGGAATTGGCGTTGATTCTAGAGCGCTACCTCGAAAACGAACTAGAGCTGCTGGTCACCAAAGTCATCCCCATCCTCTCCCTGGATAAACTGATTGTCGAGCGGGTGATGGCCACCACCCCCGAACAGCTAGAGAACACGGTACAGGGCATTGTCAAGCGTGAGTTGCAAGCCATTGTTAACTTGGGCGGGCTCTTAGGCTTGCTGATTGGCAGCTTGCAGTCGGTTTGGTTGCTATTGAGGTAGGTAAGACAATCCCGAGAAAAAATACCAACGCACGGGCCCTTACGCCTCAGCTCCTCCCAAGCGACGCACGACTAACGCCAGAGCCAGGGGGAGGTCAGGAGGGGTCAAGGCAAATACTTTACTGATTTTTGCCGGTTTGGGTGAAGTACACAGAATGTGAGTTGCTCAGCAGCAGCTCGCCCTACCCGATATCTTCTGAGGGTGGAACTATACTGGACGTGCGCTATGTGCCAAACCCTTCTCACCACACCATGTTGAAGCCCTTACTCTGGGCTGGAGGGACACTTTCCCTGCTCCCCCTGTTTCCGAGTGCTGCTGTTGCCCAGCCCATCACTGCCGCTCCTGATGGCACCGGCACAGTGGTTACGCTCAACGGCGACACCTACCAGATCCAAGGTGGCACGCAAGCAGGCGCAAATCTCTTCCATTCATTCCAATCCTTTGGCTTGGGCAATGGTGAAATCGCTAATTTCCTCAGTCATCCAGGTATTACAAATATCCTTGGTCGGGTCACGGGGGGCGATCCCTCAATAATTAATGGCTTAATTCAAGCCACGCCCAACTTGTACCTGATGAACCCGGCAGGGATGGTCTTTGGAGCCAACGCCAACCTAAATGTGGGGGGCGATTTTTATGCCACGACGAGCGATCGCCTCGGTTTTGTGGGCGGCTGGTTCAATGCCACCGGAGCCAATGACTACGCAAGTTTAGTGGGTAACCCCAATCAGTTTGCCTTTTTAAGTGAGCAACCGGGGGCGATTCTAAATTTTGGCGATTTGAGCATCAAGGGGAATGTAAGCCTCATCGGCGGAACGGTGCTCAATCAGGGCAAGGTGGCTTCAACGGCAGGGAACGTGACGATCGCCGCCGTGCCTGGTGAGCGCTTGGTGCGGGTCTCTCAAGAAGGGATGCTACTGAGTTTGGAGATCCCTGCAGCGTCGCTGATGGCAGAGATTAATCCCTTGGATTTACCCGCATTGCTAACTGGATCAGGCGAAACTTTGACCCCATCTGTTACTGAAAGCGATGTTGTGATTGCAGGGGGTCGCTATTTTCAGTCTGTACAAAGCGGATTTACTTTGAAAATAGACAATATTAATACTCTTGCACCAAGTAAATGAAGCTAGCGAGATCCCCCCGGCTACGCCGACCCCCTTGGTAAGGGGGTTTTCATCGTTGGGGGTGACAGTCCGTCATGACTCGTTGGTATGAGTATTGACCAAAACGGGAATCTGCGGATTATGGATTTCAATGTGGATATTGGTGCCGATGAGTTGCAGGTGATCACCACACCGCTCCCTAGCATCTGTCTGCAGTTGGGCTGCGCACCCCCACCATTGCCACTACCCAATCCGCTCTTTCTCCCGGATGAGCCTCCGAATCATCGGTTTCATTTCTGAAGACGCCACCATTGCTATTGAAACGGTCGAAACGGTTGAAGCCGACCTGACACTCGACTACTCTGGGATGATGAGACGCTACAGCTGAAGAGTCTGCGTAACTTTGGGCTCTATGAAACCCCAGCGGTGGAGCTGCTAATTTTGAGCGCCTGTGAGACAGCGGTGGGCGATGCCGATGCGGAGTTGGGTTTTGCCGGGGCGGCATTGCAAGCGGGGGTGAAGTCCGTCTTGGCCAGTCTCTGGCAGGTGTCCGACTTGGGTACGGTCGTTTTGATGAATGCGTTTTACACCCAGTTGGGTAGCCCGGCGGTCTCAACCAAGGCCGAAGCCCTGCACCAGGCTCAACTCTCGCTCCTTTCGGGGGATGCCAACTTGCAAACGGGTTGGATTAATGAGACGACGCTGACACCCGAATTAGAGCGCTATGTAGATGCAGATCTAACCCATCCCTTCTATTGGAGCGCATTTACATTGGTGGGGAGTCCCTGGTGAATAAGGAATTCTCCAAATTTGTCAAGGCCCGCTGCGCGATCGCCCCAGCTTTGACTTACGATGACAGTACAACCAATACATTCACTAACCAGAAGCGATGGATGCTCTAGCCTATACCCACAGCTACGCCGCCCATGAGGCTCACCACGGCATTGACTATGAATTTGCCCAACTCAACCTCCTCACCGGCAGCCACTACAAAAATCTCACTCAAGCCCTGCTCCTCGGGGCGGTCTCCGCTGGACTAATGCTTACGGTGCTGACCACAGCTGAGGCGGCGATGGCGCGGAACCTCCGCCAGGGGATGCGCGGCGACGATGTCGCCCAGGTACAGACCCTGCTGCGCAACCAGGGCTTTTCAATTCGCTACGGTGCCGATGGCGGAGGTCGCGGTGTCTTTGGCCCCCAAACGGATAAAGCGGTTCGGAATTTCCAGGGTCAAGCCAAGCTCGCCGTGGATGGCGTCGTTGGGCCCAAAACCATGGGGGCGCTGCAGGGCGGCTCAGCCAGTAGCAATGGTGTGGGGGGTCGCGCGCCTCAGGCTCAGGGCTCCCTGCGTTTGAATTCCAGCGGCTCAGGCGTAGCTGAATTGCAAACCCTGCTACGCAACCGGGGCTACAGCATTCGCTATGGTGCCAATGGTAGCGGTCGCGGTACGTTCGGTCAGCAAACACTCACTGCGGTACGGGCGTTCCAACGGGATGCGGGTCTAACCGTGGATGGCGTTGCTGGCCCCCGCACCCTGGCGGCCTTGCGCAATGGTGGTAGTACCAAGGCTTCTACGCCCGCAGCCACAGGCGGCAGTAGCGTAGGCCGCTATACGATCGCCACCAATAGTGGCAAAGGCCTCAACGTCCGCACTGGTCCTGGCATGCAATATAGTGTGGCCACCAGCCTGCCCAACGGTGCCGGAGTGAATGTTGCTGCAATGAGCAATGGTTGGGCCCAAATCGCGCCGGGCCGTTACGTTTCCGCCCAATACTTGAAGAAGTAATTTTGCCCCATTCCGCAGCTTTTTCCCCTTTGCCCATTCCCTTTTGCCCCGTTGCAAAGGGGTTTGTTATGTGAGGGCGCGTCATCGTTAGTGATCATACGCCCTCGCAGCTTGCAATATTTTCATGATTCCCAGTCCTATATTTGTGCGATCGCCGTCTCCACTTCTAGGGTGTTAAGGTGCAAAATCTAGAGATATATGAGTAACTGCACCTATAGGAGAACAGGAGCATTATGCTAGAAGCCTATCGTCAACACGTCGCCGAACGGAAATCCCTGGGGATTCCGCCCTTGCCCCTCACGGCAGAGCAAACGTCTGCCCTCTGCGAACAGCTCAAGAACCCGCCCGCCGACCAGAAAGAAGAACTTCTGATGTTGCTGCGCGATCGCGTCCCCCCCGGTGTAGATGAGGCAGCCTATGTGAAGGCCGGCTTTCTGACCGGCATTGCCAAGGGCGAGATTGATTGCCCCCTCATCTCCAAACAGGGCGCGATCGACCTCTTGGGCACAATGGTCGGCGGGTACAACGTTCAATCGCTAGTGGAATGTCTCAAGTCTGCCGACACCAACATTGCCAGCACAGCAGCGGTGGCCTTAAGCAAAATTACCCTCGTCTTTGACGCCTTCAACGAAGTGCTGCAACTCTCGGAAACCAACCCCTATGCCAAGCAGGTGATCGACGCCTGGGCCGAAGCAGACTGGTTTATTGCCAAACCCAGAGTTCCCGAAACCATTACCGTCACGGTCTTTAAAGTCCCCGGTGAAACGAACACCGACGACCTCTCCCCCGCGCCCCACGCCACCACCCGCCCGGATATTCCCCTCCATGCCCGGGTGATGCTGGAGTCGAAAATGCCCGAGGGTCTAGAGACGATCGCCACCCTCAAAGAAACGGGTCATCCGGTGGCCTACGTCGGCGATGTGGTCGGCACAGGCTCCTCCCGCAAGTCAGCGGCCAACTCAATGATCTGGCATATCGGTCACGACATTCCCTTCATTCCCAACAAGCGAGCGGGCGGCTACGTTCTAGGCGGCAAGATCGCCCCGATTTATTTCAATACTTGCGAAGATTCCGGTGCCTTCCCGATCGAATGCGATGTCAGCGGTTTCAATAGCGGCGATGTCATCACCATCCATCCCTATGCGGGCAAAATCACCAACGCTGCTGGAGAAACGGTTTCTACCTTTGACCTTAAACCCGACACGATCTTAGATGAAGTCCGGGCCGGCGGTCGCATTCCCCTGCTGATCGGTCGAGCACTCACCGATCGCACCCGTGAAGCCCTCGGCCTCGAACCCAGCAAACTCTTCACTCGACCCCAAATGCCCGCCGATACCGGCAAAGGCTTCACCCTCGCCCAGAAAATGGTGGGCAAAGCCTGCGGCCTACCCGGTGTACGCCCCGGAACCGCCTGCGAACCCGCCATGACCACAGTCGGCTCCCAAGACACCACTGGGCCCATGACCCGCGACGAACTCAAAGAACTGGCCTGCCTGGGCTTCTCGGCGGATCTTACCCTGCAAACCTTCTGCCACACCGCCGCCTATCCCAAACCCGTGGACGTCACGACCCACCGCGAACTGCCGGACTTCTTTTCCAACCGCGCTGGTGTCGCCCTGCGCCCCGGCGATGGCATTATTCACTCTTGGCTCAACCGGATGTTAATGCCCGATACCGTGGGCACCGGTGGCGATTCCCATACTCGCTTCCCCCTGGGGATTTCCTTCCCGGCCGGGTCGGGCCTCGTCGCCTTTGCCGCCGCTCTGGGGGTGATGCCCCTGGATATGCCGGAATCGGTGCTGGTCAAGTTCACCGGGGACTTACAACCCGGTGTGACCCTACGAGATATCGTCAATGCGATCCCCTGGGTGGCGATCCAACAGGGCAAGTTGACCGTGGGTAAGAAGAACAAAAAGAACCTCTTCAACGGACGGATTATGGAAATGGAGGGACTACCCGAGCTTAAGGTCGAGCAAGCCTTTGAATTGACCGATGCCACCGCCGAACGCTCCTGCGCCGGGTCCACGATTAAGCTCGGCACCGAAACCGTGGCCGAATACCTGCGCTCGAATGTGGCGCTGCTTAAAAACATGGTGGCGCGGGGCTATCAGGATGGCAACACGATCATGCGACGGGTGGCCAAGATGGAGCAATGGCTGGCGAATCCTGAACTGATGACCGCAGATGCTGATGCCGAATATGCCGACATTTTGGAGGTGAACCTCAATGAGATTAAAGAGCCGATTGTCGCCGCCCCCAACGATCCAGACAATATCAAACTGATGTCGGACTGTGCAGGCGATGCTATTCATGAAGTCTTCATCGGCTCCTGCATGACTAACATTGGCCATTACCGCGCCGCCGCCAAAATCTTGGAAGGGGCCGGCGTGGTCAAGGGTCGACTCTGGATCTGCCCCCCCACCCGCATGGATGAGAAGCAACTCCGGGAAGAAGGCGTCTATGGCGTGTTTGCGGCGGCAGGTGCCCGGACAGAAATGCCCGGCTGTTCCCTCTGCATGGGCAACCAAGCCCGTGTCGAAGATGGCGTAACCGTCTTCTCTACTTCCACCCGGAACTTCAATAACCGTATGGGCAAAGGTGCTCAGGTCTATCTGGGTTCGGCGGAGCTCGCAGCGGTCTGTGCACTGTTGGGTAAAATTCCCACCGTCGCCGAATATATGAGCATTGTGACGGAGAAGATTGCTCCCTTTGCGGGCGATCTTTACCGTTATCTCAACTTTGACCAGATCGCCGGATTTGAAGATGAGGGTCGGGTGATTCCGTTGGCGGAAATGCCCAAGATTGAGGAGATTCTGGGGATGCCAGTGGGCGCGACGTAAGTGCCTGAGTTCTCGATGATCTTAAGAGTAGGTCAACCTGACCTACTCTTACTGTTTATTGATTTGCTAGAGTGAGATTTGTAGCCAGTAGTTTTGAGGATTTGATGACGAACTCAGCCACTCAGTTACCCAAGCCTGAGCATCAAGGACTACAACGGGCGACTGAACCCAACAACAACCTGGAGATTGATGATCCGGTTGAGTATGATTCAGTGCCGCCAACTGACTATGCCATTACCAGCTATGGTGCAGACTACCCTGTTGATAGCTTAGTCCAGCGGATGAATCGGGGCGATATATTTATTCCGTCGTTTCAGCGATCGTATGTTTGGCAGCTAAGGCAAGCGTCCCGGTTTATTGAGTCTCTACTGATGGGTTTACCGGTTCCAAGCATTGTTCTGGCCCGAGAGATGGATAGCAAAAAGCTAATGGTTGTTGATGGTCAACAGCGACTCAAAACATTACAATTTTTCTATGCAGAGCAGTTTCCACCTCTCAATAAGAAATTTGCACTTGAGAATGTTGCTGAACAATTTTTGGGTAAAACCTACAGTACATTGTCCTCAAATGATCAGCGGACGATAGATGATTTTATCTTGCCTGTCACAGTTGTCCGGCAAGATGAATTGTCAGAGAATGGTTCACGACTCAATAGCATTTATAACATTTTTGAGCGCCTCAATACGGGTGGAACCACCTTAGCACCTCAAGAAATTCGCAATAGTATCTACCATGGAGAATTTAGTCGATTATTGACAGAGTTAAATCAAAATATTTCATGGCAGAGAGTTTTTCAGGGAAAAGATAGTCTAGAAGAGATTGTGGTTAGCGAAAGGCTAAAAGATCAGGAATTAATCTTACGCTTTCTAGGTCTATACTTTGATATTGAGAATTATCGGGGTTCAATGGAAGACTTCTTAAGCAGTTTTATGGAGAGTAATCGTGAGTTGTCGAGATATTCTAGACGGGATTTACAGAATACATTCCTAGAAACAATTGAACTGGTTTATCGATCTATTGGCTCAAAAGCATTTCGACTTGTTAATGGACTGAATGCAGCAGTCTTCGACGCAATGATGGTTGGGATTGCAAATCGGATTCGTGAGCGAGATGTTAGGGATGTTGACACTGTGAAGCAAGTCTACGAGAATCTACTCGATGATCAGAAATTCCTTAGCTTTGGCATTAATAATACACATCAGGTTTCTCATCCAGACAATGTTAAGGGACGAGTCAAAATGTCCATAAGAGCGTTTCAAGAATTTGGATGAATAGTAATGCCTTGAAACAGTTTAACCGTCGCAAAAAGAAGTTAGATAACCTAATCAAGGAAGTTGAGTCTCTGGATAAAGAGAACTTAAAAAATGAGCTGTCAAGATATATCTGTATTCGGATATCTGGGTTAATTGAGCAAACGGTGAGGGGGTTTTATGAGGAATATGCAGCATCCAAGTCAAGCCCAAATGTGAGTCGATACGTTTCGCGAAAGATGAAATCGTTTCAAAATCCTGATATCAAAAAAGTCATCGATTTGGCACGAGATTTTAGTGAGGACTGGGAAGCAGAGATTAGTGACCTTGATGACGAGATCAAGGATGCTGTAACCAGTATTGTTACGGTCAGACATTCTGTAGCCCATGGTGGAGAACAGGGCATGACCTTGAGTAAAGCCAAAGACTATTATCGTAGAGTGCTTAAATTCTTGGACGTTATTCAGCAACAATGTGGGATAAATTAAGGCGTATCATCCATTAACGACAGAAGCCTGAATCGTGCAAGACAAGACGGTGCAAGATAAATATAGCGACAGTGTTTCCTTCTTTCGGGAAGCCGCTCCCTACGTTTATACCCATCGGGGGAAGAACTTTGTGATCGCCTTTGCGGGGGAGGTGATCGCCTCTAGCCTGTTCCAGGATATTGTCCGTGATCTGGCAATTATTTCTAGTTTGGGGGCCCGGCTGGTGCTGGTGCATGGCACCCGGCCCCAAATCAATGAACGGCTCGACCCCGACGACAGTCCGATTCGCTTTCATAAGCGGGTGCGTGTTACCGATCGCACCGCCTTGATTGCGGCCCAGGAGGCGATCGGCTTTTTACGGATTCGTATTGAAAACCTGCTCACCTATGCCCTGAGTCATCCCTCCCTATCGAGTAATCGCTTGGGGATTGTCACCGGGAACTTTATTACCGCTCGGCCGCTGGGGGTTCATGATGGCATTGATTATGGGTTTAGTGGGCTGGTGCGCAAGATTAATTACCCCCTGATTCAGCAGCAACTCGATGCCAACAATATTGTGCTGATGTCACCGATTGGCTATTCGCCCACGGGTGAAGCTTATAATCTGCAATATGAGCAGGTGGCGATCGCCACCGCCAAAGCCCTCAAAGCCGACAAGCTGATTTTCTTGAGCTATCAGCCCCTGAACCTGCCCCGAGAACTGACCGTAGATGAAGCCAAGGCCTATATTCCCGAGAATGAAATCTTGCCCTCAATTATCGAAGCCCTAGAAACGGATGTAGAGCGGATTCATCTGCTTAATGCCAACACCGATGGGGCGCTGCTGCTGGAACTTTACACTCGCAATGGGGTGGGCAGCATGATTTCGGCCGAGAAGTTTGAGCGTTTGCAAGCGGCCGACATTGAACATATCAGCGGCATTTTGGATATTATTCGGCCGCTCGAAAATGCCGGGGTGTTGATCAAGCGATCGCGCGAACAACTCGAACTGGAAATTCATAATTTTCACATCATTACCCGTGACCAACGGGTGATTGCCTGTGCAGCGGTCTATGACACCGATGATCCAGATATTGCCGAGCTGGCTTGCCTGGCAGTTCACCCCCATTATCGCAGTGGCGGGCGGGGGGATAAACTCCTTAAACATGTGGCTCAACTCTCGAAAAAACACGGCAAACAACAGCTTTTAGTGCTGACAACCCAAACATCCGATTGGTTTCGAGAACGGGGGTTTGTTAAGGGGGAAATTGAGGCACTGCCGCCGAATAAAAAGTCACTGTATAACTATCGACGCAATTCACAGGTTTTGTTTATGGCGATTGACACCGTTTGAGCGACTTTAGGTTTCTGCTTTTGCGACAATTGAATCGATTGGAATTAAATGCTGGAATCAGGCGACGCTTGTCAGACGAAACGTGTAACAATCGATGCAGATCTATTTTTAATATTTTTTTATAGATCTTAAATCAACACACTCACCTCACCGTCCACCATGGCAACCTCATCCGCAATCACGCCAACTAAACGTCGTCGCACCTCTGCTTTTCAACGCTTGATGTCCGTTCATTGGTGGATGGCGGGCATCTACCCCGCGCTCTGGGGCGTTGGTTTGTTGATGGTGAAACTCGATCGTGAAAATCCGGTGCGATCGCCCCTCTATGACTTCCATAAATCTCTGGGCATTGTCACCCTGATGCTCCTAACCTGGCGCATTATCACCCTATTGCAAGTCTGGTGGCGCAAATATGCCAAACGCTGGCCTCGCTTTAGCTTGCCCTGGCTCAAGTTGGTGGCATTGCATAGCTTGCTCTACGGCTTTATGGTGGGCGTTCCTCTTTCGGGATTTTATCTGTCCAATTCCTTTAAGTCCCAAAACGTCCGCTTCTTTGGCTTAGTTATGCCAGATTTGTTCCCCGAGAATCATGCCGCCTTAGGGCTAGCCAGAAGCCTCCATTTTTGGCTCTCCTATGTATTTCTCGCCTTTGTGATCCTGCATATGATTGATCAGTGGAAAGTGGTCAAAGCCCTCTGGCGACGCTTCCAAAAATGGTTCCAGAAGCGTCAACAACCCGCCAATTGAGCATGACCACTCTTCAAGATCTGGGCGAACACCAACTCTTACAACGACTTCAGCGGTTCTGTCCTGATTCGATCGTGGGCGATGATGGCGCAATCCTCCCGATTCAGCCTGGTTATGAACTGGTCGTGACCACCGATGTATTGGTGGAGGGGGTGCATTTTAGCGAGCAGACCACCCGTGGCTTTGATGTGGGCTGGCGGGCGGCGGCGGCGAATCTTTCGGATCTCGCGGCCATGGGCGCGGAGCCGATCGCCCTAACGGTAGGGCTAAGTCTGCCCCCAACAACACCGTGGTCGTGGCTAGAGGCGGTCTATCAGGGTTTGGCGGCCTGCACCCAGCAGTACCACACGGCAATTGTGGGGGGTGATCTTTGCCGGAGTCCAGTGCCAACCTTGGCAATCACGGCTTTGGGTCAGGTGCAGCCCCCCTATAGTCTCAAGCGTTCGGCGGCGCAGGTGGGCGATCGCCTGCTGATCACCGGAACCCATGGGCTCTCCCGAGCCGGTTTAGAATTGCTGCTCCATCCGCAGGTGGACAAGGCGTTGGCACCGAGCGATCGCACCGCCTGGATCACCGCTCACCAGCGCCCCCGTCCTCGTCTCGATATCCTTCCCTCCCTACGACCCTGGCAAACCCAACGGGCGATCGCCGCGATGGACAGCAGCGATGGCCTCGCCGATGCAGTGGTACAGCTCT
This sequence comes from Cyanobacteria bacterium P01_G01_bin.54, assembly GCA_039180005.1. Taxonomy (GTDB): domain Bacteria; phylum Cyanobacteriota; class Cyanobacteriia; order Cyanobacteriales; family Spirulinaceae; genus SIO3F2. The sequence goes on along the minus strand of JBCDEB010000042.1, from coordinate 16,813 downwards.
GCCATGCCAGTGGCGTAGGGGCTATCGTTTGGGCCGAGCAACTGCCCCTGCCCAACGGGTTAGTTGCCTGGCAGGGGCAAACTCAAGCGCTGGATTGGGCGCTCTATGGCGGCGAAGATTTTGAGCTGGTTTTGGCCCTGCCGCCAAATGCGGCGATCGCCCTGAAGGAACAGATTGGCGGAATGACGGCGATCGTCGGGGAAATCACTGCCTCAACCGCAGTGCAACTGGAGATGATCAGCGACAATGGAGAGCGACAGACTGTGCCATTGGATCAAGCAGCAGGTTTTCAACATTTTGCTTGATCTCTAACGTCTACATGGGTGGCCCACACCCGACCCACCCCGGTCAGCGCGACGCGCGACCTGCCCCTCCCGAGAGGGGATGTTCGGCCCTGAAATCTCCGCCTTGGCAAACTGATAACTGGTAACTGCGAACTGCTTTGTGCGCTATGAATCCTTCCGCCCACCCCGATCTTGCTCAACTGTTGCACCAGTACCAGGGCGATCGCACCTATAGCCGCAAGCTCACCCAAGTCACCGGAGCGGTGACAGCGACGGTGTTACTGGCTTGGCTTTGGGAGACGGCTCAGGATGCCCAGTGGACTTACGACAGCAGTGCGATCGCCCATCAGACTGGGCTTTCGCTGCCAGAGCAGGAGTTTGCCCGTCAGCAGTTGCGCCGCCGGGGGCTGTTGCGGGAGCAGCTCGTGGGCGATCGCCTCCAATTGCAGCTCCAAACTGAACTACTGGCCCATAAACTCCAGAGCCTGCAACAACTGCTGCCAGAGCGTCCCGTCGATCAACCCCCCCTGACCGAGCGTCAAGATCAATTCTTCCTGGCCCGTCGCCCGCCCCAACGCCGGGCGGTAACGCCAGACTATCAATTTATTGGCCCCTGGACGTCCGCCGCCCAACTCGAAGCCTTCCAGCGGGCGCTCTGGAACTATTACCTCCAACAGGGCAGTCGCACCCCCCGCGAGCAGGTCTTTTATGTGGTGGATGGCCTAACCAAGGGGCTGGTTTCCCCGCTCTGGGATGACTTTGTCCAGGGCCAGCCCCTAGGCAGCAGCCAGCAGCTTCAGCGGGATTGGGAGATTGCGCCGGGCCGACCCTATCCCGCCTTTGAAGAGGAGCGGATTCAATATTATTGCCACAAGGGGGAGCCGATCGAGGTGGCCACAGCCAAGGCTCGCGCCGACTTACGTCAGCCGACCTTGGCTCAGGATCTGTGGGCGGGTTTTTTGAGGAAGTGCGATCGCCTGGCCAACGATGCCCAGCGAGCCCAGCAACAAGGCGTCCAAACTCCTTATCTGCCTGCAACTTTTGCAGCCCAGCCCACCCCCAGCAAGCAGGCGGTGATGGCGAAACTGAGCCAGTTGCAATCGTCGGCAACGCAGTCTGAATCTCCAGCGGTTGAGCCCGCCGCGATCCCTGCTAGCAAGGTTCCTAGCTTAGACGCCCTGCGCAAGGCTTATGCCAACCCGCTCGGGCGCAAATTGGTGCAGCAGCAGATCCAGCAGCATCCAGAATGGGGGTATGGGATTGTTGAGGGGGAGGTGATGGATTTGGAGCCCTTTTAGAGAGATGTAGCATCAGTGTCAGTCTCTCTCTAGGTATACCAATGACTTCGGCTCAAGAATCCTTTACCTACTCTGGATCATTGTTCAGCTACAGGTCAGAGAATCCTCAACTACAATAGTTAAGTCATGTGAAGACCTTATCATGTCTGCAAAAGACCTCTACATGAGTCTGTTAAGACGGCTCTGATTAAAGACGGCTGGACAATTACAGATGATCCACTCCAGCTCAAAATTGGTACTCGCAATGCAGCCATTGATTTGGGTGCTCAAAAGCTCATTGCTGCTGAGCGTGACTCCACCAAAATCGCGGTCGAAATCAAGAGCTTTATTGGTGCATCTTTTATGAGTGATCTGGAAAAAGCCTGGGGTCAGTTTTTTCTGTATGCAAAAGCTCTCCAGAAAAGAGAACCCGAACGATATCTTTATCTTGCTGTTAGACAAAGTACTGCTGATATCTTCTTCAAAGAAGAAGTTGGAGAGCTCTTACTCAGTGAACCTGGTTTTCGCTTACTGGTTTTTAATGAAACGACTCAGGAGATTGTTAAATGGCAGCCATCCATCCCACTCTGAGTGAGCAGGCTACTCAGCAAAGCCCAGAAAACCCGCCGCTAGAACAATGGCGGCAATCATTGGAGCAAATTCTGCAAGCCCATGCCAACATCCCCTATCGCTATGGTGACGTTAAAACCTATTTGGTCATCAGCCGCGATCGCAACCATTATTTACTCCTTCATGAAGGTTGGGATGCCCAGCAACGCTATCACGGTATCATTACCCATGCCGAAATTCGTAACGGTAAGATCTGGCTACATTATGATGGCATTGAAGCAGGGATTACTGAGGAGCTTGTGTCGGCAGGTATTCCCCAAGACCACATTATTTTAGCGTTTCATCCACCTCATGTTCGCCAACATACGGGTTATGGAGTAGGTTAAATAGTCTACAAAAAGGCAAATATAGGTAATCCAAAATACCCCATTGTGTAATATGGACTTAGTTGGAATTCACAATAATTTCCCGAATAATTTCACACTTCATTATTCCAGAAAAAACCTCATCTGTGGGCTTGGCAATATACGCTTTCCCTTTCTTGTTAACAAAGAAAAGTCCAAGCTGCTCTAAATATTCATTGTCAGGATCTATTGGTATGAGTGATAGTATTTCTTTCCCAATTTTCGTGAAGCTCCAAATTACAAATCTTAAAGGTTGATTAATTTCTCCTCGCTCAACAGCTAAAAGGTGTTCACCATGTGTAAAAGCTATTGAATCCACAGATTTATCTAAAAATGTCCGAAACTCCAATTCCGATGGATAAAGAATACCAAGCTCAACTAATAAAAAATTATGTTCATCTGTGATGTTACGATTTTCTTTGAGCCATTGCTTGTTTCGTACGTCAACGAAAGCAGATTAATTGGAAATAAGGGACATTTTTCCCACCAAAGCTATTATTTCGGCCTCATGCTTACTAAGATTTCTTATCAAATCAAGTGTTCGTAGTGAATATGTTCCAGGTCGCCGAATTTCACCAGCAAGGATACGACCCCACAAAACTTGTATTTCTGCCAATGAAACATCCTGAGCTGAGCTAAAAAAGCGATTCACCCAATCTTCGTCAGGTGAATCTTCTGCAACCGAATCTTCCTCTGCCAGTTCAGCCGCAGCAATCGACGTTACACTCTCAATATTCGCTTGTCGTTTTCGCTCTTGATAGTCCAGACGTGAATGAGTGCGATCATCTGCTGATTGTGGCTCCAGCAACAATTGACTATCCTCGGGTTTCTGCCAGATCTCCAACGCACCATCTTGGTAGTGAACAGGCAGACGCTGCAATTCTCCGACTTCCTTGAGTGCCGCCGCGATCGCACGAATTTCATGGGCTTTCGCATTTGCATTCTGTCGTGTCAAATATGGAGCTGATACTGCACCGACACCTTGTGCAATGACTTCAATGAGTCGTGTTAAGGGTTCACTAATACCTGCTAGATCTTTGATTTCCATCTTTGTTACTAAAAGACTTGTTGTTGAGTGCGATCGCGACAGTTCAATCATAGAAAAAATTTGAGGAATACGCCAGTACGCTTTTATGCCGCAGAATGCTTTGTGTTGCAAAATGCAAAGAACCCATGCAAAACCTTAAGAATTCCCCCGCCCCTGATTGGCCTGCGCTTCACTAGACCGTGAGTGTCTCCTCACCTCAGCCCAGTCATTCCTCACCTGAAGCGGGGATTTTGCCGAATGAACACGCCGCCCACCGCCACCGCCTCTCAAGCCGCTCCCTCTCAACCCCCGCTACCCGTCGCCGGTTCGCGTCCCCTGCCCGAAACCCTCCCTGCGGTAACGGCTGAAGGCGTTTACATTACCGTCCATGGGCATTTCTACCAACCGCCTCGAGAGAACCCCTATCTAGACGTAATCGAGCGCCAGCCCAGTGCCTATCCCTTTCATGACTGGAACGAGCGCATTTTGTATGAATGCTATCGTCCCAACGTCTTTGCCCGCATTCTGAGCCAGCGGGGTGAAGTGGTCAAGGTGGTGAACAACTTTGAATATATGAGCTTTAACGTGGGGCCGACGCTGATGTCTTGGCTCAAGCGCCACGATGAGGAAGTGTATCAGGGCATTATCGATGCCGATCGCCGCTCGGCAGAGCGTTTAAACGGCCATGGCAATGCGATCGCCCAAGCTTACAACCACATTATTTTGCCCCTGGCTAACGAACGGGACAAATACACCCAGGTGCGCTGGGGCAAAGCCGATTTCCGCCGCCACTTTGGCCGTGACCCGGAAGGCATGTGGCTAGCCGAAACCGCTGTGGACTACCCCACACTCAAGGTGCTCATTGATGAGGGGATTCAGTTTATTATCTTGGCTCCCTCCCAGGCCGAGCGCTGTCGCCCCCTGCCCACCCAAGATCATCCTGAACCCGACTGGCTGGGCGTCGGCGGCGGTCAGATTGACCCCACCCGTCCCTACCGCTGCTACCTTGAGGACGGGCGACATATTGACATTCTTTTCTACGATGGGCCGATTTCGCGGGGCATGGGTTTTGACGATGTGCTCAACAGTTCTCAGAACCTGAGCGATCGCCTCAGCCAAGCCGTCCGCGTGGATGGGCGACCCACACAAATGATCTGTGTGGCTACCGATGGGGAAACCTTTGGTCACCACAAGAAAGGCACAGAAAAATGTCTCACCTATGCCTTTACCCATGAATTTGCCCAGCGGGGCTGGCAGGTGACGAATGTGGCCCATTACCTCAGCCTCTGTCCGCCCCAATGGGAGGTGCAACTCAAGCCTGTGACGGCTTGGAGTTGTATGCATGGCGTCGATCGCTGGCAAGACGACTGTGGCTGTGGCGGCGGCGGCACCTGGCATCAAAAATGGCGCAAACCCCTCCGGGAAAGCCTCAACTGGCTGCGCGATCGCCTGGCCGGGATCTACGAAGTTCACGCCCGTAAATATCTTCATGACCCTTGGCTAGTGCGGGATGACTATATTCAGCTCATCCACGATCGCCACCCCGAGACGGCGATGCATTTCCTTTACCGTAACCAGACTCACCCCCTCACAGATAATGAGCAGATTGATGTGCTGCGCCTGCTAGAAATGCAGCACCAGGCCTTGCTCATGTTTACCAGTTGTGGTTGGTTCTTTGATGAACTCTCCCGACCGGAAGGGGTGCAGATTCTTCGCTATGCGGCTCGGGCCATTGAACTGGCTGGTGAGGTTTCGGGGGAACACCTGGAGCCGGAATTCCGCGATCGCCTCGAGGCCGCCCCCAGCAACGTTGAAGAATTCCGCCATGGCGCACGGGTCTACGATGAACTGGTCGTCTCTTCACGCATAACCTTTGAGCGGGTGGCGGCCCATTATGCGATCACCTCGTTGTTTCAGCATTATCAGCCCCGCGATCGCGTCTATTGCTATGAAGCCCAGCAACTGGACTACCAGCGCCAAAAAATCGGCACCCAAACCCTGGCGGTGATGCATCTCCAGCTCACCTCGGAAATCACCCGTGAGCCCCAGTCTTTTATTACCGCCGTGCTACACCTGGGCGGCTGGGACTTCCATTGTTGCACCCAGCCCTTTATTGGGCGGCTGGCCTATGCCCAAGTCAAGGAGCAACTCTTTGAGGTGCTTGGCCAAGCCAGTGTCGCTAAAACCATGTTTGTGATGACCCAGGTCTTTGGCGATCGCGTCTTTAGCCTCGAGACTCTCTTTGCCGAGGAGCGCCAATGGATCATCCAGCAGATTGCTGACCAGAGCAAAGCGACCCTGGATCAGCTCTACAGCCAAGCCTACCGCGATAACTACAGCATTTTGCGGGCGTTCCGACGGGAAGAAATGCCCGTGCCCCAGGAACTACGAGTTGCGGCGGATATTGCCCTCTCCTATCGCTGCTTAGAGGGAATCAAACAGCTCTGCGATGCCAGCGAACCGGAGCAACAAGACCGCTGGCTCACCGAGCTGGAGACAGTGCTCACCGAAGCCGAGAGCCTCAGCTGTACTCTCGACTTGCCCGGCGCAAAGCAGCAAATGGAAACATTAATTGTTGAGACCCTCAAAGCCATTGTGCTTGAGCCCCATGCCACCACAGTGGAGCCAGACAATGCCCGCCTCGACCGGATGATTACCCTGGGCGATCGCCTCCAGGTGGGTCTCTCCCTCGATCGGGCTCAGGAACTCTATTTCCGCTGCTTGCATGACACGTTGCTGCCACGCTGCATCACCACCGAGGCGAGCGTGCAAAACTGCCCTTGGCAACCTGCCCAAGTGCCCCTGCTCTTGGCGCTGGGTCAGCGGCTGGCGGTGGATGTGTCGCAGTGGGTTTAACCACCCCATGCCGCGAATTCTTAAAACCGGCCCCGGTTGGCGCGTTGGTTGGCATTCGGAGCAGCGTCCCTACTGTGCGCTGGTAGGAGCAGAAGACTGGGCGATCGAACTCACGGAGCCCGAGTTTGCTGACTTTTGTCGTCTGCTCAATCAACTAGCCGAGACCATGAGCCAGATGGCCGCCGAACTGATGGCGGAAGAACGGATCGCCTGCGAAGCAGAAAGTGAGCGGCTCTGGTTGGAGGTAGAGGGCTTCCCCGATGCCTACGATTTGCGGTTGATGGTCAAGGGCGATCGCCGTTGTGAAGGCAATTGGGCTACCTCAGCATTGCCTGGGTTGCTTCAGGGTCTTAAGATGCTGCAAGTGTTTTGAAGCCGTTATCTGGCACCAATCGGGGCATCCTGTGCTAGGATCAATAACCATTGCAAATAAAAATTTGCCGACTCGGGGCGTAGCGCAGCTTGGTAGCGCACCACTTTGGGGTAGTGGGGGTCGTGGGTTCAAATCCCGCCGCTCCGATAGAAAAAAAGAAAGCCTGAAACCTTATCGAACAATGGGTTTCAGGCTTTTTTTGCATTTGGAGCTGTCCCCATCTGTCTGAATTTTTCTGGACAATAGGGCATGGATAAGGCGCAGATCTGGCGCAGTGACTTTTAGTCAGAATTCCGGCATCTTGGGACGCTCCAGCTCATGGGCATAGTGGCGGCTGACCGTCTCGGGATTGTTACCCAAGACGGCGAGCACAATGGCGAGGGAGGACGTAATCTCACCTTCTTCTTCGTCGTTTTTTTATGGTCGTTACAGAGAGTCAGTAACCAGGGCTTAGGATGCAGTTCCTGCTAGGGAGTCTTTTTTTGTTGGTGGAGGTCGGGCTAGATACATGGTTAGCGTATCCGTGAAAACCCTTATCTTGTAAGGCTTTCCGGGTTTGGCTTTGATGTCTTTTTCTTGGGGGTGTACGGAGAGAGGTGAAGCGGCGGTGAAGAATGGGTCATGGTGATGATATTGGGGTCTTTCACATGCGTTGGCCGTTTTGGTTGCCGTATCCAGGGGCGTATGCCCATTGCTTGCTGATGTTGGGGTTAAGCTCACTCAATGCGGCGATCTTGTCGCCAGTGGTTTGGGTGATTTTCGTTGTCGGGGGTGCTGCTTCTATTGCTGTGGAGGCGTTTGCCGGGAGCGCTACACTCTCGGCTTTGTTAGTGTTTGGCGTAGTTTTGGCGATCGGCACTTTATCGCTGCTGCTATTGGCCTATGAGTACCAACTGCTGCATTGCTTCAGGCGGTGGGTTAGAGAGGGGAGGGCTCAGGTTAAGGTTTATGCCATTCCCCCGGCGGAATACTGGCGAGATGCTGTGTTTGGCTACTTAGCCTTTGGTAGCTGCACCCTCGTGATCTTCCTCTCCTGGACGGTTTGGCGATGCTATGCAGGCTATTGCCAAGCGCAACTCACCAGGGAAGAGGCGTGCATCATTGGGGTGTCTTCGTTGATGTTGATGATTTTTTGCTATCACCTGCGCCTGTTGCACCAGGAGTGGCTAGAGCGCCGACGCCGAAGAAAGCAGGGAAGACGCAAGCCGCAGAACCCGGCAACACCACCAAAGTCTCAACCCACAAAGCCACCTGCTACCTCAACGTCTCCGAATACTTCAGCGTCTCAGCCCCGTCCCCTATCTGTGGAGGAGGAGCTGGAACTGCTGAAACAAAGGATGGGCAAGGGCAAGAAGAATAGTCCATAGGCTGATTGACTGACAAAAGTTCAGTCAGGGGAATAGAAAACAGAATGGAGCTGAAACTCAAGGCGTTCAGAGCGAAGTTGATGCCCAGAGCGAGAAGCTATCGTCTTGGAAAATGGGGCACAAATAAGGCGATCGAGACGCCGACTAATTAACGTGAGTTCTGGATAAACAGGCATTGCGAAAGATGCTGAAACTTAGCAGAATCAACAATACTGGCTCCGATATTGCCGGAGCCCGTCGGGAGCCCTCTCCCCTTCAGCGGAAGGTGTCGGGGGGCTGGATCCCTGACAACCGGGTTTGACAACGAGATTTCAATGTTTTGAAGAATACGCTCGCTTCGCTTAACCGAAACTCACGTTAATTATTTCGGTCTGTAAATAATTAAAACGCCGTGCCAATTTTCCGTAACAAACGATACATAAGCCCAAGAAAATTGAGTAGCGTAGAGGAGAAGCGCTTTCCAGCGCCTCGATACTAATGATTTGTGGATGGGATTGCATCCAACCGGAGGTTTTAATGACCGATGCTGAGCTGAGCCAAAGTCTATACGCAGTCTTGACAATTACGATCGCCTGCGTGATTCTTTCGCCGATCCTATGTTACGTTCTGCCAGATCGCGACCTCAGTACTCGTTAGCAGCGCCCTGATACCGAGTATGAGGTATGGTTCCGAAAACACAATCGCAGTAGGGGAGGGTTTGAAACCCTCCCGAACGCTCGGGTACTGGAGACTGGTCATCCTTCAGCTTAAGGATCAATCCTCTTGAGCGGCACAAATCCCTGCCCCAAGCAACCCCACTTCTGGGTTGAGCACGATCGCCATCGGTACATCATCGAGCAGGGGGCTCATCCGTCCTTTGGTATGGTAGCTCTCGATAAAGGCGGGCGATCGCATCCAGGGCAAGAGTTTGGCGGCAATGCCCCCGGCAAGATAAAGACCGCCAAAGGGCAAGAGCTTCAGGGCGAGATTCCCCGCTTCGGAGCCATAGGCAGAGATAAACAACTCCACCGCCTGGACACAGAGGGGATCGCTTTTCTCTAAGGCCGCTTTACCAATAACGGCGGAGAAGTCTGCATCCGGCGTTGCCAATTGGGCTTGAATCGTCGCTGATTCGGCATCCGGGGTCTGGGTGCGTAAAAACCGATAGATATCCGCGATGCCCTGACCCGAAACCACCCGCTCTACCGAAACCCGCTGAATCCCCTTTTGAGCCTTAAGAAACTCAGCCAGGGCGAATTCCTGAGCATTGCGCGGCGCAAAGTCCACATGGCCCCCTTCGGTGGGGAAAACCTGATACCCCCCTTGGGAACGGGGAATCACAAAACATTGCCCCATCCCTGTGCCTGCGCCCAAAATCGCTCGGGGGGCTTGGGGATTGGGTTTGCCGGGTTGCAACCGCTCGAGATCTGCGTCTTGGAGGCCGGTAATGCCGTAGCCGATCGCCACAAAGTCATTGATCAGTTGCACTCGCTCTAGACCCAGGTCTTGCTGCAGTTGGTTGCCATCGAGTTGCCAATCGATGTTGGTGAGCAGCGAGGTGTTGTTTTGTACCGGGCCCGCGATCGCAAAGCAGGCGCGAGTCGGCGTTTGGGCGGGCTGAAGACCGCTAAAAAATTCCTGCACCACCGGCGTCAAGCTCGGGTAGTTTTGGCTGGGATAGGTCTGAATTTCAGACAAGGGGGTGAGCTGACTACCTGTGCCTTGATAGAGTTTCAGCCGGGTGTTGGTGCCGCCAATGTCTCCTGCCAGTAGGATTGTCATGACTCTTAATTGCTTCGGATTGCTGGAAATCAGCCTAACCCGCAGGGCCCAGAAAACCCAGAAGATTATCGTTATTGTTTACGATTCAGATTTTTGGCGATCCAGCCACCACCAGACAGTAATGGCACCACTAATCACCGCAAATGAAAATACCGTGGTCAACGTGCCCACGGCATAAATCGCGGGCGAGGTGACATTGGTTGTCATGCCAAAAATTTCTAGGGGTAGGGTATTGTGCTCCCCCGCGATCAGGGCGGTGCGGTTGAATTCATCGTAGGAGAGGGTAAAACTGAGCATCGCCACGCCAATCAGGTTCGGGCCAATCAGGGGCAACACCACCTGCCAAAAGGTTTGGGCATCACTTGCGCCCACGTCTTTGGCAGCAGCCTCATAGGCGGGGTTAAAACGGCTAAAGACGCCGACCATGATCAAGAAGGCAAAGGGCAGCGTCCAGGTCAACTGTCCCCCTAGCGCCGCGCTATACCATTGCACCTCCCAGCCCAGCACATCAAAGAGCAGACCAATCCCCAGAGAAACCAGCAAGCTCGGCACAATCAGGCTGGCGATCGCTAGATAAAATACGACATTTGCGCCGCGAAACCGTTGGCGAAAGCCCATGCCCGCCAACACCGCCACCACCACAGAAATCACCATCACCGTCAGCGCCAGGGCAAGCGATCGCCAAAACGGCATCACAAATTCACCCACTCGTTGTTCTTGAAACACAGCTTGCAACCAGTAGAGGCTAAAGCCCCGCATCGGAAAGGTCAATGACCCTTCCGGGCCTTGCAGCGAGAGCAACAGAATCGCGGCGATCGGGCCATAGAGAAAGAGCACAAAACAGCCGAAAAAGGTGGCAAGACTGTAGAAGGCGGGCGAGCGTTTAAACATGACAACTTCTACATTACAATTCTTGACGTAAATCCACCGTACGCAAAATACCGAACACCAATAGTAAGGTAACACCCAGCAACAGCACCGCATTCGCCGCAGCCAAGGGATATTGCAGACTACCAATCTGGTTGCGGATCGCAGAGCCCACCGATGACGCTTGACCGCCACTCATTAGACGAATGGTTGCGAATTCACCCATTACCAGCGTCACGACCAAGATTGAACCAATTGCGATTCCGGGCAACGAGAGGGGTAGAATGACCTCCCGAAGCACCTGCCAACCGGCGGCTCCTGCATCCATTGCGGCAGTGATCAAGTGGCGATCGATCCGCATCAAGCTGTTGAAAATGGGCACAATCATAAATAAGACATAGAGATGAACCATCACCAGTACCACAGCAAAGTCGGAGAACAAAAACAACTCGACGGGGTTTTGAATTAGACTGATGGCCAAGAGCGCCTGGTTGAGCAACCCTTCCCGCCCTAAAAAGGGAATCCAGGCAATCATCCGAATAATATTAGAGGTCAGAAAGGGAATCGTGCAGACCACAAACCAAAAGACTTGCCAGCGTAGAGGTCGGACACAGAAGGCTAGGAAGTAAGCCACGGGATAGGCGATCGCCAGCGTCAGACCCCAAACCAGCACCACAAATTTAAACGTACTGAGGTAGGTGGCCAGATAGACCGGAGAGGCCAAAATACGCTGGTAGTTTGCCCCCGTCAGGGCTGGCACCATCGTGTAGCCATTGAATTCCCACACACTGACAACCCCAATCATCACCAACGGCACAATCAGAAATCCCAAAAAAATGAGCGTTTGAGGAGCAACCAGTAAGTAGGTCTTCAGGTTAGTCTTGGGGGCGCGATCGGGCATTGGCAACAGAGAAGCGATGTGGCAAGTATTGTAGGGGATTGGACAATAAAAAACTTCCCCCGCTTGGGGGAAGTAATTCGAAGGCCATGGTTGAGCCGATCTCGCTAAATTGGCGATGGCACCTGATAACGACTATGGGCGATCGTCCTAATCGCCACTCAATATAAAAATTCCTTGTTAGCACCCGCCTTGATATTTTTGCATTCAAAGATGGGGGGGGATTCAGGCGCAGCGGCGTCGCCCAAACTGACAGGGGTACAGACCTGGGCCATCTTACCCCGTGCAGGAAAGAGTAGCCACCACATCCCTACAGATACGCCGATGACTAGCAGAAACAAGATAATGTCTTTAATACGGCGATGCCAACTGTGCTCCATAGCTCCATGTCTCCTGCAATAGGGTGAAATGAGACGCGGTCTATACTTTGTGTAACCAAATGAAATATCAGGAGTCGATCAGCGCTCAAATGAAATTTCTCCCTCTTCTAAGTATAAACAAAATACTCTTCTGAAGAGAAGACGTTAGAGTTAAGTTTGGTTAGGGGGAATTGATATATTGAATGACCCGGAATAGAACGATAGCGGCTACAAATTTACTCTCTAAAAAGATTAAAATCAAGGCGATCGCGACGACATGTTCTCTCAACTAAAATTCTCTGAGCGGATAAAAAAAGGATCGAGAAAAGTCAGTCTGCTGATCGAAGTAAACCAGGGCCAGCTTAAGAACATAGGCTGGTTTGCACAGAGCAGTAGGGGAGGGTTTGAAACCATCCGTGTGAACTTAAGGCTGAAAAGCTTACCCTATGTGGAATTCAGACCGTGACGGGCAAGATGTACTATCCTTCCGGGAGGCTACGCCAACGACTCCGCGATCACACACCGACCCTAGCGAAATCAGTTAGGGGCTATCCCGATCGCTCTAATTGGATTGGAGCACCTAAGAGATGACAGCCCCAGGTCATTAATGTCCAATCAGCAATATTGACTGATATCCTCACCACAGTCATCAGCGAGGTAGCAGAGGGCACGGAAGCGCAGATAAACCACCTGCTCATAGAACGGGTTGAGTTTGCACAGGGGCGGAATATGGAAGAGCACCTTGCCAAGCACCTGAACGTCACGCTCGAAAGGGCATTGGGCAGGAATCAGGGCACAGAGCCAATGGGCAAAGGCCGCATCTTGAATTTCGATCGCATCGAGCCAGGTTTTAATCGGCTGGAACAGGGCAGTCAAAGACTTGCCAACCCAGCGGCGGAGTAAGCGCTTGAGCGTCTGCCCAACCGATAACTGTTCGGGTTGTGGCATGGGGGGAGTAATCAAATGCGGCGTGAACTCCCCTAAATTGATTTGCTGAGCAGTGTAATGAGTGGCATCAACCATAGTTTTTTCTGTGCAGTTGTAGGGCACAATTGTTCACTTTAAAAGACTACAGAAACAACGCTGAGGTTTCCGAAGAATTTTCAGCTCCAATGTGGTCAAAACGACCCAGGCTGCTTTCAGTCACCAAGGGGTGAAGCGGCAGTAAATGCCTTGACCAATCAGAGATACAGTCAAGACATACTGTCTTGGAAACAGCAGGGGTGAATGGCAAATGGGTTGGGGTTTGTGTAGCTTTACAGTTGCTTTACATTGCCTTGCATTTGCTTTATTTTCTTTACAGAATCATTAGCCAGCAAAGGGCGTCAGCAATGCTTTGCAACTACTCGTATGCTGTCGCGTCTGGCTGAAAAGTTTTGTAGGGAATGTCACCGTTTGCAGGTGATTGTCGTCAACGGTTGGATTGATTTGGGGTCAACTGCGAAATAGACGGGTGTATTGAGTTTCATGGTTCATGCTGGCGAGGCTTGGGCCCCAACTGCAACTGACCAGTTCAGCATCGCTCAGGCAGGCGATCGCCTCACGCGCCACCAACAGATCCAGTGAGAGGGCCAGCAAGATCTGCTGCCCTGAGGTTTGACCCAGCGGAATGAGCTTAACGGCGGCGGTAATCGCATGGGTCAGCCAACCCTGGAGATAGCCGAGCAGGGCGGTTGTGGGGGAAATTTGCCAGCAGGCAGCCACAGCACCGAAGGCGATCGCATAATTGCCAGGCTCCAGCGTGGGAAGCGCTGTGGCGAGCTCAGGTTCAATCTGACGAAAGAGTTGGAGGAGCGATCGCCCCATTTGCCAACTCGACTGGCGCAGTTCAGCCGTTTCCCGAGTGGCTGAGAGCCATTGGTTCCAACGCTCGAGATCTGAGCTATTTTGCGCGGCGACGGCCGCATAGGCCCGCAGCATCACGGCGGCTTCCGTACGGATCGGCCCGTACCGGAGGGATTGTTGCAGCCAAGTTGTCAACTGCTCAGCGGTTGTGATCACTCCCGATTCGACGAGGGTTTCGAGACCTTCGGAATAGCTATAGGCCCCAATGGGCAGGGCGGGGCTGACCAGTTGCAGCAGGCGCAGCAGGGTGGGATCGGTCATGGGGTCTGAAAACAAACTTATTCAACAAAAGGGGGGCGAGCGGCTTGCGTTTGCTGCAATGCAGCCGTAAGGGCATCCCAGTCTTCTTGCTCAATCTGGTCGCTCAGGGCTGCCAGGCTCTCCCGATAGCTGTCTAAGGCGGCTTGGAGGGCGGCGCGGTTGTAGCGGGCCATCATCACCCCCAGCTCTGGGTTGCCACCCCCCACCCGGCTGGTATCGCGAAAGCCAGAACTGGCGAGGGCTTGGGCGAGGGCTTGGGTTTCGGCATCCAGGCTCTGTTGACAACTGGCAATCAGGCTGGCGCTGATGATCACCGGCAAGTGGGAAATGCTGGCGACGGCGCGATCGTGGGCTTCTGGGGCACAACAGTAGCGTTGGGCTTGGAGCTGTTGAATCAGCGAGGTCAGGATGATGGTGAGTTCAGGGGGGGTTGTCGCTGTCGGGGTCAAGACATAGGGGGCATTTTGGAACAGATGGGTTTGAGCGGCTTCCACGCCCTGCTGTTCGGTTCCGGCCATGGGATGCCCGCCCAGAAAATAGGGCCAGAGGGGTGTGGCGGCAGTCACAATCGGCGCTTTAACCGAGGCCACATCGGTCACCAGCGTGTCGGGGTGTAGGTGGGGGCGCACCTGCTCTAGGGTGGGTAAGATCGCGGCGATCGGTGTGCAGAGAAAGAGAATTTCCACATTCGAGAGCCGATTCAATTCCGTTCCTGCCCAATCGGCAATGCCCCGCTCTAGGGCGCGATCGCAAGTGGTGCGGCGACGAGCAATTCCCAGAATTTCATGGCCCTGCGCTCGCAAATCCAAACCCAGAGACCCCCCAATTAACCCGAGTCCAACAATCCCAATCCGGCTCACAATCCTAAATTCCCTGATAGCATTTGGTTACTGCGTCACGTGCTGGTTTTCTTGAGTGCCCCATGAATCTTAAAGAACTTCGTCATCTCTACGCAACGGGTCAACGGGATTTTGAGAACCTGAATTTCAACGAAGCGAATCTGCGCAATATTAATCTCAGCGGGGCGAATCTCAGTGGTGCAACCCTCAATGTGGCCAACCTCAGTGGCGCGAACCTCAGCGGTGCAACCTTTAATGCGGCTAAATTAAATGTCGCACGCCTGAGCGCGGCCAATCTCTATCGCGCCACGATCAACCATGCCAAACTGAATGTCGCCAATTTGATTCGGGCGGATCTACGCGAAGCTGATATGACCGATTCGATCGCCCTCCATGCCGAATTGGTTCGTGCCGATCTCAGTGGCGCGAATCTGAGCGGTTCCAACTTCTCCGGTACCGACTTCCGCGAAGCCAGCCTGCGCCAGACCAATTTGAGCTATTGCAACCTGAGTGAAACAAACTTGCGAGATGTGGTGCTCGCAGATTCAACCCTAGAACAAGCGAATCTCAATGGCGCGGATCTCACCCGAGCCAACCTGCGGGCAGCCAACCTGCGCAATGCGGATCTTAACCAAGCCAGTCTGACCCGCGCTGACTTGAGTGGGGCGGATTTGCGGGGGGCGAATCTGCGTTGGGCGGACTTGAGTGGGGCAAATCTACGTTGGGCGGACTTGAGCAATGCTCGTTTGAGTGGGGCCAACCTCTTGGGGGCTGACTTATCGGAGGCGAATCTGGTCAATGCCAGTCTCGTTCATGCCGATCTTAGTCGGGTGCGGCTGATGAAAGCGGAATGGACGGGGGCGGATTTGACCGGGGCAATTTTGACCGGCGCGCGTCTCTATCAAGTGGCGCGAACGCAGCTTAACACCCAAGAGCTTGTCTGTGACTGGATTGATCTCAGTCCTTTGGGGGATGAGAGCCTGGTGAAACATTTTAAGCCCCAGGAACTCCAGGCTTTTTTCCGGGAAATTCAACCCACCGTGCAAATTACAGTCGATGCGCCCTTTAACCTCTATGCCAACTTGGCGCTGGCAACCCTCTATCACCAGATTGCCCAGGCTGACGCTCGGCTGCATCGTCCCCCCAGCTTGAATGTCACGGTGCGGCGAACCTATCTGACCTTTGAGGCCGATCGCAATACCGATCTGTTTGCGACGGCCTATTGCGCCATTTTGCCCTTTCAGGCGGCCCAAATTGTGGAACAGCAATTGCACCAGTTGCTTGAGCAATTACAACGCCATAAACAGGGCGCTTTTAAGCGCCATCAATACGAACAACTCTTGGCCTGGGACGCAGAACTCACACAACTGGTGGTGCGTTTACAGACGATTAAACAGGAACAGGCTAATTTTTTGCCTCCCGAGGCGTTGGCATTTCTAAGTGCGCCGATCACGATCGTTTTGACCAACTCCAACGCTCGCAGCATTGATGTGTTTCAGCATTCCCAGTTCGGTAAGCGTTTGCCCGATGCGACCGAATCAACCTGGGATTCGCCCTCCAATACCCAAACAGAACTGGCCAAGGCAACCCTGCCCCCGATTAAGGTACTGGTGCAGTTCGTCCAAGACTTTTTTGTCGCGCTCAAGGCGGCAGAGTCAATATAGTTCCCCGTTTGCTACCTGAGTTTCGGTTAAGCCAAGAGCACGAAAACTTATAAAACTCAATGAAATCAACAATACTGGCTCCAATATTGCCGGAGTCTGAGGGGGCAATCTCCCCCTCAGCGGGAGGTGTCGGGGGGCTGGCCCCCTGTCAAACCCGGTTG